>NZ_JBYITE010000001.1:0-324699 GCF_057709105.1 Streptomyces sp. bgisy100
GCCGTACGGCGCCACAGGAGCTGCCGTTGCGGCGGCACGGAAACGCGCGCCAGGCACCGGAATCGCGCGCCGCCGCACGGACGGGCAGAGGCCCACGGGGGAGGGCCGGCCCGTGCCATGACGCGAGGGGCGCGAGGGGCCACCGACGGGGAACGGTGTGTGCTCGCGCGGACCGGAGCGGCTCCGAAGAGCCGCCCCGCACCCGTCGGTTACGCGTAGGACGGGTCCTTCATCAGGATGGTCGCCAGCGGCTTGGTGGTGTCCTCCACGGCCAGCGCGGTGAAGGTGACACCGAGCTTCACCGCACCGGTGCGGGTGAACGAGATCTCCTCGGTCTCGGTGACCTGACCGCGCGGGATGATGAACCGGTAGGTCGCCGCCCCGCCGTCGGTGAACTCGATGCCGAGCTGCCGCTCGTCCTTCTTCGGCTCGGCGGACAGGTCGTACTTGAACTGCCCCGCGGCGGCGCCGGCGGCCACCGCGTCCCCGCCCATGAAGAACGGCAGCGTGTCCTTGTTCAGCTGGAGGAGCTGGAACTTCACGGTCAGGTCGCGGTCGGAGTAGATGAACCGCGCCGGACTCACCGACTGCCAGGTGTCGACCGGGTCGATCTTGTCCTTCTTGTTGAACTTGATGCCGTCGGTGGTGGTGTAGCCGAGGTCGATCCAGTCGGCGCTCCACGCGGCGGCGGTGTCGACCGGGGCGGCCTTGCCCGGGGCGGCGACCAGCACCCGCCCGGAACCGGCGACGCGAATCTCGGAACCCTTGTTGCCTGCCATGTGAACTCCTCATTCATCAGGTGGGTATGGCAAAGGCCCCGCCGGATCGTTCCGGCAGGGCCCGTAGGAGAGAGGCGCGAATCTGTGCCTCAGGCGATGTGAATCAGGCGTGCGGATCACGCGTGCGAATCAGGCGTGCGGATCGGGCGTGCGGATCACGCGGTACGGATTACGCAGTACGGATCAGCAGCCGCACGGTGGAGAGGTAGCGGTTGCCCGCGGGGCGGTTGTAGTCGGGCAGCCAGCGCGGGCCGTCCGCCTCGACGACATCGGTGACGTACGCGCTCCCGTACGTCGTGCCGCGCGCCTGGAGCAGTGCGGCGCGGGCGGCCAGGGCCACGCCGTGCGCGGCCGTCTTGTCCGGCCCGTAGACCTCGAGGTCCACCAGGGGCTGGTCGAGATGCTGGTCGTCCACCCAGGCCCCGCCGGTCCGTGAGACCAGCACGGCCTTCTGGGTGCCGTTGAAGCCGGCGGGCGGCCGGTTGTCGACCGTCACCCCGGCCAGCTCGGGACGGTCCTTGAGGTGGTCGACGACGAGGCGTTCCACATCGGGGAAAGCGATCAGGGCATCACTCACATGCGGGCTCCTTGTCGGAAGCGGTGGCAGGAGAGAAGCGCGCGGCCGCCGTCCGTGCGGATGGAGGAAGGAGTACGGACGGCGAGCCGCGCACATGCGAAACGGCGGACCGTTGCCCGGTGTCGGGCACAGCTCCGCCGCTGCACCAAGTGTGAACGAGATCGTGCGAGCGCGCAACCAACGCTGTCCCGAAAGAGATCGGGGACCAGTGCAGCCACTCGGGCAGCACTTCCGGAACCGGTTGGACCAGCCGATGGGCGGCCCGACGTGAACCCGTGCCCCAGCGGTCGGCCCGGCCCAACGCCCCGTAGACGACGAACTGCCCTCACCGCATCGAAGATGCGGTGAGGGCAGCGTGCTGGTAGCCGTGGGCGGGGCGGGTGACGGACTGACGAACTGCCGTTACACCCGCACACCCCCCGCCCCGCCCCGTCCAGCGCCTCGCCGGGTGAGGCGCTCGGCCGCGAACACGTCCTCCAGGCGGAACAGTTGGGCCCGTCCGCGCTTGCCCGCGGGCCGCAGGTGCCCCTGCTGCACCCACTTCCGTATCGTCGCCGCCGACACCTCGACCTCCAGGGCGGCGAGGGCGCCCGTGAGCAGTCCCGCGATCATGCTTCGTCTCCCGTCACCGCGGTGAGCAGGTCCTGCGGCAGAGTGCCGCTCATGTCCGCGAGTTCGGTCCAGCGGTCCTCCGGCCAGGTGTGCCGGTACGCCGGGCTGTCCGCGCAGCCGCACTCCTCGTCTGCGCAGCGGCAGGCCGGGTTGATGCACAGCACGGCCCGCCGGACGGGGAAGGCGCGCAGCGACACCGAGTCGCACCAGGGGCAGCGGCCCCGCACCCGGACCAGCGGCTCGGCCTCGCCGAGGGCCTGTCCGCAGCGGCGGGCCATCCGCCGGGCCTCCGTCAGCACATGTTCCAGGAGCACCCGGTCGTCGCCGATCCGGTCCAGCAGTCCGGCGATCCGCGCCAGCCGCTGCGGCACGTCCGCCTTGCGGGGACGGCCGAGCCGCAGCCGGTCCCGGACAGCCTCCTCCAGCTCGATCACGCCGTCGGTGATGTCCCGGAGGGCGTCGGAGACGTGCAGCCGCAGGGGTGCGGCCCCGCCGCCGAGCGGGGTGATGCCGTGCCGGGCGTTCCAGACGGCGGCGGCCCGGTCCGCGCGCGCCTCCTGGGCCTGCCGGAGGAGGTCCGCGGGGGCGAGGTCGTACGAGGGCCGGCTCCCGGGGCGGCCCGGGAGGAGCTCTTCGAGCAGCTCCGGGAACTGGCGGCTCAGCAGACCGAGCCAGGTGCGGGCGCGCTCGGCGGCCGGATCCGGCGCGGCCCCCGGGGCCGCCCGGTGCGGCGTACCGTCCATGGGCGCCGAAGAGGAAGTCGCCCTCCCGGACTGCGCCCCACTGACAGGCACCCCACTCGTGGCAGGCATCCCTGTCATGGCAGAGATCTCTTTCATGGCAGGCATCCCCCTCATGGCAGTCGTCGCCCTCCCGGCGGTGGTCTCACTCATGACAGCGGCACCTCGCGGCCGTTGCTCCACAGCCGGCCTCCGCAGACGCCGTCGAACCAGGTGTTCGCGGGGTCCACGGCGCGCAGGCAGAACTCGACGACAGGACAGGTGTTGCACGCCCGCAACGCGGGTGCGGCATCGATGGGGCGTCGGGAGAAGACGGCGGTCGGGGGGAGGGTGGCGCAGCGGGCACCTGCCCGCCAGTCGAAGCCCTCTGGATCGTGCGATGGCATGGGCACTCCGATGGGAAGGCCGAATCGGAACGGAGTGGGGGGAAGGGGCAAGATTCGAACGACCTTGCGAGCTCGGAGGGATTTTTTCATGTTGCGCACTCGCACGCAACTCACAGTTCCTTCACAACTACCGATGCCCGTTCCTGCTTTGCCCTTCGCGAGGTCGCGGGCACCTCTCCCCTCCAGCCCATTTCGCACGCGCACGCGCGTTACCCTGGTGCGCGGATGGAGGGAGCGGACGTGACGAAGGACACCCTGGAGGACTTCGCGGCCTGGATGGAGGACCTCATGCGGTCCCGGGGCTACGACATCGACCACCCGCGCGGCGGCGGCAGGTCCAAGGTCGCCGACGACGCGGGCGTGCACCGTGCCGCGGTCACCCGGCTGCTGCAGCGCCAGAGCATGCCCGACCTCGCGACCATGCGCGGACTGGCCCGCGCCCTGGACGTCCCCGTGCGGGACGTGCTGATCCGCTCGGGGAAGCTGACCGAAGAGGACCTGCCCGTGCCCGTGGCATACGCTCGGCAAAGCGCAGCAGGGAGCCGGAACATCACACTGGCGGAAGCTGCCGAGCTGCTCGGAATCCCCGAGGAGCGACGGGGGCTGTTCCTTCAGGTTGCGGCCCCGTTCCTGCCGTCCCAGGAGCCCGAGGCTCAGCGGCGCAGGGCGGGCACCGGCTGAGAACGGGAGAAACGGGGGTAACTTCATGGGCACGGACGAGAGCAGGGCGGCACCCGGCCGCCCTGGCACCGGACCACGCTCCGCCGCCCCCGACGCCTCCCGGCCGGTCACCCTGGATGCCCGCGAACTCGCCGGCTTACTCCTGGAGATGGGCCGCGCGACGACCGCCGGGGAGCTCGGCGTCCACCACCGGGACGCCCTGGAGCAGGCCCATGAGGCCGGCTACGCCCAGGGGTGGCAGGACGCCATGCGGCACCTCGCCGAGCAGGAGACCCGGGGCACCGGCGCCACCTCGCTCGCCGAGGTGATCGCCCTGATCGACTCGCCGCTGCCGGCACCGCGCGCCCGCGAACTCCGCAGCCAGGAACCGCTGATGCCGCACCGCAAGCGCAAGCCCGGTGAGCAGTCCGGCTGACGGCCCCGGGAAACGGGCCCCGTGCCCCTCGGCACGGCCCGCTCCCCCGCAGATCAGCCCATGCTCCTCGGAACGGCCGGCACCCCGGCAGCTCAGCCGACGCCCCTGCTCCTGCTCAGCCCATGCTCCTGCTCAGATCAGCCCGTGCTCCTGCAGATAGTCCAGCTGCGCCCGCACCGACAGCTCCGCCGCGGGCCACAGCGACCGGTCCACATCGGCGTAGACCTGCGCGACGACCTCGCCGGGCGTCCGGTACCCCGCCTCGACCGCCGTCTCCACCTGCGCCAGCCGGTTCGCGCGGTGCGCGAGATAGAACTCGACCGCGCCGCGGGCGTCGTTCAGCACCGGGCCGTGGCCCGGCAGCACCGTGTCCACGCCGTCGTCCACGGTGAGCGAGCGCAGCCGCCGCAGCGACTCCAGGTACTCGCCGAGCCGCCCGTCCGGGTGGGCCACCATGGTCGTGCCCCGGCCGAGGACCGTGTCCCCGGTCAGGACCGCCCCGTCGGCGGGCAGGTGGAAGGAGAGCGAGTCGGCGGTGTGGCCGGGAGTGGGCACCACCCGGAGCTCCAGCCCGCCGGTGGTGATCACGTCGCCGGCCTCCAGGCCCTCGTCCCCGAGCCGCAGCGCCGGGTCCAGCGCGCGGACCGGGGAACGGGTCAGCTCCGCGAACCGGCTCGCCCCGTCCGCGTGGTCCGGGTGCCCGTGCGTGAGCAGCGTCAGCCCGATCCGCTTGCCCGCCCGCTCCGCAGTGGCGATCACGGCACTGAGGTGGTCCTCGTCGAGCGGCCCCGGGTCGATGACCACCGCGAGGTCCGCGTCGGGCTCGGCGACGATCCAGGTGTTGGTGCCGTCCAGGGTCATCGGCGACGGGTTCGGGGCCAGCACGCAGACGGCACGCTCCGTCGCCGGGCCCGCGATGGTCCCGCCGCGCGGCTGCCCGGGCAGGGAGGCTGCGTACGTCATGAGGCGGCTCCGCCCTCGGCCGGGGAAGCCGGGGAAGCCGGGGAAGCCTGGGAAGCTTGGGAAGCTTGGGAAGCCGGGGAGATGTGCCGGGTGAATTCGTCGTGCCCCGGCCAGCTCAGCACGATCTCACCGTCCCGCAGCTCCGCCCGCGCCAGCACCGGGGTGAGGTCGCGCGTGGGCGCGGCATCCAGCGCCTGGCCCGCCGACCCGTACGGTTCCAGCTCCCGGAGCGTGGAGATGGTGGGCGGCATCATCAGCAGCTCACCCCGGTCGTAGCCCGCCGCCGCGTCCGCGGGGCGGATCCAGACCGTCCGGTCCGCCTCGGTGGAGGCGTTCCGGGTCCGCTGCCCCTGCGGCAGCACAGCCACGAAGAACCACGTGTCGTAGCGGCGCGGCTCGAACTCCGGAGTGATCCAGCGCGCCCAGCCGCTCAGCAGATCACTGCGCAGCACCAGCCCGCGGCGCGCCAGGAACTCGGCGAAGGACAGCTCCCGGGCGACGAGTGCGGCCCGGTCGGCCTCCCAGTCCTCGCCCGTGGTGTCCGCGACCACGGTGTCCGCGGACGGCCCCGCCAGCAGGACTCCCGCCTCCTCGAAGGTCTCGCGCACCGCCGCGCAGACGACCGACTGAGCGGCGGCCTCGTCGTTCAGGCCGAGCCGGGCCGCCCAGGCCTCGGGGGCGGGGCCGGCCCACCCGACGGACCGCTCGTCGCGCGGGTCCACCGAACCGCCGGGATACGCGTACGCGCCCCCGGCGAACGCCATGGAGGCCCGTCTGCGCAGCATGTGGACGACGGGCCCGTGCTCGGTGTCGCGCAGCAGCAGCACGGTGGCGGCACGGCGCGGCTCCACCGGCGTGAGCTCGCCGCCGGCGAGCGCGCGGATCCGGTCGGGCCACTCCGGCGGGTACCACTGGCCATTCGTGGTGGACATGGCCGGATGCTATGCGTTTCCGACGGGATGTTCGAGAGGCACCCGCGGCCGCCGGGCCGGGAAACGGTCCGGCCCGGGGCGGCAAAGCGGCAGCGGCCCGGCACCGGCCGGGGAGCCGCCCGCCGCCCCGCGGCGGCGCGGATCCGTACGGCGGTGGTCGGTCCGGGTGGTCAGTCCGCGATCTCGACCTGGATCTCGACCTCGACCGGAGCGTCCAGCGGCAGCACCGCGACACCCACGGCGCTCCGGGCGTGCACGCCCTTCTCGCCCAGGACCTCGCCGAGCAGCTCACTGGCACCGTTGACGACGCCGGGCTGGCCGGTGAAGTCCGACGCCGAGGCGACGAACCCGACCACCTTCACGACCCGCGCGATCCGGTCCAGGTCACCGACGGCCGACTTGACCGCGGCCAGGGCGTTGAGCGCGCACAGCCGCGCCAGCTCCTTGGCCTCCTCCGGCGTCACCTCGGCGCCGACCTTGCCCGTCACCCCGAGCTTGCCCTCGACCAGCGGCAGCTGCCCGGCGGTGAAGACATAGGAGCCGGAACGGACGGCCGGCACGTACGACGCCAGCGGCGCCGCGACGGCCGGCAGGGTGAGCCCCAGCGAGCTCAGCTTCTCCTCGACGGCGCTCATGCCTGCTTCTCCCGCTTGAAGTACGCCACCAGGGAGTCCCCGCCCTGCGGGCCCGGTACGACCTGGACGAGCTCCCAGCCCTCCTCGCCGAAGTTGTCGAGGATCTGCTTGGTGGCATGGATGAGCAGCGGCGCGGTCTGGTATTCCCACTTCGTCATGGGGCCGACTGTAATGCCTGTGGCCGAAGCCTCGTGCGTAGCCCGTGGCTCCACTGGTTAGGCTCCCCAGCATGAGCAGGTTCCACGTCGTCAGTGGCAAGGGCGGCACCGGCAAGACCACGGTCGCCGCTTCTCTCGCGCTCGCCCTCGCCGCGGAGGGGAAACGCACTCTGCTGGTCGAGGTCGAGGGCCGGCAGGGCATCGCGCAGCTCTTCGAGACCGAGGCGCTGCCCTACGAGGAGCGGAAGATCGCGGTCGCCCCGGGCGGCGGCGAGGTGTACGCGCTCGCCATCGACGCCGAGCGCGCGCTGCTCGACTACCTCCAGATGTTCTACAAGCTGGGCAGCGCCGGCCGGGCACTGAAGAAGCTCGGCGCGATCGACTTCGCCACGACCATCGCCCCCGGCCTGCGCGACGTCCTGCTCACCGGCAAGGCGTGCGAGGCGGTGCGCCGGAAGGGCCGGGACGGCCGCCCGGTCTACGACTCGGTGGTCATGGACGCCCCGCCGACCGGCCGGATCACCCGCTTCCTCAACGTCAACGACGAGGTCGCCGGACTGGCCCGGATCGGCCCGATACACAATCAGGCCCAGGCCGTCATGCGCGTCCTGAAGTCCGCCGAGACCTCCGTCCACCTGGTGACGCTGCTGGAGGAGATGCCGGTCCAGGAGACCATGGACGGCGTCGCGGAACTGCGGGAGGCGGGCCTGCCCGTCGGCGGCATCCTGATCAACATGGTGCGGC
Source organism: Streptomyces sp. bgisy100 (assembly GCF_057709105.1). Taxonomy (NCBI): domain Bacteria; kingdom Bacillati; phylum Actinomycetota; class Actinomycetes; order Kitasatosporales; family Streptomycetaceae; genus Streptomyces; species Streptomyces sp. bgisy100. The sequence goes on from NZ_JBYITE010000001.1 coordinate 7,623, forward strand.
CGCAGGTCCTCGACGAGGAGGCCGTGGAGGCCGCGGCCACCAGCCGTCGCACGGCCGTCGCCAAGGCGCTCTCCCAGGCGGGACTGGGCGGGGCGCGCCGCGGCGGGCTGGCCGAGCGGCTCGTCGACCCGCTGCTGGCGGAGGCCCGCGAGCACGCCGAGCGCCTCCGGCTGGAGCGCGAGCAGCGGACGGCCATCGCCGACCTCGACCTGCCGACGTACGAACTGGAACTCCTCGGCGACGGAGGCGACCTCTCCGGCCTCTACCGGCTCGCCCGGGACCTGCGGAAGCAGGGCGTCGAGGAGGAAGCGTGGTGAGCCGGGGCGGCGACCGGCCCGGCCCCCGGGGCCACGCCGCCGGCCGGCCCGGCCGCACCCGCCCCGAGCCCCGCACCCGCCGTGACCGCCCCGAGTGCCGTGGACGAAGCGAGGACACCGCATGACCCTGGAGGCCGCTCCGCTGCTGGAGACCGACCCGCTGCTGGACGACCCCGGCACCCGCATCGTCGTGTGCTGCGGCTCCGGGGGCGTGGGCAAGACGACCACGGCCGCGGCGCTGGGCGTCCGGGCGGCCGAGCGCGGCCGGAAGGTCGTCGTCCTCACCATCGACCCGGCCCGCCGGCTCGCCCAGTCGATGGGCATCGCCTCGCTGGACAACGTCCCCCGCCGGGTCGAGGGGATCGACGCGGCACCCGGCGGCGAACTCCACGCGATGATGCTCGACATGAAGCGGACCTTCGACGAGGTCGTCGAGGCCCACGCGGACGCCGAACGGTCCCGCACGATCCTGGAGAACCCCTTCTACCAGTCCCTCTCCGCGGGCTTCGCCGGCACGCAGGAGTACATGGCCATGGAGAAGCTGGGCCAGCTGCGCGCGCGGGACGAGTGGGACCTCATCATCGTGGACACCCCGCCCAGCCGCTCCGCACTGGACTTCCTGGACGCCCCCAAGCGCCTCGGCTCGTTCCTGGACGGCAAGTTCATCCGGATGCTGATGGCCCCGGCCAAGATCGGCGGCCGGGCGGGAATGAAGTTCCTCAATGTCGGCATGTCGATGATGACCGGAACCCTCAGCAAGCTGATGGGGACGCAGCTGCTCCGCGACGTGCAGACGTTCGTGGCGGCGATGGACACCACGTTCGGCGGCTTCCGGACCCGCGCCGACGCCACCTACCGGCTGCTCCAGGCGCCGGGCACGGCGTTTCTGGTGGTCGCGGCGCCGGAGCGGGACGCCCTGCGCGAGGCCGCGTACTTCGTCGAGCGGCTGGCCGCCGAGAGCATGCCGCTGGCCGGGCTGGTGCTGAACCGGGTGCACGGCAGCGGCGCCGCTCAGCTCAGCGCGGAGCGCGCCCTGGCGGCCGCGGAAAATCTTGAGGAAAGCCGCATTGTCGATCGTGCGGGCGGGCAAGCTGGCACTCGTACGCCCGAGAGCCCCGACGGTGACTCCCCCGCGGTCGAGGGCGATTCGGATCCCGCAGAACTACTCGCCGCCGGACTGCTGCGGCTGCACGCCGAACGCATGCAGGTGCTCGCGCGTGAGCAGCGCATGCGCGACCGGTTCACCGCCCTGCACCCGGAGGTCGCCGTGGCCGAGGTGGCGGCACTGCCCGGTGACGTCCACGACCTCGACGGCCTGCGCGCCATCGGAAACCGGCTCGCGACCGGCAGCCCGGTCGGAGTCTGAGCCCGGCCCGTCAACGACCCACCGCCCCTGACCGACCGCGCATCCGACCGACCTCGCAACCGACCGGTCGCGCCCGCGCGGGGCCGCGACCGGCGCGCACCTCTGCGAACGGCCCATCCGGCGTTGGCCGATCGGGCTCGGACCGGTGGGGCGCCGAGTCACGACACCTCGCGTCATGGCATGCCTCGCCCCGGTGCGGCGACGCGTTACGGCGTCGCCGCACCGGGGTGCGCGAGATCACCGCGCCTCGCCGGGGTGACCGGCACCGGGCCACCGAAGGATCGGCAGCTCCCGTACCGACGGCGTACAGCCGACGGCGCACGAGCTGCCGACCCCGGAATCGGCACACGGATGAGACGCGGATGGTGAGGGGGCCGGTGGATGAGGAACTGTTCCCAGCGGATCCGGCGGGTTCCTGTCCGGTGTCGCGAGCGACGGCGGACCGAACGGCGGCAGACGTGGGTGTGGGGGGCCACGGGAGCAGTTCAGCGCATCCGGAGCCGGCTACCCCGCCGCAGCGAAGTCCTCGTCCTCCAGCTCCACCGGCAGGATGCCGATGCTCTGCTCGTACTCCGTCCGCGCGGTCTCCAGGAGCCTGCGCCATGAGGTGACCGTGGGACGACGGCGCAACAGCGCGCGCCGCTCCCGCTCGGTCATGCCACCCCACACGCCGAACTCGACGCGATTGTCGAGCGCGTCGGCAAGGCACTCGGTGCGCACCGGGCATCCGGTGCAGACCGCTTTGGCCCTGTTCTGCGCTGCCCCCTGGACGAACAGTTCGTCCGGATCAGTCGTGCGGCACGCTGCCAGCGTGCTCCAGTCGGTAACCCAGCTACTCATGCTGGTGCCGTCCTCTCCCGAATCGAGGCTCCCCCACGGCGGCAGCGGCATATTCACCGTTGCCAGTTGAGGACGTTACGGAAGGCAGACAGGGCGCAACACCCCCTGCGGGCCCAATCTTGGATGGCCCGAACGGACTATGCGTACGCGGCAGATCACCCAACGGAGTGATGTGAGGGCATACGTGACAATCCCGACAAAGCGGGATGGTTGCGAGGCCTCGCCGAGGATGCCGGACGGCACAGGACGTCACTCCGGACACAACTCCGTCCGGGGGGAGGACGAGGAGGAGAAGCGCGGAGGACACACGTCGCCGTGACAGTCAGAGACAGCTTAGGCCAAGGGATGTATACGTGTCCGGCGAATGAGAACGTAGGCTGCCCTCATGTCTCAGAAGCGTTCGGGCGGTGGTCTGAGCAGAACACAGCAGGCCGCCAGGTTCCTCGGTGTCAGCGTGCTAGCCGGAGCCGTACTGGCGGGCATCGCACTCCCCGCCGCGGGAGCCCTGGGCCTCGCGGCCAAGGGGTCCGTCGAGGGCTTCGACGAGATCCCGGCGAACCTCAAGCGGCCGCCGCTGAGCCAGAAGACCACGATCCTGGACGCCAAGGGCGGCAAGATCGCCTCGGTCTACTCCCGCGACCGCACCGTGGTGGACCTCGACGACATCTCCCCGTACATGCGGAAGGCGATCGTCGCGATCGAGGACGCCCGCTTCTACCGGCACGGGGCGATCGACCTGAAGGGCATCCTGCGGGCCCTCAACAAGAACGCCCAGAACGGCGGCGTCTCCCAGGGCGCCTCCACCCTCACCCAGCAGTACGTGAAGAACGTCTTCGTGGAGGAGGCCGGCGACGACCCCGACAAGGTCGCCCAGGCCACCCAGCAGACGATCGGCCGCAAGGTCAAGGAGATCAAGTACGCGATCCAGGTGGAGGAGGAGCTCGGGAAGAAGAAGATTCTCGAGAACTACCTCAACATCACCTTCTTCGGGCAGCAGGCCTACGGCGTCGAGGCCGCGGCCCAGCGCTACTTCAGCACCTCGGCGAAGGACCTGAAGCTGGAGGAGGCCGCGCTGCTGGCCGGGATCGTCCAGTCGCCCAGCCGCTGGGACCCGATGAACAACGAGGGCGAGGCCACCAAGCGTCGTAACTCCGTCCTCCAGCGCATGGCCGACCTGGGCGACATCTCCCAGTCCCGGGCCGACGCGGCCAAGCGGAAGCCGATCCGGCTGGACGTCAGCACGCCGCGGAACGGCTGCATCACCGCCACCAGCGCGGCCGGCTTCTACTGCGACTACGTCCGTGAGGTCTTCCTCCAGGACGAGGCCTTCGGCAAGAGCCGCAAGGCACGGGCCAAGCGCTGGGCGCAGGGCGGCATGACGATCCGCACCACGCTCGACCCGAAGGCCCAGAAGTCGGTCCAGGCCTCGATCGACGACCACGTCTCGCAGGGCGACAAGGTCGCCACCGCGGTGTCGCTGATCGAACCGGGCACCGGCCGGATCATGGGCATGGGCCAGAGCAGGCCGTACGGCTTCGGCGACCACGAGACGCAGATCAACCTGTCCGTGGACCGGCAGATGGGCGGCTCGAACTACGGCTTCCAGGTCGGTTCGACGTTCAAGCCGGTCACCGCCGCGGCGGCGCTGGAACAGGGCCTGCCGATGAGCAAGAGCTACTCGGCGCCGTACAAGATGGCGTACCCGAGCCCGGTCAAGACCTGCAAGGGCAACTGGGTCAACACCGACGGCGCCACGGTCAGCAACGAGCTGGAGTCCGAGGTCGGGCCGTACGGGATGAAGGAGGCGACCGCCAAGTCGGTCAACACCTACTTCGTGCAGCTGATCAGCGACATCGGCGTCTGCCCCGTCACCGACCTGGCGTCCGACCTGGGGATCCGGATGGGCAACGGCGACAAGCTGCCGCAGGGCCCCGCGGTCACCCTGGGCAGCGCCACCATCTCCCCGCTGGCCATGGCCAACGCCTACGCCACCTTCGCCAACCGGGGCACCTACTGCACCCCGGTCGCCATCGACTCCGTCACCGACGCGGCCGGCCGGAAGCTGCGCGTGCCCAAGACCAGCTGCAAGAAGGTCATGTCGCAGAAGACCGCGGACAGCATCAACACCCTGCTGCGCGGTGTGGTCGAGGACGGCACCGGTAAGCAGGCGGGCCTCTCGGGCCGGGACAGCGCGGGCAAGACCGGCACCACCGACGGCCGCGTGGCCGCGTGGTTCGTCGGCTACACGCCGAACCTGGCCGGCGCGGTCTGGGTCGGCAGCCCGACCACGAAGGTGCCGATGGAGAACATCACCATCGGCGGGCAGTACTACCCGAAGGTCTTCGGCGGCGGGGTCCCCGGACCGATCTGGCGCGACGCGATGAGCGGCGCGCTGGAGGGGAAGCCGGCGCCCCGGCTGCCGACGGTGCACGTCGCGGAGCCGCCCGCGGCCAAGCCCGACCGCCCCGGCCACGGTGGCGGCAACGGTGGCGGCGGTGGCGGTGGCGACTTCGAGTGGCCCGAGATCTCGCTCCCGCCGAACCTCATCGGCGGCGGCGACGGCGGTTTCACGGGCGGCGGCAACGGGCGCGGCCGGAAGCACTGAGCACGCCGCGCGGAGCCGGCGCGGAGCCGGCCGATGAGCGGCAGTGCTCGGAGCGGAGCTGACGGGGCGGCCCCGGACCATGCGGTCCGGGCCGCCTCCGTCATATGTGCCGACCGGTGCGGAGGGCAGGTCAGCCCGCGAGGTGGCGCTTGACCTCGGCGGCGACCCGGCCGCCCTCGGCCCGCCCGGCGACCTTGGGGTTCACGATCTTCATGACCGCGCCCATGGCCCGCGGCCCCTCGGCGCCACCGGCCACGGCCTCCTCCACGGCATCCGCGACCAGCGCGCTCAGCTCCTCGTCGGAGAGCTGCTGCGGCAGGTACGCGGCCAGCACCTCGCCCTCGGCCTTCTCCCGCTCGGCCTGCTCGGTCCGGCCGCCCTGGGCGAACGCCTCGGCCGCCTCCCGGCGCTTCTTCGCCTCGCGGGCGATCACCTTCCGCACCTCGTCGTCGGAGAGCTCGCGCGCGGACTTGCCCGCGACCTCCTCGTTGGTGATCGCGGAGAGGGTGAGGCGGAGAGTGGAGGAGCGCAGCTCGTCACGGGCCTTGATCGCCGCGGTGAGGTCGTCCTTAAGTGTGGCCTTGAGCGTGGTCATGCCGATGAGTATGCCCGGCAGGGCTGGGCCCCGCCCACCGCATTCCTGCCGCCCCGGCCCGGAGACCGTGCCGCCGTCCGCCCCGGGACAGCCGAAGGATCACGGCCGTCGCAGGCCCCTGCGCCGCGTGCGCGACCGCCGTCGGAGGGCGACGCGTGCGGTCCCCCGGCGAGGGCGCCCCTGGAGCCCGCACGGACCGCCCGGACTGCCCGGTCCCCGCACCGTCTGCGACCATGGGGCCATGCGCGCGCGATACGCAGTACCCCTGGGAATCACGGCAGTCGGCGCGGCCGGCCTCGCCTACGCAACCGGCATCGAACCCCGCTCGTTCCGGCTCCGCCGGATCACGGTGCCGGTGCTGCCGCCCGGGATGCGGCAGCTGCGCATGCTCCAGGTCTCGGACATCCACATGGTCTCGGGACAGGGCAAGAAGCGGCGGTGGCTGCAGTCGCTCGCCGGCCTGCGGCCCGACTTCGTCATCAACACCGGTGACAACCTCTCCGACAAGAAGGCCGTCCCCGAGGTGCTTGACGCGCTCGGACCGCTGATGGAGTTTCCCGGGGCGTACGTCTTCGGCTCGAACGACTACTACGCACCCCGGCTGCGCAACCCCGGCCGCTACCTCCTGGAGCGGGCCCGCGGCCAGCACGGCCTCAACGGCAAGAACGATCCCGCGGTCGGCGTCGAGCGCAACCCGTGGGAGGGCATGCGGGACGCCTTCGACGCGGCGGGCTGGGTGGGGCTCTCGAACAGCCGCGGCCGGCTGAAGCTCGGCGGGCTCGACGGCCTGGAGATCGCGCTCACCGGGCTGGACGACCCGCACATCAAGCGGGACCGGTACGCCGAGGTGGCGGGCGGCCCCGAGGACGCGGACCTCTCGCTGGCCGTCGTCCACGCCCCGTACCTGCGGACCCTCGACGCCTTCACCGCGGACCGCTACCCGCTGATCCTGGCCGGGCACACCCACGGCGGTCAGCTCTGCGTCCCGTTCTACGGGGCCCTGGTCACCAACTGCGACCTGGACACCCGGCGGGTCAAGGGCCTGTCGACGCACAGCGCCGAGGGCAGGACCTCCTACCTGCACGTCTCGGCGGGCTGCGGCGCCAACCGCTACACCCCGGTGCGCTTCGCCTGCCCGCCCGAGGCGACGCTGCTGACCCTGACCGCGCGCGACGCCTGACCCCACCGCACCCCCGCTGCCCGGACCGGGTGGCCGCTCCCGCGCGGCCACCGGCCCGGGCAGTCCCTTTCCCGGCACGGCGCCCCCGCATCCGGTGGTGACCGGGAAACCACGGGCAGGACCTGTGACGGCGGTCACATCCAGCGACACGCGGGCGGAGCACGGCCGCCTCCCGTTCCGCCCCGCCCGCCGGGAACGGCGACAACTCCGTCAACCCCGCCCGCCCTTCCGCCGCTCGGGCTCCCACCGCCGACGCGGAGCCGGACGAGGCGCCACCCGCTGCGAGCAGGTAACCGGATTTCGCGTGGGGCGACAGGTCCGCTAAAGTAGAGCTCGTTGCTTCGGGGTGTAGCGCAGCTTGGCAGCGCGCTTCGTTCGGGACGAAGAGGTCGTGGGTTCAAATCCCGCCACCCCGACTGAAGGAACACCAGGTCAGGGGCCTGATTCGAGAAATCGGATCAGGCCCCTGCCGCATTTCCGGAGGGGATGAGAAAAAGCCCGGGAGAGATCTTGGATCCTGCCCCCGGGCCGGTGCCCGCCGACACCCTCTCAGACGTTCCTGCCCCGAGATCATCGGGACGGACGAGTCGAAGCAGCCGCTGCCCCTTGCCGAACAAGCCGGTCCGGACGCGCCCACCCAGGCGCAACGTATGCGATGCCGCGCGGCGGTACATCCACAGCGCGCTCCGCCAGGCGCAGTTCATGCACGGGCAGCTCAGAGGAGCGGCCGGGGAAACCGAGAAGTTCCTGACGTCCCATCACCATCCCGGGACTCCCCCGGCATGCTCCGAGCCGCGCTATACGACGGTGTTCACCACTGCGGCGGTCGTCGCCGCCGCGATGGTCGTCAGCGCCAAGTGCACCGAGTTCGCCAGCTGATGCATGACCGGCTCGGCCCAGTGCACCTCGGTCAGCTCGGCCATGCGCTTCCGGGCGGCCGCCCGGTCGGCCTCGTCGAAGACCAGCTCGTGCAGCCCACCGCTGTGCAGCAGCACCACCAGTGCGGCCGTGCGCGCGTCGGGCTCCTGACCCTCGAGTACCACCGCCGAAAGCGTCCGGCGCAGCTGCCTCTCGACCGTGCCGTCGGCCTCCGGGTAGCGACTGGCGGGGAAGATGCCCCAACGCCTCGTCCGCTCCTCACGGATGACGCCCTTCTCGACCAGTGCCCGCCGGGTGTCGTCGACGGCCGGCTTCCTGAGCCGGAAGATCCACGCCTGCGCGTCCTCCCGTTCGCTCTGCGCGGCGATCCGCTGCAGCGTCCCGTCCAGGGCCGGAATCCCCAACGGCGTGGGGTCGGTGACGACCAGGTGGTCGCCCTCCGACCGGACCCGGCCCGCGAGCGCCAGTTCCAGCACGGAGGCGCTGGAGGAGATCGCGAACTCGCACTGCACCGGGAGTCGAGGGATGCCGGTGGTGTCGTCGAGCGACAGGAGCATGATCTGCTCACCGAGTGAGGTTTCCATATTTATGGATCTCTCCCCGCCTTGATCGATGAAACTCACCTGATCACCGCAAAGAGGGTGAGAACACCTGACGGTCGATGCGCGTCACGGCGGCGGGCCCGGCCGGGGTCTGCCGCCGACGGGAACCACGGAGAGGGCGGTGCCGCCACCACCGGAGCGGTTCGGCGGCCGGGCCCGGCGCAGCCGCGGCGACCGCTTCCGCACTCGCTCAGGGGACCGGACATCCGGCCTTGCCGAGGACCGGAACGGGGCCCGCCGGATCTTGTCGGGGGCCGGTGCGGGGCCCCGGCCAGGTCCGGTCCCCCTCCCGGCCTGAACATCCGTGGGGCGCCTGGGGTCACCGCGCCGGCGCTTGGTACGCGGCCCGGGACCGCCGGGGTACCGCTCTCGCGCGCGGACCGCCGGGGGCTCCTGCGCACGGACCGCGTGGCACTGCTCGCACACGCCGGAGCCGCGGCGTCGGCCGGGCGCGGGCCGCGCCCCGGCCTATTCTTCGGGCAGGCTCTCCCAGGCTTCGCCCTCCCCGAAGAGCTCGTACCCGTGCTCGGCCGCGATCCGCGCCGCGTGCGAGCGGCTGCGGATGACGACCTCGTGCTTCCTGCTGCGGACCGCGGCCTGGGTGCCGTCGTCCTTCTCCGTCGTCACGATGGCGTAGGTCTCGTAGACGACCTGGCCCGGTTCCTTCTTGCTCCAGACCACATGCATGCTGGTTCCCATCGGGCACGCTCCCCGGTGGACGACTCCCCTGGTCCCAGCTTCTCACCTGGTGCGGATCATCGCCCCACGACGCAGTCGCACGACTTTGACCTGGGAAAACGATGCGTTCGGCGGAATCTGCAGGGGGCAAATCCACCCCCTTTCGAGATCATTACGAGCGCAGGGACGCCGGCGGCCCCGACGCCTGCTCCGGACCCCGGTTCCGGCCCCCGAGCCGGCCCCGGGGGCAGCTTTGAGGGCGGCCCTCCACGCTCCCGTGCGGAGGGCGCGGAGGGCACTCCGCGGAAGTTATCCACAGGCTGGGGGCCGCCCCACCACGATGTCGGCACGTCTGCGCAGAATGGGGCCATGACTGACGACACCACTGGGTCCTCCGGCTCCGTGCCGGACTGGGAGAAGCGCTTCAGGGCACCGCGGGTCGGGCTGCCCGACTGGGCGGAGGACGCGCCGGACCGGTCGCTGTTCGTCTCGAACGCGACCGGTACCTACGAGCTCTACGCCTGGGACCGCACCACGGGCGGGCAGCGACAGGCGACGGACCGGCCGAACGGCACGACGGACGGGCTGCTTTCGCCGGACGGCGAGTGGATCTGGTGGTTCAACGACACCGACGGCGACGAGTTCGGCGTCTGGCTGCGGCAGCCGTTCAGCGGCGGGGCGGACGAGCCCGCGACCCCGGGCCTCGAGCCCTCCTACCCGGCCGGTCTGGCGCTGGGCCGGGACGGCACGGCCGTGGTCGGCCGCTCCACGGACGAGGACGGCTCGACGATCCATGTACTGCGCCCGGGCGCCGAGCCGGTGGAGATCTACCGGCACCGGGAGTCGGCGGGGGTCGCCGACCTCTCCCGCGACGGCACGCTGATCGCCATGGAGCACACCGAGCACGGCGACGCCATGCACTCCGCGCTCCGGGTGCTCCGGCTCGACGGCTCGGTGGTGGCCGAACTCGACGACACCAAGGGCGGCACGGCGGAGCTCGGCCTGAGCTGCCTGGGATTCTCCCCGCTGGACGGCGACTCCCGGATGCTCGTCGGGCACCAGCGCAGCGGCCGCTGGGAGCCGATGATCTGGGACCCGCTGACGGGCGAGGAGACCGCCCTCGCCATCGAGCTGCCGGGAGACATCGAGGCCGAGTGGTTCCCCCGGCCTCCCGGGGACAGCGCCTCCCGGCCGACGGGTACGCCGGCGGACGCCGGGGACGGCTCCGCCCTGCTGATCGAGCAGAGCCATCAGGCCCGCAGCCGGCTGTGGCGCTACGAACCCGCCACCCATGAGCTGCTGCCGCTGGAGACCCCGCCCGGCACGGTGTCCGGGGCGACGGCCCGGCCGGACGGATCGGTGGAGTACCTCTGGTCCTCGGCGGCGCTGCCGCCGGTGGTCCGCTCCACGACGGGACGGACCGTGCTGGATCCCCCCGGGATGAAGGCGCCGAAGTCCGTGCCGGTCACGGACGCCTGGGTGGAGGGACCCGGCGGCCGGGTGCACGCGCTCGTGCAACAGCCCGAGGGCGAGGGCCCGTTCCCGACGGTGTTCGACATCCACGGGGGGCCGACCTGGCACGACAGCGACGCCTTTGCGGGCGGCCCGGCGGCCTGGGTGGACCACGGCTTCGCCGTCATACGGGTCAACTACCGCGGTTCCACCGGGTACGGACGCGCGTGGACGGACGCCCTCAAGCACCGGGTGGGGCTGATCGAGCTGGAGGACATCGCCGCGGTCCGCGACTGGGCCGTGGAGTCCGGGCTCGCCGATCCGGACCGCCTGGTTCTGGCGGGCGGCTCCTGGGGCGGCTATCTGACGCTGCTCGGTCTGGGCACCCAGCCGGAGGCCTGGGCCCTGGGCCTGGCGGCCGTCCCGGTCGCGGACTACGTCACCGCCTACCACGACGAGATGGAGGCGCTGAAGGCCATGGACCGCACCCTGCTGGGCGGGACGCCGGAGGAAGTACCGGAGCGGTTCGCGGCCTCCTCCCCGCTGACCTACGTGGACCAGGTGCGCGCACCGGTCTACATCTCGGCCGGCGTGAACGACCCGCGCTGCCCGATCCGGCAGGTGGAGAACTACGTCCGGCGGCTGGCCGACCGGGGAGCACCGCACGAGGTGTACCGCTACGACGCGGGGCACGGCTCCCTGGTCGTGGAGGAGCGCATCAAGCAGCTGCGGCTGGAGATCGACTTCGCCGAGCGGCACCTGAAGTCCGGAAACGGCGGCTGAGGACCGGGCGCAACCCGGATCACGGGGAGCGGACCTGACGGCTGGGGGCAGTGCCTGACGAGGCCCCCGGCCGCAGGCTCCGGTCGGACGGGCCTCAGGAGCGGCCGGCCGGGTCCGACTCCGGCACCGCACGCCCGGAACCGGTGTCGCTCGGACCGCTCACCGGAGCCCGTCCAGGAGCATGTTCCGTCTGCTCGGCGGGGCTCGTCCGCTCGGCGGGTCCGGGCTGCTCCGACCGTCCACCCGCTTCCGGCCCTTCGGCCCGTTCCGCCCGGTCGGCTCGTCCTGTCCGGTCGGCTACCGCCTGCTCGGTCTGCTCCGGCAGCAGTCCCAGGGCCAGATCGCGCTGCGCTTCCGCCTCCCGACGCAGCAGACGGAACCACATGAAGACCACAAACCCGGCAAAGACGAACCACTCGCCCGTGTAGCCGAGGTTCTGGAACGCCTTGAGGTCCAGGCCGCTCCCCTGCGGGGCAGTCGGGGGCACCGGCCGCAGCGCGCCCTGCGCCCCGGCCCCGGCACCGGCCCCGGCACCGGTCTCGGCACCGGTCTCGGGGAGCGTGATCCAGGCGTCGTACACCCCGTACGGCACCACGTTCACCAGCGACGCCGCGCTGATCATGCCGAGTTGCCCCCGGGGAAGCCCTCCGGAACGGGCCCCGTCGCTGCTCTGCGTCTCCGAGGACTGCAGCGCCCCGGTCACGGTGACCTTGCCGCGCGGCGGCTCGGGAACATCGGCCCGGTCGGCGTCGCCGGGCAGCCAGCCGCGGACGACGGGCAGCGCGTCGCCGCCCTCGGTACGCAGCAGCGTGAGGACGTAGAAGCCGTTCCGGTCGCCCAAGCGGCGGTCGGGGACGAGCAGTTGGGTGTCGTAGCGGCCGGTCGCGGTGGCGCGCCGGCCCGACGTCTCCTTGGTCACCGGCAGCAGGTCGGCCAGCGGCGCCGCCGCCTCCTCGGCATGGGCGTCCGCGTCCCGCTGCTGCTCCCGATGGGACTCCACACGCGTCTCGAAGCGGCCCAGCTGCCAGCTGCCCATGAAGAGGCAGAACGGCACGCCGAGCGCGACGAAGAGGTTGATTCCCCACCAGCGGGGCGTCAGCAGGAACCGGTACACACCACCACGGTACGGGCCACAGCCGGGGCCCCCGCCCCCGGGGTCACCGCCTTCCCGGCCCACCGGCGTCCGGACAAGCCCCGACCCGGGGCAGGCATCCGGGCAGCCGGGCAGCCGGGCGGCCGGACGAACAGCCCGGCCGGACAGCCCGGCCGGAGAAAGCCCCGACAGCCACTTGAGCGGTCACTCGAGCGACCTCTCGAGCGGTCACTCGATCGATCACCCACGAGCCACTTCAGCAGCCGTCTCAGCAGCCGTTCCAGCAGTCGCTCAGGCGGTCGCCAGTGCCCCCGTACGGTAGATCGTCCCCGCGCACGCGTTGGTGATGGTGGCGTCGGCGGCGCTGGGCGCACCGGCCTGCGGGGTGTGACTGAGTGCCACGCTGCCCGCGGGCGGAGTGCCCTGGTCGCCCTCGGCCGTATCGGCCACCGTCGCGCCGTCCGGTTCACCCGCGGCACCCGAGCTGCCCGGGTCCGGCGTCGAACCGGGGTTGGGGCAGCCACCCGCACCCCCCTCGGCCGGGACCCAGGCGAACTTCACCTGATAGGCGACCCCCGGCTGGAGGATCACCGTCTGAGGCTGGGTGGCCGGGTCGGGCAGAGCGGTGGCCGGGTCACCCGCGGTGTGGTCCACCACGGAGATCCGGGTGCCGTCGGCGCCGCCCTGCGCGGTTGCGAAGACCTGTCCGCCACCGTCGACGGTGCAGGCCGCGTCGGAGGTGTTGGTGACCTGGAAGGAGCCGTACACGGTGCTCGAACCGTCGAGCGTTGCGGGTGTGGCGACACCGCCGCTGAGCTGGTCCCGGGTGCAGGTCGGCGAGGTGGCGGCCATGGTCTCGGCCGGGCCCTCCCCGCCACCGACCGTGCCACCGCCCGGCTGCTCCGACGCGTCGCCCTTCTCGCTGTCCCGGTCGCGCTTGCCGCTCTCGGTCTCCTTGTCGGACGGCTCCTTCGCCTTCTCGCCGCCCTCGGTTTCGGCGGCGGTGCCACCGGAGCCGCCCTGAGTCCGTTCGCTGTGCCCGGCGTTGGCCGGGTGCGCCTCCGTCACCCCCGAGTCGCGGGCGACATGCACCAGCGCGGGCACGGCACTGCCGACCAGCAGCACTGCGGCCGCCGCGCCGACCAGTGCCTGCCGCTTGCGGGCACGCCGCGCCGGTACCGCGTACCGGAGATGGTCGAGGGCGTGCGGCGCCGGCTCGATGTCGTCGACGGCGGTGTGCAGCAGCGCCCGGAGGGCCTGCTCGTCCAGGCCGGGCCCGTCCGCGTCCCGCGGCACCTCGGAATCCGCATTCCGCCGCACCTGGGAACCGGCGGAGCCACGGACCGCCCCGAGCAGAGCCGTCACCCCGGCGTCGGAGGCGTGTGCCACGGAATCGCTCTCGGAACCGTCCGCCGCGGCATCCGTCGCGGATGCGGCCTCGGAGGCATCCGTCACCGCGTCGGCCCCGGATCCATCCGTCGCTCCGGAAGCCACCCCGGAGTCGTCCGCCCCGGAGTCGTCCGCCGCGGAACCGGCCTCAGCCGAATCCGTCGCGCTGCCGTCGGCCCGGGAAGCGCCTGCCTCGGGACCATCCGACGCATCCAGCCCCTCGACGGCCTCGCAGCCGCCCTCGGCCGCGTCGCCCTCCGCAGCGGAAGCCCCAGCCTCCGCCCCCTCGGACGCGCCATCCGGCACGGCCACTTCTCGACCCGTATCGGACGCCGAGCGCCCCGCATCGGAAGCCTCGCACCCCGGAACGGACGTCCCCTGCACCGGAACGGACGACTCACGCTCGGCGTCGGACACCCCGCGCTCCGGACCGGAGGACCCCTCGCGTCCCCGGACGCACGCCTCGGGTTCTCTCTCCGGCCCGTGCTGCTGCTCGCTCATGCCGGAGCCTCCATGGCGACGCGGAGCGCCGCGATGCCCCGCGAGCCGTACGCCTTGACCGAACCCAGCGATATCCCGAGCGTCTCGGCCACCTGGGCCTCGGTCATGTCGGCGAAGTAGCGCAGCACGAGGACCTCGCGCTGCCGGCGCTGCAGTCCGCGCATCGCCTTGATCAATTGGTCGCGCTCCAGCTGCTCGTACGCCCCCTCCTCGGCGCTCGCCATGTCGGGCATCGGCTTGGACAGCAGCTTCAGCCCGAGGATGCGGCGGCGCAGCGCGGAGCGGGACAGGTTGACGACCGTCTGCCTGAGATAGGCGAGAGTCTTCTCCGGGTCGCGGACCCTACTACGCGCGGAATGCACGCGTATGAACGCCTCCTGCACGACGTCCTCGCACGAGGCCGTGTCGTCGAGGAGGAGGGCGGCGAGACCGAGCAGGGACCGGTAGTGGGCACGGTAGGTCTCGGTGAGGTGATCGACTGTGGTACCCGCGGTCATCGCCTCGTCAGCGCCCTCGCGCTGCGACGGTACGTGGGTGGTCTGCGCAGCGGGCATGGGCGCGATCACCGGCATTCCACCGGTCGCGCGAGGACGGAGCGGTCGCAGGACCGCCGTGCCGCCCCCGTGGGGCGCTGCCATGCCGAGTACTTCTGCCACGCTTGTTGGACACGCTTCCCCCCCTGAGGGTTGTACGCGTGAGCCACCGCTTTCGACAAAGCACTACATGCCCTCATGCGCACCGTTCTTCCCAAATGCCCCAATTAATTCAGCGACTCCGAGCGACGGCAGCAAAGACGCTCCCCACCCACCGCCGGTTGCAGTGAGTGGGGAGCGAATAGTCGAACAGATCGTCAGCCCAGTTCAAGGGTACGGACCAACGACTTGATCACATAACCTTCACAGACTGTCGGGGAGTCACCCGTCACGGGGCTACGCGGAGGTGAGCTCCGCGGCGACGACCTCGGCGATCTGAGCGGTGTTCAGCGCGGCGCCCTTGCGGAGGTTGTCACCGCACACGAAGAGCTCGAGCGCCTGCGGGTCGTCCAGGGAGCGCCGCACCCGGCCCACCCAGGTCGGGTCGGTGCCCACGACGTCCGCCGGAGTCGGGAACTCGCCCTGCGCCGGGTTGTCGCACAGCACCACACCGGGCGCGCCGCTCAGGATCTCGTGCGCCTTGGCGACCGAGACCTCGCTCTCGAACCGCGCGTGCACGGTCAGCGAGTGCGTGGTGACCACCGGGACGCGGACACAGGTCGCCGTGACCCGCAGGTCGGGCAGGCCCAGGATCTTCCGCGACTCGTTGCGGACCTTGAGCTCCTCGGAGGTCCAGCCGTCGTCCTTCAGCGAACCGGCGAACGGCACCACGTTGAGCGCGATCGGCGCCGGGTACGGGCCGAACTCGCCCACCGCGCGGCGCACATCGCCGGGCTGGGTGCCCAGGTCCGTGCCCGTCACCTTGGCGAGCTGGTCCCGGAGGGTGTCGACGCCTTCCTTGCCCGAGCCGGAAACGGCCTGGTAGGAGGAGACGATCAGTTCGGACAGGCCCCACTCGGAGTGCAGCGCGCCCATCGCGACGATCATCGACAGGGTGGTGCAGTTGGGGTTCGCGATGATGCCCTTCGGGCGGACCCGCGCGGCGCGGGCGTTCACCTCGGGGACCACGAGCGGGACGTCCGGGTCCATCCGGAAGGCGCCGGAGTTGTCGACGGCGACCGCGCCCTTGGCGGCGGCGACCGGCGCCCACTCGGCCGAGACCTCGTCCGGCACGTCGAACATCGCGACGTCGACGCCCTCGAACGCCTCCTCGCTCAGCGCGACGACCTCGACCTCCTCACCGCGGACGACGAGCTTCTTGCCCGCCGAGCGCGGTGAGGCGATGAGGCGGATCTCGCCCCAGATGTCGGCACGCTCCGAGAGAATGCCGAGCATCACGGTGCCGACGGCGCCGGTGGCGCCGACGACAGCCAGGGTGGGCTTGCGCCCGGGGGCGGAAGTCATCGCCCGGTACCTCCGTAGACGACGGCCTCGTCGCTCTCACTGTCGAGGCCGAAGGCGGTGTGCACCGCGCGCACGGCCTCGTTGACGTCGTCGGCACGGGTGACGACGGAGATACGGATCTCCGAGGTGGAGATCAGCTCGATGTTGACCCCGGCGTTGGACAGGGCCTCGAAGAAGCCGGCGGTGACGCCCGGGTTGGTCTTCATGCCCGCGCCGACCAGCGAGATCTTGGCGATCTGGTCGTCGTAGCGCAGGGACTCGAACCCTATGGCGTTCTTCGTCCGCTCCAGAGCCGTGATGGCCTTGCGGCCCTCGGTCTTCGGCAGGGTGAAGGAGATGTCGGTCAGGCCGGTCGACGCGGCCGAGACGTTCTGCACCACCATGTCGATGTTGATCTCGGCGTCCGCGATCGCACGGAAGATCGTCGCGGCCTCGCCCGGCTTGTCCGGCACCCCGACGACCGTGACCTTGGCCTCGGACGTGTCGTGGGCAACCCCCGAAATGATCGCCTGCTCCATCGGCTGGTCGTCCCCTCGCGGTTCGTTGCTGACCCACGTGCCCCGGAGGCCGGAGAACGACGACCGGACGTGGATCGGAATGTTGTAACGGCGTGCGTACTCGACGCACCGGTGCAGCAGCACCTTGGACCCGGAGCTGGCCAGCTCCAGCATGTCCTCGAACGAGATCCAATCGATCTTGCGGGCCTTCTTGACCACCCGCGGATCGGCGGTGAACACACCGTCGACATCGGTGTAGATCTCACAGACCTCGGCGTTCAGCGCGGCGGCCAGTGCCACCGCGGTGGTGTCCGAGCCGCCCCGCCCCAGCGTGGTGATGTCCTTCTTGTCCTGGGACACACCCTGGAAACCGGCGACGATGGCGATGTTGCCCTCGTCGACGGACTGCTGAATACGGCCCGGCGTGACGTCGATGATCCGCGCTTTGTTGTGGACCGAGTCGGTGATGACGCCGGCCTGGCTGCCGGTGAACGACTGGGCCTCGTGACCCAGGTTTTTGATCGCCATCGCCAGCAGCGCCATGGAGATTCGCTCTCCGGCGGTCAGCAGCATGTCGAACTCTCGTCCGGCAGGGATCGGGGATACCTGCGCAGCGAGATCGATCAGCTCGTCCGTCGTGTCACCCATCGCCGAAACCACGACGACCACCTGGTGGCCGCTCCTCTTGGCTTCGACGATCCGCTTGGCGACGCGCTTGATGCCTTCGGCATCAGCAACGGAGGAGCCGCCGTACTTCTGCACGACAAGGCCCACGTGCGCTCCTCGCAACTCTTGTCTTCCGGGGACCCCGAATCAGGATCCTTCGGTCGGCTCAGTCTATCGAGCAGGGGAAAAGAGCCACCCTGGTATCGCATGGTGAGACCCGAGGTTCACCACGTGATCACAGGCGCGCTGCCTTTCCGAGCCCGCTCCGGCAAGGCCCCTGCCCGCTGGAGGGCAGAGCACACGGAAACGTAACCCAGTTCACACGGCGGTGTGCCGTGAGCGCGCGCATACGGGGTACCCGGCGGCCTGGGCCGGCTCCCGCAGCGCAAGGCCCGGTACGGGGCTCAGCTGCGGACCGGACGGACGCCCAGCGGGGCGGCGATCTCCTGGGCCATCACCCGGCCCGCCTCCTCCTCCAGCGACACATCGGCCACCGCGACGGTGTCCGTGTCCAGCCCGTCCAGCTCGTCGAGCGGGCTCTCGGTGCGGATGTGGGCGAGCAGCGACTGCAGGGCGCGGAGCGCCGCGGAGGCTGTCGGCCCCCAGTTGGAGAAGTACGAGAACTGCCACCACCACAGCGCCTCGGTCACCCGGCCCGCCCGGTAGTGGGCCATGCCGTGCCGCAGGTCGGTGATGATGTCGGCGAGGTCGTCGGAGATCCGGCAGGCCACCGGCTCGCTGCGGGGCACGTACGGGTCGAAGACCTCGGAGTAGACGTCCGCCGGGTCCAGCAGCAGGGCGAAGCGTTCCCGCAGCTCGTCGACGTCGTCCGGCTCCGGGCCGGCGTCCGTCTCGTACCGCTCGTCCGGGACGATGTCCTCGTGCGCCCCCAGCCGGCCGCCCGCCAGGAGCAGCTGGGACACCTCCAGCAGGAGATACGGGATCGCGCTGCCCGGCTCGTCGCCCTTCGCCACTTCCGTGACCGCGACGATGAAGCTCTCGACCTGGTCGGCGATCTGGACGGCGAAGTCGTCCGGGTCCTGCTTGCTGTCGTGGAGCGTGGCGTCAGACATCGAGAAGTCGTCTCCCTTCGAAGGCACGCCCCAGCGTGACCTCGTCGGCGTACTCCAGGTCTCCCCCGACGGGGAGCCCGCTGGCCAGTCGCGTGACCTTCAGGCCCATGGGCTTGACCATGCGGGCGAGGTAGGTGGCGGTCGCCTCCCCCTCGAGATTCGGGTCGGTGGCCAGGATCAGCTCGGTGACGACACCGTCGGCGAGCCTGGCCAGCAGTTCCCGGATCCGCAGGTCGTCCGGGCCCACGCCCTCGATGGGGCTGATCGCCCCGCCGAGCACGTGATAGCGGCCGCGGAACTCACGGGTCCGCTCAATCGCGACGACGTCCTTCGGCTCCTCCACGACGCAGATGACCGCCCGGTCCCGGCGCGGGTCCTGGCAGACCCGGCACTGCTCCTCCTGCGCGACGTTCCCGCAGACGGAACAGAACCGGACCTTGGCCTTGACCTCGGTCAGTGCGTGGGCGAGCCGACGGACGTCGGCCGGCTCGGCCTGGAGGACGTGGAAGGCGATCCGCTGCGCGCTCTTGGGACCGACGCCGGGCAGCCTGCCCAACTCGTCGATGAGGTCCTGGACCACGCCTTCGTACACGGAACGCCGTCTCCTTCTTCTTTCCTGGTGCGTACGCTAGTTGATCCGTTCTAAGGTCCGGATCAGAACCGGCTCACCGGCCGGTTCCGATTCCGGTTCCGGGCGAACGGACCGGGCACGGCCACGAACCGCGCCGCTCCGGCCGGAGCCGGATCAGAAAGGCATCCCCGGCATGCCGCCGAGGCCCTGCGCGAGCGGCCCCAGCTTCTGCTGCTGGAGTTCCTGCGCGGCGTTGTTGGCATCGCGGACGGCCGCGAGAACCAGATCCGCGAGGGTCTCCGTGTCATCAGGATCCACGGCCTTCGGGTCGATGACCAGGCCCTGGAGCTCACCGGCTCCGGTGACCGTGGCCTTGACGAGCCCGCCGCCCGCGGAACCCTCGACAGGGGTCTCGGCCAGCTCCTGCTGGGCCGCGGCGAGGTCCTGCTGCATCTTCTGGGCCTGCTGAAGCAGCTGCTGCATATCGGGCTGCTGACCACCGGGAATCACGGCTTGCTCCTGGCACTCGACGACGTTTGTTCCAGTAGCCCGAGCCTACGTGCTCACCGGGCCCCGCGCCCTACGCCGTACGAAGACGCCTGGTGCGGGGGCCGGTACGGGAGCCGGGGCGCCGGTGCGGGGGTCGGACCGCCGGTGCGGAGTGCGGGGCCGGGGCGCCGGCAGGTGCCGGAGCCGGTCCCCCGAGCCGGTCCCCGCCGGGTCCGGGGCGGGCCCGTGCCGGGTGGCGGAGTCGGGCGGCCGGTGGGTGGAGTCCCCGCCGGGCAGCCTCCCGGGGCCCGGCGGGCGGGGCACGCCGAGCCACGCGAGGCGCTGCTCGTGGCCCCACCCGTGGCGCTACTCGTGGCTGAATTCCTCGACCACGGTCGCGCCGAGCTCGCGGACGATCAGGTCGTGGCCGCTGAGCGCCGACTCGTCGAGGTCCGGGTCGTCCGCCTCCGGGAGGTCGTCCTCCAGGGAGACCGGCGGACGCTCCGGGGCCCCGTAGGCACCCGCCTCGGGGCGTGGCCGCGGCTCCGGTGCCGCCGGGGGCGGGGCGACCTCCGGCGCGGGCGCCGCCGGGCGGACGGGCTGCTGGGGGGCCGGCGCCGGGGCGGCCGGGCGCGGTGCCCCGCCGCCGCCGAAGCCGGGACCGGGCCCCTGACCCGGGCCCGCGGAGCCGCCGCCCTGGGAACCGCCGCCACCGGACGGATCGACGATCGCCTCGACCCGCCACTGCAAGCCGAGCGACTCGCTCAGCGCCTGCCGCAGCACGTCCTCACTGCCACCGCTGACGAAGCTGTCCCTGGCGCCCGCGTTGGAGAAGGCGAGCTGGAGCGTGGTGCCGTCGAAGCCCGCGACCTGGGCGTTCTGGCTCAGCAGGATCCAGGTGAAGCGGCGCCGGTTCTTGACCGCCTCGAGAATGTCCGGCCACATCTGACGGACCTGGACGGCGCCCTGCGCCGCCGACGGCGCCACGGAGCCACCCGACGGCACGGGAGCACTCGACGGCGCGGGGCCGCTCGCCGCCGGAGCCTGGGCCGGGCCTCCGCCCTGCCCAGGCGTACCCGCCGTGGGCCAGCCACCGGGCCTGCGCCCCGCCCCGCCGGCCCCGCCGGTCGCGTCGGACGAGGCGGCGGTCGGCCAGGCGCCCGGGCGCTGCTGCGCCGCCGCACCCTCACCGGGCCGGTCCGCGGCGCCCTGCGGAGCACCGGCGCCCGCGCCGGACGGTCCGCCCGTGGGCCAGGCCCCGGGGCGCGGTCCTGCGGCGTCGCCCTGGGCCGGGGGCGCCTCGGGCGGGGCGCCGACGTCCGCGCCGGGCGCCGCTCCCGCGCCCCCGGCGCCGGGCCATGCCCCCGGGCGCTGCCCGCCCGTGCTCTCGCCCTCGGAACCCTCCGGAGCCGCGGGCCGGCCGCCGCCCGCCGCGGGGCCCTTGCCGGGCAGCGCCGCACGGGCTGCCGCCGGGCCTGCTGGACCCGCGGGTGCCGCAGGTGCCGCAGGTGCCGACTCGCCGGCCGGTGCGCCTTCCGGTGCTCCATGGGCCTGGGGCCCCGGCACGTATCCCATCGCGGGACCGGCGCCCGCTCCGGCCACCGCCCCGCCCGCGGCGACGCCGCGCTCCAGCCGCTCCAGCCGGGCCTGCACCGAACGCTCGTCGTCGAAGGCCGCGGGCAGCAGCAGACGCGCGCAGATCAGCTCGAGCTGCAGCCGCGGCGACGTGGCACCGCGCATCTCGGTGAGGCCCTCGTTGACCAGGTCGGCCGCCCGGCTGAGCTCGGCCGGGCCGAAGACGGAGGCCTGGGCCTGCATCCGCTCCACGACATCGGCCGGGGCGTCGATCAGGCCCTTCTCCGCGGCATCCGGAACCGCCGCGAGAATCACCAGGTCACGCAGGCGCTCCAGCAGGTCGGCGACGAAGCGCCGGGGGTCGTTGCCGCCCTCGATGACCCGGTCCACCACCTCGAACGCGGCACTGCCGTCGCCCGCGGCGAACGCGTCCACCACGCTGTCCAGCAGCGAACCGTCGGTGTAGCCGAGGAGGGCGGTGGCCATGGCATACGTCACACCCTCCTCACCCGCACCGGCGAGGAGCTGGTCCATCACGGACATCGAGTCCCGGACGGAACCCGCGCCCGCGCGCACGACCAGCGGGAGCACGCCGTCGTCCACCGGGATCCGCTCCCGCCCGCACACCTCGCCGAGGTAGTCGCGCAGGGTGCCGGGCGGCACGAGCCGGAACGGGTAGTGGTGGGTCCGCGAACGGATCGTGCCGATGACCTTCTCCGGCTCGGTCGTCGCGAAGATGAACTTCAGGTGCTCCGGCGGCTCCTCGACCACCTTCAGCAGGGCGTTGAACCCCGCCGAGGTGACCATGTGCGCCTCATCGATGATGTAGATCTTGTACCGGCTCGACGCCGGTCCGAAGAAGGCCTTCTCGCGCAGCTCCCGGGCGTCGTCCACACCACCGTGGGACGCGGCGTCGATCTCGATGACGTCGATCGAACCCGGCCCGTTCCGCGCCAGGTCCTGGCAGGACTGGCACTCACCGCAGGGCGTCGGGGTGGGCCCCTGCACGCAGTTCAGACAGCGGGCGAGGATGCGGGCGCTGGTCGTCTTGCCGCAGCCGCGCGGACCACTGAAGAGATACGCGTGGTTGACCCGGTTGTTCCGCAGCGCCTGCTGCAGCGGATCGGTGACATGCTCCTGCCCAATGACCTCGGCGAAGGACTCGGGGCGGTAACGGCGGTAGAGCGCGAGGGACGACACGCATACGACGATATCGGCCCGCACCGACAACGAGCCGCCCCCGCCGACCACGGGTGGCCGGCCCCGGCCCACCACGCCCGGCCGGACACTCCCGGACTCCGCCGGAGGCAGGGGGCGAGGGGCGGCGAAGCGGACACATTCGGAACGGAATCGGAATGGAGCCGGCGAAGCAAACGCCCCCGGAGCGGAGCCGCGCCCGCCGGAACGACGGCCAGGGCGCTCACGGAAGAAGATCGGGTCCCGGCGGTACGACAGCCCGGCGATCGCGGGACGAGACCTCAGTGATCACGGAACGAGACCTCGGCGATCGAGGACGAGAGTCCGGTGACCGCGGAACGTCGGCCGGGGGCCTCGCGGAACGACGGCCGGAGTGCGCGCGGGAGCAACCGCCGGAGCAGCCGGGACACGGAACACCTCGGGGGCGGAGCCCGGGCAGCAAAGGGCCCCCCACGCACCCACTAGAGCTCACTTACCCTTGCTGCCTTCCGGCCCTGGGGGAGTTCGGTGAGATAGCGCCGCGTGGGGGGCTGCGCCCCACCCTAGCGGATCGGAACGGGTGGGAACGAGTTCGCGAGCACTCCTCCGCGTCTTGTATTGTTTGCCGCGGAGGATTCGCCTAGAGGCCTAGGGCGCACGCTTGGAAAGCGTGTTGGGGGCAACCCCTCACGAGTTCGAATCTCGTATCCTCCGCCTGATGGAAGGCCCCGACCGGTCACGGTCGGGGCCTTCGTCGTTGATCCGCCCGCCGTGGGCCCGCGGCACTGCCCGGGGCGCGTCGCCGCCCTATTGCGGCCCCCGAGGGCCGTCGGCCGGGGAGATGCGCGCGCCGGAAGCACGCCCGGGATCCGCTCACGATCGCACCGGATCGCAACATCCGGGACACGGAGGCCCGTTGTGGCGAGCGTCACAGAAAGGCGGGAGTGCCCGGCCGGCCGAAAATCTCGCACCGGCATCGTGCGGACAGATCAACTCCCCCACGGAGGACCTGCGAACCGGCACTCGCCCGACGTGGACGCAACTGCCGAAGACAGTCACCGCGGCCTCGGTCGGCGAAGCCCTGGGTGGGCCGCCACAGGCGCACAGGCCGCCTCACGTCGGACGGTCCGGCCCGCCGGGCGGCACACGCCTGTCCGTAAGAAGAGCAGCCACCCGCCTGCACGGCGAATGCACCGGCAGGAGTGAACGCGACGGCGGCGGCTCGACGCTCGACCTCGCCCGCACAGCGCGCCGAGGACGCCCTATGCCCCTTCCTCCTTCGGCCGAGCCCCCGGATGCATGGCGGCGGATATACTTGATACATCTGTCGATATACAGGAGGTCCCGATGAGCCGGACTGTGATCGACCTGGACGACGCGTTGCTGTCCGAAGTCGCCCGGGCTCTCGGCACGAGCACCAAGAAGGACACGGTCAACAGCGCCCTGCGGGAGGTGCTGGACACCCGGAGGCGGGCACTGGCTCTGGCACGTCTGCGCAGCGCCGCGACGGAGGGCGCCTTCGACCTGGACCTGCTCGAGGACAAGGGGAACTACCGTCGGTGAGCTCGGCACAATTTCTCATCGACACCAGTGCCCTCGCGCGGTTCCTGCGCGGCGACGCGGAGCAGTACGGCTGGGATCAGGCCGCGGCGGCCGGGCTCATCGCGACCTGCCCGATCACTGAGCTCGAATTCTTCTACAGCGCCCGCTCCGCGGAGGACCGCTCTCGTGGAGTCGAGGATCTGCACCTCGTCTTCGGGTGGGTGCCCGTGGACGCCCGGGCGTACGACCGGGCGTGGCAGGTACAGGAAGCCCTGACCGAACGCGGACGGCACCGCAGTGCCGGAGCCGTCGATCTCGTGGTGGCCGCCACCGCCGAACTGCAGGGACTCACCCTCCTCCACCGCGACCACGACTTCGAACAGATCGCCGCTGTGACCGGACAGCCCCTTCAGTGGTACGGGCCGGACGCCGGCAAGTGAGGCCCCTGGGCCGTCCGGCCTCGTGCAGAGCCGGCCGGAACCGCCGCCGGGGTCCACGGAGGCCTCCGTCGCCCCGGTCACATATTCCGTACCCGCGGCGCACTCCCTGTGGGATGTTCCCGCCGTGTCAGACATCGAGATCACCGCGCTCGACGAGCGCCCGTCGCTGATCGGTCGGGTCTACGAGATCACCGAGAGCCGGCCGGCGTTCATACCGCAGGACCAGGTCGCCGGTGCCCTGCTCCACCGGGTTCCCGAGGACTTCCCGCAGTACTGCGTCGTGGCGACGGACGGCGACCGCGTGGTGGCGCGTGGCCTCAGCGTGCCGTTCAGCACCGCGCTCGCGGGCCGCGAGGACATGCCGGACCAGGGGTGGGACCGCGTCCTGGGGTGGGCGTTCACCGACCGGCGCCACGGGAACTCCCCGACGACGGCGAGCGCGCTCGAAATCACGGTGGACACCGGCTATCTCGGCCGCGGGCTGTCCTCCCGCATGCTGACCGCGATGCGGACCGCGGTCGATCGGCAGGGCCATGACGTGCTGCTGGCACCGGTCCGTCCGACGGCCAAGCACCTGCAACCGCGCGTCCCCATGGCGGAGTACATCCGCCGACAGCGCAACGACGGTCTGCCGAGCGACCCTTGGCTGCGGGTTCACGTCCGGGCCGGGGGCACCATCGAGAAGGTCGCTCCGGCGTCGATGACGGTCAGCGGTTCCCTGGCCCAGTGGCGGGCGTGGACGGGCCTGCCCTTCGATCGCGACGGCACCGTCGAGGTGCCGGGCGCCCTGGCCACGGTGCACTGCGACACCGCGCAGGACCACGCGGTCTACACCGAACCCGACGTGTGAGTCCGCCACGGCGGCCGTCCCCGGGCCGGCTGAGGCCGCGGCGCTGAAGATCGGTCTTCGCCCATCGCCTGCATCGGCAAGGGGTATGTTCCGATGCCGGGGCGATGGAGCAGGGGGGAAGCGCCGTGGCAGAGATACTCGCCGTTGTCATCGGGGCCGGGGCGAGCCTGCTGGGGGTCGGCCTGGGCTCGTGGTTCACGGGACGCCGACAGGACCGTCTGTGGGTGCGGGAGCAGAAACTCAGGGCCGCCGTCGACTTCACCACCGCGGGAAGCCAACTTTTCGAGCAGTTGCGTGGTCGACGCGAAGGCGACGACGGGCCTGGCATCAACGAGTTGGCGCTGCGTCTCCAGGACGGCCGTTCCGCTCTCCACCTCCTGTGCGCGGCCGGCACCGTCGAGCTCACCGACCGCCTCGCCCGCCGGGTGTTCCACACCCGGCCGACCATGAGTGCCGAGGAGCACGCCGAGACGGTCGAGCTCCTGCGCCGGCTCACCCATGAGCTGCGGCGCGAACTCGGGGCCTGACGCCGCCGCCGGTTCCGAGCCGGACCGACTGATCCGGCCGCATGGCTCGGCCGCGCGGCTTCGGACCTCGGGACACCGACGACCCGCCCATCTGCCGACAGGCCGGCCGGCTCACGGAGGGTTCGCAGACGCTTGAGCACGACGGCCTGCGGCAACGCAGCCGGAGGCCCGGACCGCACGTACAGTCCGGGCCCCGGCCCTCTGCGTTTCCGTCCCCGTCCGGCGCCGCCGCGGAGTGCCGCAGCCGGCACGCCGCGGCGGGGTGCCGCAGCGGGCTTCTGTCACCGGTTCCGCGCAGGTGGCAGCAGCCCGCACCGCCGGCGCCTCGCGGGCCCGGCAGCAGGCCGCCGACCGCCGGGGAGCTGCCCGCAGCCGCCTGCCGGACCGGACGCCCCGGCGAGGCGCGATGCGGTCAACAGGCCTCGGAGACGGGTGGGTTGACGGGAAGGTGCTGTCAGGGTCGGCTGTCAGGGCTGGGGCGGCCGGTCCTGCCCCTGGTCCCCGCCGAGCTGGTCCTTGAGCTTGTCCTGACCGGTGTCGACCTGGCGACGGTGCTTGCCCTGCGTCCGGTCGTCGGCCATGTCGCCCGCTTTGTCGACGCCCTTGCTCGCCTGGTCCTCGTGCCCCTTCAGCATGTTCTTGAGCTTGTCCATCATGGACATGTTCGTCCTCCTCGCCGCTACGCCCCACCCCACCGGCCCCCTCCCCTCCAGGGTCACCGCATGCCGCGCGGTTCGCATCCGCGTGTGCCGATCATGCGGTCCGACCTGCGACGAGAGGACAGGGACGCCGCCCGGCCGGTCGCCCCCGGCTCGCTCGCGGCTCACTCACCGGGCCACAGATGCCGGGGCGGGCCACCGCCGTCGAAACTCCGGTGCGGACGGCCGCGGCGTCTGCCAGCCTCGCCGGATGTCCCGTTGCGCATCCCGCCGGCCGTCCCGGTTCGAAGATCTCCTCGCTGAAGGCGCGGCCGGCCCCACGGAGGGCTGGGACTTCTCCTGGTTCACCGGTCGCGCGACCGAGCAGCGCCCGTCCTGGGGCTATGCGCGGCTGCTCGCGGACCGGGCGGCGACGGCCGAGGCGGCGCTGGACATCCAGACCGGCGGCGGCGAGGTCCTGGCCTCGCTCCCGGTCGCCCCGCCGGTGGTGGCCGCGACGGAGTCGTGGCCACCGAACGTGGACATCGCCCGGCGCAATCTGGCCCGGTTCGGCGCGACGGTCGCGGAGGTGGACGACAGGGCCGGCCTTCCGTTCCCGTCGGACCGCTTCGACCTGGTCGTCAGCCGGCATCCGGTGGTGACCCGCTGGGACGAGATCCGCCGGGTCCTGCGGCCGGACGGCACCTACCTGTCCCAGCAGGTGGGCTCCGGGTCGGTGCGCGAGCTGACCGAGTTCATGATGGGGCCGCAGCTGGCTTCGGCCCACTCCTCACCCGGTCCGCTCGCGACCACCGCCGGCGCCACCCCGATCGCGGCGGCAAGCACCGCGGAGGCGGCGGGGCTGCGGGTCGTCGACCTGCGCCAGGAGGCCCTGCGGATGGAGTTCCACGACATCGCCGCCGTGGTCCACTTCCTCCGCAAGGTGATCTGGATCGTCCCCGGCTTCACGGTCGACGCCTATCGCGAGCGTCTGGCGGAGCTCCACGGCTTCATGGAGCGCCACGGCCCGTTCGTGGCCCACTCACAGCGCTTCCTCATCGAAGCGCGGAAGAGCTGACGCGGCGGAGTGGTGATGACGGCCCGGCCCGCGAGGCCGTCCGGAGCGGGCCCCCCGCCGTACAGGGGAAAGACCACGCAGCGTGGTGGTGGCGGCGGCTCGCCTCTCCCGGAACCCCGCCCACCGTCTGATACGAAGTGTCCCACTTGACGCCTCTTCAGCGCCGTGCCTGAACACCTCTCGCCCCACACATGGCGACCGGGCAGCATCGCCGCGTTCCACCCCCGCGCCACGACGGCGCTCGACGTGACAGCCGAGGGAGACCATGGGTCGGACACTCACTCGCCGGGCGGCGGTGTCGGCGGTTCTCGCCGGGGTCATCGCCCTCGCCTCGGCGACGCTGTCACCGGCCGGCGCCGGTACGCGGGCCGGGGCCACGCCGCCGCCCGCCACCGCGGCTACGGGGCCCGCCGCGTCGCCGGCCGGAACCGCAACCACAACGGGACCCACAACCGGAACCGCCACCACAACCGGAACCACCCCCGGGGACGACGCCACCGCACCGGCTCCGCGGCCGCCCCGCCTGCCGCGTGACTTCCGCGGGAGGGGGAAGTGGATCGTCCGGGATCTGGGCATCACGGTCCCGTTCACCTGGGAGGGGCGGGACGGCGACAGCCAGATGGTCGCGGGAGGACCGCAGTACCCGATCTGGTTCACCAACCTGATCCACCGCGGCACGCTCTACACGCTGACCTACAAGTGGCCCGGCCTGACCGAGCATCCGTGCTCCCGGATCCCGGGCTTCGATCTGGACACGCTGAACCGGAAGCTCGGCACCGCGCGGTTCGTCGGGCGGGAGATCCTCCAGGGGAATCCGAGCCGGTACGTGAACCACTGGCGGGTCGGTGTCGTCGTGCCGCAGCTGCCCCCGGGGAAGTTCCTGCGGTTCCCGCTGGCGCTCGGCGACATCTACGTCGATCAGCGCGATCGCGGCACGTTCTGGCAAGTGCTGCAGTTCGGCATCCAGAATCTGTACGACCCCGAGCTGGACGAGTGGCTCGTGATGGACACCTTCGAGCACCGGCCCGGCAGGGTCACGCTGCCCGCACGGTGCTCGTCTCCGGGGTGACCCGGAGGGACGGAACCCCCGCTCCCCGGAAGGGCGTCGGCGGGCGCCCGGGAGCCGCGGCCCCGGACCGCCCGCCGTCGCGGCCGGACGTCAGCCGGAGTACTGCTGACGGTGCCGGTACCAGGTGTACGCGGTGAGACCCGCGGTGACCCACATCATGCCGCCGGCGTGGCCCACGGACTCCACGTACTGCTCGTAGCCGGCGGTGCGCAGCTGGCTCGCCAGGGCCACCAGCGCGGTGCCGAGCGCCGCGAGCGAGGTGCACAGGGCCGCGAAGGGGGGCTGTGCGATGTCGGGCTGTGTCATGTGTCTCCTTCGAACAGTGGGGGGCCGGCCGTCAGTCAACTTGCCTGTCCAGTAGCGAACTTACCTCTCACTTCGGCGCAGCGCGGAAGCATTTGCCCGCCGACGGGCCGGGGCGCGGCACCGGCGGCATCAAATAGGCATCTTAGATGCAACTTTGATACCGTCAGGGCGTGCGGCTGACTAAGTTCACCGACCTGGCGCTCCGTGCCGTGATGCGCCTGGCGGTCTCCGAGCAGGGCGGATCTCTGACCACGCGGGAGGTGGCGGAGGCCATGGACGTCCCCTACGCCCACATGGCGAAGGCGATCACACGGCTGCAGCACCTCGACGTCCTGGAGGCCCGACGAGGCCGCGGCGGCGGCCTCGAACTGACCGGCACCGGCCGGCGGGCCTCGGTCGGCTGGCTGGTGCGCGAGCTGGAGGGGGAGGGCGAGGTCGTCGCCTGCGAGGGCGATCCGCCGTGCCCGCTGCGCGGGGCGTGCCGGCTCCGCCGGGCGCTGCGCGACGCCCAGGAGGCGTTCTACGCCACGCTCGACCCCCTGACGGTGACCGATCTGGTGGCTTCGCCCACCGGCCCCGTACTGGTCTCACTCTCCGGCCCCCCACCGCAGTGACCGGCCCGGGAGCCTGAGCGCCCCGCCCACCACCACCGCCCCGGTTCGCAATCCGGCCGCGAACTCCCAGCACCTCAGTCCACGCCCCCAGGGGCCGACACCCATCCATCAAAATACGAAGATCATTAACCAATTAGGAGTCGCCGTGCTCTCCGAGCAGTCCGTCCCGGTCGTCCGCGCCACGCTGCCCGCCGTCGGCGCCGCCCTCGGCGAGATCACCGAGCTGTTCTACCGGAAGCTGTTCACCGCCCGCCCCGAGCTGCTGCGCGACCTGTTCAACCGGGGCAACCAGGCCAACGGCGAGCAGCGGAAGGCGCTGGCGGGCTCCATCGCCGCCTTCGCCGGGATGCTGCTGGACAGCCCCGGATCCGGGCCGGACGCGATGATCGGCAGAATCGCGCACCGGCACGCGGCCCTCGGCGTCACCCCCGACCAGTACAAGATCGTCCACGAGCACCTCTTCGCGGCGATAGCCGAGACGCTCGGCGACGCCGTCACCCCCGAGGTGGCCGCCGCGTGGGACGAGGTCTACTGGCTGATGGCCGACACACTGATCGCCGCCGAGTCCCGCCTCTACCGGCAGGCGGGCGTCGCCGACGGCGAGGTCTGGCACCGGATGGAGATCGCGGAGCGGCACCGGGAGACCCCCGACGTGATCTCGCTCGTGCTGCGGCGCGCCGACGGACGCCCCGCCGGCTCCTTCCGCCCGGGCCAGTACGTCAGCGTCCGGTCCCATCTCCCGGACGGCGCACGGCAGATCCGGCAGTACAGCCTCTCCGCGGCGCCCGGCGGTGACCGGTGGCGCATCAGCGTCAAACGCGTCCGGGGCGGAACGGGACCGGAGGGCGAGGTCTCGTCCTGGCTGCACGCCCACGCCCGGGTGGGGGACGTGCTCACGGTGTCGGAACCGTTCGGGGATCTGACGCTGCCGGAGGGCGACGGTCCGCTGCTGCTGGCGTCCGCGGGCATCGGCAGCACACCGATGCTGGCCATGCTCGGCCATCTCGTCGCCACCGGCTCCCGCCGCCCGCTGACGGTGGTGCACGCCGACCGCTCCCCGGCCGGCCACGCGCACCGGGACGAACAGCGGCGGCTGGTCGCGTCCCACCCGGACGCCCGGCTGCACCTCTGGTACGAGGAGCCCGGCGACCCGGCCGCCGGCGCCGCGACGGGCCTCGCCGACCTCGGCACGCTCGACCTCCCGGACGGGCTCACCGCCTGCCTGTGCGGCCCGCCGCCGTTCCTGCGCGCGCTCCGCGGCCAGTTGCTGCGCCGCGGCGTACCGGCGCACGCGATCCACTACGAGATCTTCGGTCCGGACTCCTGGCTCGGCGAGGGGTGAGGACCGCCGCCGTCCGTCGTCCGGCATGACCCCCGTCACCGCCGTCCGTCGTCCGGACCGACCCTCGTCACCGCCGTCCGTCGTCCGGCACGACCCCCGTCACCGCCGTCCGTCGTCCGGCACGGCCCCCGTCACGGCCGGCCGGTCCCTCCACGGCCGTGAAGCGCCCCCTGTGCGGCCCCCGCGGCCCCTGTCCGGAGTAGCCCCGGAGAGTGGTTCCAAGATTTTCTCCGCGCGGTGTCGAGAACCGGTCCCCGGCCCCGACGTCCCCTGTGAGAGTTGCCCACCGGGGGCGACGCCGCATCCGAGGGAGCAGGAGCCATGAAGTATCTGGTGATGGTGCAGGGCACCCAGGCCGACTACGAGGCGATGGCCGGCAAGGCCTCCGAGCACAGCCCGGCCTGGAGCGAGAAGGAGATCCAGGCGATGTTCGCCCACATGGAGGCGATCAACAACGACCTCGCGGAGACCGGCGAGATGGTCGACGCGCAGGGCCTGGCGGAGCCCGCCGGCACCCGTCTGGTGAGCGCGGGTGCGGACGGCCGCCCGGTGATCACGGACGGCCCGTACGGCGAGACCAAGGAACTGCTCGCCGGGTACTGGGTCCTGGACTGCGAGAGCCTGGAGCGGGTCACCGAGATCGCGGCACGCGTCGCGCAGTGCCCGGTCCCCGAGGGTGCCCCCGACTACCCGGTGGTCATCCGGCCCATCCAGGAAAACTGCTGAGCCGGACGGCCGCCCCTCCAGGACGCTTGCCGAGGCCGTCCATGAGACGTACGAGCGAGGTCGAGGACCTGCTGCGCCGCCACGCGCCGCAGGTCCTCGGCGCGCTGGTACGCCGGTACGGCAACTTCGACCAGGCCGAGGACTCGGTGCAGGAGGCGCTGCTCGCCGCCGCGCAGCAGTGGCCGGCGAAGGGCGTGCCGGAGAACCCGCGCGGCTGGCTGATCAGGGTGGCCTCCAGGCGCCTCGTGGACCAGCTGCGCAGCGACGAGGCCCGGCGCCGACGCGAGGAGACGGCCGCGGCGCTCACCCCGCGGGACGCCTTCACGGCGCCCCCGCCCGGCGCCGGCCGCGCCCCGTCGGAGGACGACACCCTCACCCTGTTCTTCCTCTGCTGCCATCCCGATCTCACCCCCGCCGCCCAGATCGCCCTCACCCTCCGGGCGGTGGGCGGCCTGACCACGGCGGAGATCGCCCGCGCGCACCTGGTGCCGGAGGCGACGATGGCGCAGCGCATCAGCCGGGCCAAGCAGCGGATCCGGGGGGTGCCGTTCCGGCAGCCGGGCCCCGAGGACCGGGACCGGCGGCTCGCCGCGGTGCTCCAGGTCCTCTACTTGATCTACAACGAGGGCTACACCGCGACATCGGGGAGCCGGCTGCACCGCGCCGATCTCGCCGGTGAGGCGATCCGGCTGGCCCGGGCCATGCGCCGGCTGCTGCCCCGGGAGGGCCCGGTGAGCGGGCTGCTGGCGCTGATACTGCTCACCGAGGCCCGCAGCGCCGCGCGTTCCGGCCCGCACGGCGAACTGATCCCGCTCGACGAACAGGACCGCACCCGCTGGGACCGGCGGGCGATCGCCGAGGGCACCGCGCTGGTGGAGGAGGCCCTGTCCCAGGGCCCGGCGGGCGCGTACCAGGTGCAGGCGGCCATCGCGGCGCTGCACGACGAGGCGGAGCGCGCCGAGGACACCGACTGGCCGCAGATCCTCGCCCTGTACGACGTCCTGGTGCGGCTGGCCCCCGAGCCCATGGCCGAACTGGGCAGAGCCGTCGCGGTCGCCATGGTGCACGGCCCCCGGGCGGGACTCACCGAGGTCGGCCGGCTGGAGGACCGGCTGGCGGGCCACCACCGGCTCGAAGCGGTACGCGGCCACCTGCTGGAGAAGGCGGGCGACCGTGAGGAGGCGCGGGACGCCTTCGCCCTGGCGGCGCGGCGCACGCTCAGCGTCCCGGAGCGGCGCTACCTCCAGATGCGGGCCGCCCGGCTGCTGCCCCCGGACGGCCCCTGACCCGCCGCCGAGCACCCGGTGGCGCATACACCCCCCGCCGCCCGCACCCGTCCGCGCGGCGCAACCGGTTCGAGCACGGGGCGGACCGAGCACGGGGCGGGTCGCACACCGGGCGGATCGAATGCCGGGAGCCGACCGCCCGCCCGTCCGACAGCCCCACCGCACCCGCACGACCCACCCCCGCAACGGACACCGGAGCCCCTCGCAACGCCCGGGAATCCGGCCGCGACACCCCCGGGGAAACCGCCGCCGGAACCACCCCCGCCAGGGCCGTCCCGGGGGCCCAACAAGGCGGAATGCCTCATTCCGCTCTGCTTTCGGTGCCGTCTTGCAACCGTTCGCCACCTTTGCACTCTGCGCCATGGCTGCGCCCGGAGCGTCGGGACCGGTAGGCTTTCCGTGTGATCTTCAAGCGCATCGGAAACGGGCGGCCGTACCCCGACCACGGCCGGGACAGCACCCGCCAGTGGGCGGATGTCGCCCCACGCCCGGTACGCCTCGACCAGCTCGTCACCACCAAGGGCCAGCTCGACCTCGAGACCCTCCTCGCCGAGGACTCGACGTTCTACGGCGACCTCTTCGCCCATGTCGTGAAGTGGCAGGGCGATCTCTACCTGGAGGACGGGCTGCACCGCGCGGTACGGGCCGCGCTCCAGCAGCGCCAGGTGCTGCACGCCCGCGTCCTCGAACTGGGCTGACCGGCCCCGGACACCCGGCGCGGCCAGGCACATTGACCCTTTTGGGTTGGGCTGGGCGCCACACATTGATCATCTAGTAGGCAGAGCCGACTGTCGGGGCTACGCTGCGCCCATGAGCATGCTGACTCCCCCCGGCATGGGCGGAAAGTACCGCATCACGGGGGGCCGGTACCCGCGGATGCGCCGGCCCCGCAACCGCCGCCGCATCGTGCTCGCCGTGATCGGGGCGGCGGCCTCCGTCGGGCTGGTCGGCTGGGGGACGTTGCAGCTCATCGACGTGTTCACCGGGGGCACCACCACCCGCGCGGCGGGCAGTACGGCCTGCCGGCCGGCCGCCGTGGCGACCCCGTCGGCCGAGCCCGTGCCGGAGCCCGGCGAGATCACCGTGAACGTCTACAACGCCACCAAGCGCAGCGGTCTGGCCAAGAAGACCGCGGACGAGCTGAAGAAGCGCGGCTTCAAGGTCGGCAAGGTGGGCAACGCCCCGGCCGCCTACGACAAGAAGGTCAAGGGCGCCGGGATACTGCTGGGCGCGCCGAACGGCGCCGAGTCCCGGCTGAAGGTGCTGGGCACGCAGCTCGGCGGGGCCTCGTCCCGGTCGGACGACCGCACCGGCGAGGACGTGGATCTGATCCTCGGCGACGAGTTCACCGCCCTGGAGAAGAAGAAGGACGCCGACCGGGCGCTGGTCGATCTGACCAGCCCCTCGCCCGCGCCCTCCGCCTCCCGCGACAAGAAGTGCTGACCGGGCGGGCCGCAGGGCCCGCCCCGACAGTGACCTGACCGGCCGTGACCTGACCGGCCGTGACCTAACCGGCCGTGCCGTACATCCGGTCGCCCGCGTCACCGAGGCCCGGGACGATGTAGCCGTGCTCGTTGAGCCGCTCGTCGACCGCGGCCGTGACCACGGTGACCGGCGTCCCGGCGAGCTCGCGCTCCATCAGCTCCACGCCCTCCGGCGCGGCCAGCAGGCAGATCGCCGTGACGTCGTCCGCGCCGCGGGAGATCAGCTCCTGGATCGCGGCGACCAGGGTGCCGCCGGTGGCCAGCATCGGGTCGAGGACGTAGACCTGGCGGCCGGAGAGGTCCTCGGGCATCCGGGTGGCGTAGGTGGACGCCTGGAGCGTCTCCTCGTCCCGGATCATGCCCAGGAATCCCACCTCGGCGGTCGGCAGCAGCCGCACCATGCCGTCGAGCATGCCGAGCCCCGCACGGAGGATCGGCACCACCAGCGGACGCGGGTGCGACAGCCGCACCCCGGTCGTGGCGGTGACGGGGGTCTCGAGGTCCACCCGGTCGGTGCGCACATCGCGGGTCGCCTCGTAGGCGAGCAGGGTGACCAGCTCGTCGGCGAGCCGCCGGAAGGTGGGGGAATCGGTGCGCCGGTCGCGCAGCGTGGTGAGTTTGTGCGCCACCAGCGGGTGGTCGACGACGTGGGTCCGCATGGCAACGACACTAACCGAGCCCTGGCGCCCGCCGCGCCGGGGCCGGGGCTCCGGGGCCGTCCGGGGGCTTCCGATGGCGTCAAACCGGCTTTCGGGGGGAAGGTGGGCAGATAAGCCCCGGCCACCGGCACAGGGGCGAACCCCAGCACCGTCATGCCGGACGGTGCCCCAGCCCGGGGAGGTGTGCACATGCCGGACCGGAGCCAGCCGAGGGGCACGCCCGCGCCGGAGAACGACACGGACCGGCGGCGGCGACGCGCCCAGTTCCTGCGCGAACTGAACGAGGCCAAGGAACTGCGCGAGCGGGTCCAGCCCCGCCGCGCCCGGGCGGCCCGGATGCGCCAGCAGATGCGGATGCGCACCTTCCGCTGGTAGGTCCGCGGCGGGACCGAAATGCGGTCCGATTGCAGGACTGGTGCACGACGCACAGCGGAAGACCTCTCGCGGAGGCGTTCTTTCTGCCACGATTCCGAGTGGGCGGGCCCAGAGGAGAAGCACTGTTCCCGTCGGACCCGGTACACGCCTATGACCAGTGGGAGAGTCACGGTGTACTTCGCCGCACTGCTCGCGCGCACCGAAGACGGGTGGGAAGCGAGCGACACAGAGCTCGACGATGTGGAAACCCTGGCCGATCTCGCGGATCTGGCCCGTGAGGCATCGGTCGACGACGACACGGTACTGGCCTTCATCGAGCAGGAGGACGCGTGGTTCGGCGTCGTCCGGGTGGACGGCGAGGAGGATCCGCGCATCTACATCTCGGACGCGGCCGCCGCCGCCCGCAGCTCCTACGGGGAGATCCTGCTCACCGACGAACTGCTCGGCCGCGACCCCGAGGAGGACCTGGACCGGCTGGTCGACCTCGACGGCACCGAGGACGGGGAGCCGGAGGGGAGCGAGGCCGGGGAGGACCCGGAGGAGGTCGTTCCGCCCGGTCCGATCGGTGACTCCCGGATCCTCGACGACCTGGGCATGACCGAACGGCAGCTGAGGACCCTGGACGGCGACGCCCTGGGCATCATCGCCGAGGCGCTGGGCTGCATGGACGTTCTGGAGGCCGTCCGCTGAGGGGCCCTTGCGCCCTGAGCGGCCCGGGCGGGCACGGTGCACGGACCCCTGCGCCGCGGGCCGGCCGACCGGCACCGTCCCCTGACCGACACGGGCCCTGACCGACAGCCCCCTGACCGGCACTGCCTCCTGACCGACAGCCCCCTGACCGACACTGCCTCCTGACCGACAGCCCCCTGACCGACACTGTCCCCATGGACACCTCCGCCTCCCCGCACCCCGACCCCCTGCGCGACCCGTGGCACGCGCCGATGCGCCTGGCGCTTCAGGAGGCCGTACGCGCCCCGGGCAGGGGGGACGTGCCGGTCGGCGCCGTCGTGCTGGGCCCGGACGGCACGGTGCTGGGGCGCGGCCACAACGAGCGGGAGGCCACCGGTGACCCCACGGCCCACGCGGAGGTCCTCGCGCTCCGGGAGGCCGCCGGGGCCGTCGGCGCGTGGCGGCTGGCGGGCTGCACGCTCGTGGTGACGCTGGAGCCCTGCACGATGTGCGCGGGCGCGATCGTGCTGTCCCGGGTCGACCGGGTGGTCTACGGGGCGGCCGACGAGAAGGCGGGCGCCGTGGGCTCGCTGTGGGACGTCGTCCGGGACCGCCGGCTCAACCACCGGCCCGAGGTCGTCGAGGGTGTGCTGACCGAGGAGTGCGCCGGTCTCCTCACCCGATTCTTCCGCGGAACCGATACCGATTTCGGATCCCGGCCCCCCGTCCGCTAGGCTCTCTCTCGGTAGCGTGTCCGAGCGGCCTAAGGAGCACGCCTCGAAAGCGTGTGAGGGGGCAACTCCTCCGTGGGTTCAAATCCCACCGCTACCGCTTCGACGAAGGGGCGGTCCCATCAGGGACCGCCCCTTCGTGATCTTCCGTCCCCGTTTCCGTCTCAGTGGGCTCTCAAGAGCGCTCCCGCGAGGCCGTCGCCGTCTTCGGGGCCGCTCATCCGACTGCCGGATGAGCAGGGTGAAGCCGCGGTCGCTCGTCATCCGGGCAGATCAGCTCAGGGCTCCCCACACCTGACCACCGTTCGTCACGTCGACCGACCGCTTCCGGTGGGCGGTGGCCCCGCTGGGGGCATGGTGAGTGGCGACATCTCCTGACGAGGGATCAAGAAGGACGAGGTTCGCCCCTGTCCACACAGCGGACAGGGCATCGGGCAAGTCACTGCCCTCCGCAAGACCGGGGAACGGGCCGATGTCGCGGCAGGTTCTCTCATTCAGGTCCACCACGGAGAGCGTGGGCCGCTCTCTCTCGGCGCCGGTGACCGTTGCATACCAGCGGCCCGTGGAGTCGATGGCGCCCGACCCCGAAGGCTCGCCGGTGTCGCACTTCGGAAAAACCTGACGCTTCTTCGATTCCGTATCGTAAATGGTGTTTCGCGATTCCGTTTCCCGTGAGGTGCATGCCTCGGCAGTACAGTGGTCGACGCTCATGATGATCCGGTGTCCGGCAGCCGCGTGGATCGTGCCCGACTCGGCAACGGTGCGTTCCGGTTGGCCACGCTCGCCGAGCAACACCACGGCGGTTCGGCCACTGGCGCCGTTGCCCTCGCTCGGGATGTCGTCGGTGATCCGATGTGCCGCGATTCCGGCGGCCGTCTCTGCGACAGGCTCGATTCCGCATCCCAGGGTGATGGTGCGCTTCGCAGGACGGCCCACGATGTCGTGATCGGCAATGCGTACGCGCGCACGGGCGCTCTCGGGTAATTCCTCCCGATCGCATGCAGTGTCGTCCTCCGGTTCGGTCACGGTCCAGATGCGTCCATCGGTGGTGGCCGGGAACCAGTCGACGGCGGGGCCGAGCGCAGTCGCCTTCTCGACCGCGTCAAGAGAAACGACCACGGCAGCGCCGTCACGAATTCCGACCACCTCCCCGGATGGCATCTGGCGGGGGGTGGTCAGCGTGAAGACGTCCAGGTCCTCGCCACCCTTGGGATAGGTGCCCACCGTCCTCGGCCTGGAATCGACGGTGTCGAGCTCTACGACCTGGCCGCCGAGGTTCAGCACGATGTGCTGAGCGGGTTCCTCCGCAGTGTCGGAGCTGCAGCCGGTCGCGAGCAGACAGGCAGCGATGATCGCGGCGCCGGCCGTTGAGCGCGGTGTCATGGTCTTCCCCTCGCGGTGATGTCCGGTCTTGGATGATGCGGGCCGGCGCACGTTCCCGGGGTGCTGTGCCACCGGCCCGCGAGCCGACGGCTACGGCTTAGGCTTACACGTGCGCGGACCCCTGATGGTGCATTCACTGAAGTGCGGGGCCACAGTGATGCCCTTCAAGGTGCCCATGTCCCCGAGATACCGAGCGTTGCAGTTCGCCGTGTCCTGCCACTTCTCTATGGCAAATGCCCGGCGCTGAATCTTTGGGGTGGTGTAGCCCGAGTGCTTGCCAGGCACGTTCATCCAGTTCGTGACCTTGGTGCCCTTCTCATACTTCTTGATCACGTCGTACGAGGTCTTGGCTTCCACCTGCCCAATGCCCCAGTTCACGGAGCCACCCAGCTCCGCGCCGTACTTGGTTTCCTTGGTGGTCGTGGAGGACCTCTCGTAGGTGAGGCGGCTGGGCGGTGCGGGTGATGTCGCCGATCCGGCTGGAGCTGGGGGTGACATGCTGCAGGGCTCGTCGGCATTGCTTGAGCTCGGCTGTGGCGCGTTTTCGCAGAGAGCTCGGATACTCGGATCAGGCTGTTCGTGGTGCACGTGTCCACGTGCAGAGCCTGCTCGGAGCGTCCATTCGGCCCACGGACGGGGACAAGAATCCCGATGCCGGTGCAGCCCTCGTCGGCCTGGGTGGGCAGGCCGTCAGCTGCCGCCTTGCAGGCGGGCACGGCGTGGACCAGGGCTGCAGTGATGCCGGACGTGGAGCCGAGCTCGACGTCGGAGAACACACCCGGCAGGGCCTTCTCGCGTTCCGATCCCGGACGCCGGCGGTGCCCCGGACACCGTCCTCCGGACACGGACATCCGCGCGTCCCCACCGAACCCCGCACCGGCGCCGCGCGGGGTCGGGCGGGGTCGCTCCGGGGCAGGTCGACCGCACTCCACCGGGTCCCCTGTTCGGCGGTATCTGTGGATAGACTCACGCGACCGCGCAGGGGACGGGCGGTGGCACACGGCGGCAAGGGAGGCGGCACGGCAATGGCGCAGACGAAGAAGATCGCCCAGTACGTGCTCATCGTCTTCGTGCTGTACACGATCATCACCTCCCCGGACCGGGCGGCCGACCTGGTCCAGATAGGCTTCGAGGGCATCTCCAGCGCCGCGCAGGGCGTCGGCGAATTCATGACCCAGCTGGTCAACTGACCGCCGGGCGCCGTTCCCCCCAGGAGTCCCCGATGATCCGCCACCTGGTCCTCTTCAAGCTCAACGACGGCGTGCAGCGCGACGAGGAGCGCGTCGCCGCGGGTGTCCGGGCCTTCCGGGAACTCGGCGACCTCATCCCCGAGCTGGAGTTCTGGGAGTGCGCCTGGAACATCTCGGACCGGCCGATCGCCTACGACTTCGCGATCAACTCCGCGGTCGCCGACCGGGACGCCCTGCAGCGCTATCTGGAGCACCCGGCGCACCAGGCGG
Organism: Streptomyces sp. bgisy100; assembly: GCF_057709105.1. NCBI lineage: Bacteria > Bacillati > Actinomycetota > Actinomycetes > Kitasatosporales > Streptomycetaceae > Streptomyces > Streptomyces sp. bgisy100. Next base: position 47,126 of record NZ_JBYITE010000001.1, read on the forward strand.
GCGTGGCGCAGTGGCGCGCCTTCGCCACCTGGGTGATCGCCGACTACGAGTTCTGATCCGTAACCGACGCAAGGCCCCTCGCCGCACAGGCGGGGGGCCTTGTTGTATGCCCGCAGAACACCCCAACTTGCCGTCAACACGGCTTTATACGGTGCTTGCACACAGTGCACATGTCTTGTGATGCTATGACCGCTTTTGCCGGAGGTTGACCTGAGAACCGAGAAGGGGTGGCATGACCGCGTCGGCCCGTACCGCGTCCGAAGCGACGCCACCCCAGGGCGAGGGCGCCGGGAAGAGCCGGGAGAGCCGCGGCGCGGACACCAGGGCGCTGACCCAGGTGCTCTTCAAGGAGCTCTCCGCCCTCGAACCCGGCACACCGGAGCACACGCGCGTGCGTGCGGCGCTCATCGAGGCGAATCTGCCGCTGGTGCGCTACGCCGCGGCCCGCTTCCGGAGCCGGAACGAGCCGATGGAGGACGTCGTCCAGGTCGGCACGATCGGGCTCATCAACGCCATCGACCGGTTCGACCCGGAGCGCGGCGTGCAGTTCCCGACCTTCGCGATGCCGACCGTCGTGGGCGAGATCAAGCGCTACTTCCGGGACAACGTGCGGACCGTCCACGTGCCGCGCCGGCTGCACGAGCTCTGGGTCCAGGTGAACGGCGCCACCGAGGACCTGACGGTGCAGCACGGCCGGTCGCCGACCACCGCGGAGATCGCGGAGCGACTGAAGATCGCCGAGGAGGACGTGCTGGCCTGCATCGAGGCCGGCCGGTCGTACCACGCGACCTCACTGGAGGCGGCCCAGGAGGGCGACGGACTGCCCGGCCTCCTCGACCGGCTGGGCTACGAGGACCCCGCGCTGGCCGGGGTGGAGCACCGGGACCTCGTCCGGCACCTGCTCGTACAGCTGCCCGAGCGGGAGCAGCGGATCCTGCTGCTCCGCTACTACAGCAATCTGACGCAGTCCCAGATCAGCGCGGAGCTGGGGGTCTCTCAGATGCATGTGTCCCGCCTGCTGTCCCGCAGCTTCGCCCGGCTGAGATCCGCAAATCGGATCGAAACGTAGCCGGAACGAGCGACCGATTCCAGCGCAGATATGTCGACTTGGCGCTACAGCGTGTTGCCGACATGTGACATTCTGCAGAAACTGCGTTTGCCGCAGCTTCGCCTCCGGTATTCAGGTGGAGGCGTCACTCGACAGCGAGAGCGCCGCTGGGATCCGTCCGCGACCTCAAGGGGGTGGCATGTCCGTAGAACTGGGCAGCTCGAAGGTGCTCACCACTGACGCACCGAACGTGCTCGACGACTGCGACGCCATCGACACCCGCACCCTCTCCCGATCCCTGTTCCTGCGGCTCGCCGCCCTCGACCGGGACAGCCCCGAGCGCACCTATGTCCGCGACACCCTGATCGAACTGAACCTCCCCCTGGTGCGCTACGCCGCGGCCCGGTTCCGCAGCCGGAACGAGCCGATGGAGGACATCGTCCAGGTCGGAACGATCGGCCTGATCAAGGCGATCGACCGGTTCGACTGCGAACGGGGCGTGGAGTTCCCGACGTTCGCGATGCCGACCGTCGTGGGCGAGATCAAGCGCTTCTTCCGCGACACGAGTTGGTCGGTGCGGGTGCCGCGCCGGCTCCAGGAGCTGCGCCTGGCGCTCACCAAGGCCAGCGACGAGCTCGCGCAGCAGCTCGACCGGTCGCCGACGGTCACCGAACTCGCCGTCTGCCTCGGGGTGTCGGAGGAGGACGTGGTCGACGGGCTGGCCGTGGGCAACGCCTACACGGCGAGCTCGCTGGACTCCCCGTCCCCGGAGGACGACGGCGGCGAGGGCTCGCTCGCGGACCGGCTGGGGTACGAGGACACCGCGTTGGAGGGGGTGGAGTACCGCGAGTCGCTCAAGCCGCTGCTCGCCAAACTCCCGCCCCGGGAGCGGCAGATCATCATGCTCCGGTTCTTCGCGAACATGACGCAGTCCCAGATCGGCGAGGAGGTCGGCATCTCCCAGATGCATGTCTCCCGCCTGCTCACCCGCACGCTCGCCCAGCTCCGGGAAGGACTCATCGCGGACTGAGGCGGTGCCACCCGCTTCACAACTGACGCATCGTCAGCAACACTGTCGCCCAGCCGACGCCGGGAGGTCCAGGGCGATGCGACGGACGACGCGAGGCCTGTTGCCGCACGGCCGCCGAGGGACGGTGCTCGTCTCCTCGGCGGCCGTGCTGTGTCTGGCGGTGCCGGCCGCCGGGTGCGGCAGCGGCGGGGACGACGGCTATGTGGCGGCCGGTGCCGCCGGGCCCGGGCCGACGGCGCCGGGGAAGGCCGTACCGTCCGACGGCGGGGTGACGTTGATCCCGCTGGACGGCAGCACCGACGGCACGGGCCGGACCCCCGGGGAGCGGGACACCGCAGCCGCGGAGCGACGCGGCGGCGCGGACGGCGGGCGTTCCGGGCGCCCGGAGGGATCCGAACCGGGCCGGGACGGTGCCGGTGGCGGCGAGGAGCGGCGTTCCGGGGGCGGTTCGGATGCGGACTCCCGGTCCGGTTCGCGCGGCGGCGGGAGCGGCGGCTCGGGCGGCGGTGCGGACGGTGGTTCGCACGGCGGTGGGGGCGGTTCCGGAGGCGGCGGCTCCGGAGGCACGGGCGGCGGCAGTTCGGGAGGCGGCGGTACGGAGAGTTCCGGCGGCCCGGCCGGGACCGGCGGCTCGGGAGGCTCCGGTGACTCGGGAGGCTCCGGCGGTTCGGGCGGTGGGGCGGATCCCACGCCCTCGACCCCGGCTCCGCAGCGGCCCGCGGCGCTGTCGGTGGGCGCTCCCGTGCGCACCGCCACCGACCGGCGCTGGTGCGAGAAGGTGTCGCTGGTGCTGCGCAACACCGGTGACCGGCCGGTGCGATCGGGCAGGGTCGGCTTCTCCACGCACGTCATCGGCGGGCTCGGCGTCGACTGGGCGACGCTCGGGTCGGAGCAGGCGCTGCCCGTCCCCATCGCGGGCGGGGCGCGCCTGAGAAGGACCTGGACCGTGTGCGTGGACGCCTGGCGGGTGCCGCTGGGCATGCACATCGAGACCCGGGACGTGGACGTCGACTGGAAGTGACCGCACGGCCACTCCCGTCGGGACCACGGAAGCGGACCGGCACGCGCCGGTCCGGCGGGACCGGCGGCGGCCGGAGCCGGACGGCGTCAGCTCAGGGCGAGCCAGGCCACCCCGACGACGATCGCGACGACGGCGATCACCCCGACGACGAGACCGGTGCGCGGCCCGGACGACGCGGTGGCCGCGGTCCGGCCCTGCGGTTCGCCCTCGTCGACGAAGGCGCGGAACATCTGCGTGCTGCCCGCCGGGTCCTGCTGACCCTGGGGAGCGTGGGGGTTGTTCGTCATGGGCCAGGACCCTAGCGAACCGGTGGGGCCGCCCCAACCCCTGGGGCGCGCCGGAGTCGCCCGCCACCTCGGTGTTCGAAGCCGGTGCGCGGCTTTGACCGCCACCGGACGGAGCCTTTCCGATTCCTTTGCCGGATCCGCCCGGAACTCATTTGCCTTCGGCAACCAACTGCTTCTATGGTTGCCCTAAGCAACTGATAGCTCGGGGAGAGTGCATGGCAGCGCAGAGCCAGTACGAGGAGCTGGCCCGGCAGCTCAGCGCCATCGGCGCGGTGAAGCGTGAGCTCGCGCGGATCCTTCCGCACGAGTGCCCGCCCGGGTCGGCCGGCGTGCTGACCCTGCTGCACCGGCACGGCGAGATGCGGATGAGCAGACTCGCCGAGCTGCTCGCCATCGACATGTCCGTCACCAGCAGGCATGTCGCGCACGTCGTCGGCTACGGCTGGGTCGAGCGGCAGTCGGACCCGCTGGACCGGCGGTCCCGGCTGCTGCGGCTCACCGCCGACGGCGAGGCGTTCCTCCGGACGGTCTCCGACCGCTATGCGGAGATGCTCGCCGGGGCCCTGCGGGACTGGTCCGACCAGGAGGTCGGACAGCTGAACGAGCTGCTGGCCAAGTTGCGCGACAGCTTCGGCGACTGCCGGTCCCGGAGCCACCACACCACCGACACCACCACCCGTACACCCGCATGAGGACAAGGAACAGCATGACCACCACCACACCGGCCGGTGTGCGGGAGGACGCGGGCACCGGCGGGCACGCCGGGCACGCCGCACCCATGACCCACCGGCAGATCCTGGAGGCGCTGTCCGGGCTGATGCTCGGCATGTTCGTCGCGATCCTGTCGTCGACGATCGTCTCCAACGCCCTGCCGGAGATCATCAAGGACCTGGACGGCGGCCAGAGCGCCTACACCTGGGTCGTCACCGCGGCCCTGCTCGCGACCACCGCGTCCACCCCCCTGTGGGGCAAGCTCGCCGACCTCACCAGCAAGAAGACCCTGGTCCAGATATCGCTGGTGATCTACGTCCTCGGCTCGGTCGTCGCGGGCCTGTCGCAGAACACCTCGATGCTGATCGCCTGCCGGGTGGTCCAGGGCATCGGCGCGGGCGGCCTCACGGCCCTCGCGCAGATCATCATGGCCGCGATGATCTCCCCGCGGGAGCGCGGCCGGTACAGCGGCTACCTGGGCGCGACCTTCGCCGTCGCCACCGTCGGCGGCCCGCTCATCGGCGGTGTCATCACCGACACCGACTGGCTGGGCTGGCGCTGGTGCTTCTACGTCGGTGTGCCGTTCGCGGTCATCGCGCTGATCGTGCTGCAGAAGACGCTGAAGCTGCCCGTGGTGAAGCGGGACGTGAAGGTCGACTGGAGCGGTGCGTTCTTCATCACCGCCGCGGTCTCCCTGCTGCTGGTCTGGGTCACCCTGGCCGGCGACAAGTACGACTGGATCTCCTGGCAGACCTACGCCATGGTCGGCGGCTCGATCGTGCTCGGCGCGATCTTCGTCCTCATCGAGTCCCGGGCGAGCGAGCCGATCATGCCGCTGCACCTGTTCCGGAACAAGACGATCAGCCTCGCCTCCGTGGCCAGCCTCTTCGTGGGTGTCGCGATGTTCGGCGCCACCGTCTTCCTCAGCCAGTACTTCCAGCTGGCCCGGGACAAGTCGCCGACGATGTCCGGCGTCATGACCATCCCGATGATCGCCGGTCTGTTCGTCTCCTCCACGGTCTCCGGCCTGGTGATCACCCGGACCGGCCGGTGGAAGGTCTGGCTGGTCTCCGGCGGCGTGCTGGTGACGGCGGGCCTCGGTCTGCTGGGCACCCTCCGGTACGACACCGAGTACTGGCACATGGCGATCTTCATGGTCGCGCTCGGCCTGGGCCTCGGCATGATGATGCAGAACCTGGTCCTGGCCACCCAGAACCAGGTCGACCCCAAGGACCTCGGCGCGGCGAGCTCCGTCGTCACCTTCTTCCGCACGCTCGGCGGCGCGGTCGGCGTCTCGGCGCTCGGCGCGGCGCTCAGCAACCGCATCACGCACCACGTGAAGGAGGGGCTGGAGGAGCTCGGCCCCAAGGCCGCCAGGGCGGCGCAGGGCGGCGGCGACACCACGACGCTGCCGGACCTGGACGCGATGCCGGCCCCGATCCGTACGGTCGTCGAGAGCGCGTACGGCCACGGCGTGGGCGATGTGTTCCTGTACGCGGCGCCGGTCGCGCTGGTCGCCCTGCTGGTGGTGCTCTTCATCAAGGAGGTGCCGCTGCGCACCCGGAGCGGGCTCCAGCAGTCCGCGACGGAGACCGCCCCGGTCCCGGAGACCGCTGCGGCCGCGGCCACCGAGCCGGAGCCGGCGCTGGTGAGCGTGGCCGCCCCGGCCGCCACGGAGGCGACTGCCGCGGAGGCGTCCGCCGCCCCCGCCGCCGAGGCCGCGACCATGGCGTTCGCCGCGGCCGGTGACGGCGCCCCCTCCGGCAACGGCACCGCGATCCACGGCTTCGTCCGGAACGCCGAGGGCCACCCCGTGCCGCAGGCCGCGGTCACCCTGATCTCCCTCGGCGGACGTCAGCTGGGCCGCTCGGTGGCGCACGCCGACGGCGGCTACACCCTGGACGCGCCGGGCTCCGGCTCGTACGTCCTGATCGCCTCCGCCGACGGGCACCAGCCGCAGGCGTCGACCGTGCTGGTCGGAGAGGAGCCGCTCGGCTACGACCTGCTGCTGTCCGGCACCAGCGGGCTGGCCGGCCTGGTGCGCAACGCCGCCGACAGCCTGCCGGTCGACGGGGCGATGGTCGTCGTCACCGATGTCCGCGGCGAGGTGCTGGCCACCGGCCGGACCTCCGGCGAGGGCGCGTTCGGCTTCGAGGACCTGGTGCCCGGCACCTTCACGGTGGCGGTCAACGCGCCCGGCTTCCGGCCGCTGGCGCTGCCGGTCGAGGTCGGCGGCCAGGGCGTCACCCGGATCACGGTGGAGCTCCGGGCCGGTGTGCTGGTCCAGGGCACCGTGCGGGCCGGGACGGACCGCCGTCCGCTGCCGGACGCGCGGGTGACGCTGGTCGACGCGGCCGGGAACGTGGTGGCCACCTCCACCACCGGCGACGACGGCGCGTACGCCTTCGCCGACCTGGACGCCGGCGACTACACGGTCATCGCGAGCGGCTACCCGCCGGTCGCGCAGCCCCTGCCGGTCACCGGACAGGGCGTCGACGGCCACGACATCGAGCTCGCCCACCCGGGCGAGTAGCAGGCCCCCGGGCAGGGGGCGCGTACAGCGGAGACGCGCCCCCTGCCCCGGCGGGTGGAACCCCACCGGCCGTCAGGGGACAGGGCCCGGCCGGCGGTGCGCAGGGCAGGGGACGGCCCGGCGCACCGGCCGGCCGGGGCCCGCACATGACGATCAAGCAGGAGCGGTGATGACCACACCAGGACTCGATGCCGGTACGGGACTGCGGGCACAGGTCCGCACCCGGGACGGCTGGGCGGTGCAGCACGCGGTGCTCACCGTCACGGACATGACGGGCAGCCAGGTGCTGCGGGCGGCCGCCGACGGGGACGGCGGCGTAAGGAGCGAGGAGCCGCTGGCTCCCGGGGCGTACACCGTGATCGTCACGGCCGTCGGCTACGCGCCGGCCGCCTCGACGGCCATGGTCACCGCCGCGGGCCGGGCGGACGTCGGCACGGTCGTGCTGGCCCGGCAGGGCGGCGTGGAACTGCCGCCGCCCGGCGTGTGGACGCTCGACCCGGCGCACTCCTCGGTCGGCGCGGTCGCCCAGCACCTCGGCATCTCCAGCGTGCACGGCCGGTTCACGGACTTCGCGGGCCGGATCGTCATCGCCGGCGACCTCGCGGACTCCCGGGTCGAGGCGGTGATCCGCGCGGAGAGCGTGGACACCGGCAACGCGCTGCGCGACGGGCATCTGAAGTCCCCGGACTTCCTGGACGTCGAGCGGTTCCCGGAGATCCGCTACCGGAGCACGGGGCTGACCCCGGCCGGCCCGGACCGCTGGACGGTGCACGGCGAACTGTCGCTGCACGGGGTGGCCCGCGAGGTCGCCCTGGACCTGGTCTACCTGGGCACCGGCCCCGACCCGTGGGGCGGCGTGCGGGCGGCCTTCCGCGCCACCGCCGAGCTGCGGCGCGAGGACTTCGCGATGAACTACAACCAGGTGGTCGCGGCGGGCATCGCGGCGATCGGCACCACCCTGCGGGTGGAGCTGGACGTGCAGGCCGTGCAGGGCGAGTCGCTGCCGGCGGTCTGACTCCGCCGTAGTCTGCGGTCATGGCCGGGAACATCGCGACCAACACGACCGTGGACCTCGAGGGGCTGCTGGAGTTCGTCCGCCCCCGCCACCGGGCGATCCTGCTGACCACCCGCTCCGACGGCCGCCCCCAGGGCTCCCCGCTCACCTGCGGGGTCGACGGCTCCGGCCGGCTGGTGATGTCGACCTATCCGGAGCGCGCCAAGACGCGGAACGCGCGCCGCGACGCCCGGGTCAGCCTGATCGTCCTCTCCGACGAGTGGAACGGCCCCTGGGTGCAGATCGACGGGACGGCGGAGGTCGTCGACCCGCCGGAGTCGGTGGAGCCGCTGGTCGAGTACTACCGCTGCGTCGCGGGGGAGCACCCGGACTGGGACGAGTACCGGGCGGCGATGCGCGAGCAGGGCAAGTCCCTCATCCGGATCACCCCCGAACGCTGGGGGCCGGTCGCGACGGGCGGCTTCCCCGCCCGCCTGGCGCCGGAGAGCTGACGCGGCGGGGGCTCTTCGGGGGAAGGTCCGCGGACTGCGCGGACTCCGGGAGCCGGAGTGAGCCGGGCGGCGGTCGGCGATCTGCCGGTCTGCGGCTGCGGCTGCGGCTGCGGCCCGGAACCCGGACGGCGGAGCCGGGATCCGGGCGATGCGAGCCGGGTGGCCGGGTGACCGGGAGACCTGGAGACCTGGAGACCGGGTGAACGAGTGACCGGGTGAACGAGTGAAGCTGCCGTTGCGGGCGGGGCGGACGGTCAGTCCGCCGTCCCGCCGGTGCCCCCGGCCGAACCGGAACGCTCCTCGCCGGCTCCCTCCCCCGGCACGCCCCGCCGCATCGCCTCGATGCCGGCGATCGCGCAGTCGAGCGCGAAGTCGAAGTCCCGGGCGCGCATCTCGGCGACGCTGCCCCCGCCCCGGGCCTCCATGAGGTCCACGGACCGGCCGAACTCCGGGCGGTCCTCGATCGTGCCCATCACCTGGCGGAAGAAGTCGTCCTGGCTGATCCCCGCCTCCCGGCAGCGGGCGGCGAACCGGCCCTCGATCGTGCCGAACCCGTAGACGAACTGGTAGACGAGCGACAGCGCGCCGGGCAGCTGTTCGGGGGCCAGACCGCTGGTGCGCAGCACCTCCTGCGCCGCGGCGGAGAAGGCCATCGCCTTCGGGCCGACGTTGAGGTACGCGCCCATCAGCGGGGACACCCACACGTGGGTCACGAGCAACCGCCGGTACTCCGTGGCCAGTCGGCGCAGCCGGTCGCGCCAGTCGCCGTCGCCCTCCTCCGGCAGCCGCATCTCGCCGGTGACGGCGTCGAGCGCCAGCTCCAGCAGGTCGTCCTTGGTGTCGACGTACCAGTACACCGACATCGCGGTGACCCCCAGCTCCGCGGCGAGCCGGCGCATGGAGAACTTCGCCAGCCCCTCGGCGTCGAGCAGGCGCACGGTCGCCGCGACGATCTTGTCGCGGTCCAGCCCCGCGGGCTGCTCGCTCCGCCGGCTGGGTGCCGGGCGGCCCTCCAGCCACACGCTGGTCCGCGCGTGGCCCGATCCGCGGCCCGCAGCTGCCATGGCGCCCTCCTCCACGTCGTACTCTCCGCCGGTGCCGTCGGCGGGTCCCGTCACCGGGAGCCGGGCGGACGGCCCGGTGGGGGGGGCCGCCGGACTCCGGCCCGCCCCGGACTCGATGCTATGCCGTTTCCGCAGGTCGGTGGGGACACCCGGCCCTGCGCAGCAGCACCGCGGCGACCACACCGCCCAGCAGCACCGCCGCCGCGCCGACGAGCCGGCCGGTCCGTGGAGCGGAGGCCTCCGGTCGGCTCGGTGGATGTCGAGTGGAAGCACGGCCCCCCTCGCACGGTGCAGGGCGTCGATGGCCTCCCGCCGCATCAAAGCCTTGTACGCCGTAGAGCGGGGATCGGGCGGACGGCTCCGTTACGGTGCAGCGGCGCGAAGCCGACGAGGGAGTCCCGGATGCCACTGCGCCGTCGATGGGCCCGACTGCTGTGCGCCGCGGGCCTGGTGGGGCTCTCCGCGATGCCGTACGCGGAGGCCGGCGCGGCGGCCGGAGGCGGCGCGGGGCCACGGGCGGGTGCGGAGGCGCCGGGCGAGCGGTCCGGCCCCCGGCTCGCGGCGGTACGGCAACGGACGGGTGCGGACGTGCCGCTGCGGGTGGCCACGTACAACATCGCGGCCGGGACGGGCGCCGACCACGTCTTCGACCCCGGGCGGACGGCCCGCGCGCTGCGTGCCCTGCGGGCGGATGTGATCGGCCTTCAGGAGGTCGACGTGCACTGGGGAGCCCGCAGCCAGGGGCGGGATCTGGCGGCGGAACTGGCCGACGCCCTGGGCATGCGGGTCTTCTTCGCCCCGTTGTACAGCCTCGACCCGGCGCAGGCGGGCGGGCCCCGGCGGGAGTTCGGGGTGGCGGTGCTGTCCCGCCTCCCGGTGCTGAGCACCGCGAACCACTCCATCACCCGGCTCTCCACCCAGGATCCGCACCCGGTGCCCGCGCCCGCTCCCGGATTCGGCGAGGCGGTGGTCCGCGTGGGGGGCGTTCCGGTGCACATCCATGTGACGCACCTGGACTACCGGGCCGACCCGGCCGTCCGGCGGGCCCAGACCGGCGACATGCTCCGGATCATGGCCGAGGACTGCGACGGACGGGGCCGGTGTCCGCGGCAGGTCCTCGTCGGCGACTTCAACGCGGAGGCGGCGGCGCCGGAACTGGCACCGCTGTGGGGGCGGCTGACCGACGCGGTACCGGCCGGGGCCCGGCCCACCTATCCGGCGGGGGCCCCGGTCCGGCGGATCGACTACGTGACGGTCTCGGACGGCATCGGCGTACGGGGCGCGGCGGTGGCCGGAACCCTCGCCTCCGACCACCGCCCCGTCGTGGCGGACCTGGCGGTGCGCCGGGAACCGCAGTGACGTGCCCGGTCCGGCAGCGCCCCGTCAGCCGGTGGGCCGGGTCAGGTCGTAGAGCGTGGTGCCGTCGACCGTGACCTTGGTGTAGTGGCTCTCGACCCACCGGGTGATGCTCGCGGCGACGCCTCCGGAACCCTTCCCGCCGGCGCCGTTCGCACGAGCCCCGGCGCCGGCCCCGCCGCCTGCGCCCATCCGGCCGCCCGCAGCCGTCCCACCACCTGCGGCCGTCCCACTGCCCGCGGCCTTCCCGCCACCCCCGGCCTGCGCACCGGGCCCGGCGTTCCCACCGGCCCCGGCCTGCGCACCGGGCCCGGCGTTCCCACCGGCCCCGGCCGTTCCACCGGCTCCGGTCGTCCGGCCGGGCCCGGGCATCCCGCCGGGGCCGCCGCCCGTGCTCGGGACGAAGTAGTGGATCCTGCCCTGCCGCACGTACTTCTTGAACTGCGCGAGCGTCGGCGACGGGTCGCTGCCGTTGAAGCCGCCGATGGCCATGACCGGGCTCCCGGTCGCGAGTTGGTGACTCGCGGCGTTCTGGGCGCCGACGGTCGCGGCGGCCCAGGTGTAGTCGCCGGAATCCCGCCGGAGGGCGTCCGCCACCTCGTCGCTGACCTTCCGTCCGCCCAGCAGCCCGCCCATGACGCCGCCTTCGGCGCCCCCGCGCCCGGGGCCGGCGTGAGTTCCCCGGCCCTGGTTCATGCCGGGCGGGGTGGCCCGGGGACCGGCCGCACCGCGCCCGGCGCCGTTGCCCCCGGGCGGCATCCCCTGCGGCGCACCGTTCGGGGCGGCACCGCCCGCGGCGGCGCCGTTGCCTCCCGGAGCCCGGCCCGGGGCTCCGGCCCCGTTCCCGCCGTCCGCGCCGGGGGCGTCGGCCCGGCCGTTCCCCGCCATACCGGGCGGCATCCCGCCGCCCGGACGTCCCTTGCCCCCGGCGACGGCCGGTCCGGCCGTCACGATCGACCCGGTGTGCCCGGTGCCGACCGTGCTGAGCGTGTACGCCAGCGGCCCGGCCAGCGACGCCGCCAGCCCCAGCGCCAGGACCAGCGGTACCGCCCGCCGCGGCAGCCGCCGGGCGAACGCCAGCCCGGCCGCCGCGGCGAGCCCGGTGCCGAGCACCGTCCACCGCAGCCACGGCAGCCAGTCCTCGTTCCGCCCCAGCAGGACGAACGCCCAGACCGCCGTCACCGCGACCGTGCCGCCGAGCGCCGCCGATGCCACGGCGCCGCGCCGCTCCCAGAGCGCCCCGGCGCCCAGGCCCACCACGGCCGCGAGGTACGGCGCGAGAGCCACCGTGTAGTACTCGTGGAAGATCCCCGCCATGAAGCTGAAGACGCCGGCCGTCATCACCAGGGACCCGCCCCAGGCCAGGAAGGCGGCCCGCGCGGGATCCGTCCGTCCCGCCCGCCGGGTCAGCAGCAGGCCCGCGACCAGCAGGACCAGTGCGGCGGGCAGCAGCCAGGAGATCTGGCCGCCGACCGTGTCGCCGAACATCCGCCCGATGCCGGACCGTCCCCACGCGCCACCGCCCGGACCGCCGCCTCCGCCGACGCTCCCGGTCTCCTCGCCGTTGATCCGGCCGAGGCCGTTGTAGCCCAGCGTCAGCTCCAGGAAGCTGTTGCTCCGGGAGCCGCCCACGTACGGGCGGGAGTCTGCGGGCCACAGTTCGACGGCCGCGACCCACCAACCGGCCATCACCACCAGCGCCGCGCCGGCGAGCAGCAGTTGGCCGAGCCGCCGGCGCAGGGGCGTGGGGGCGCACACCGCGTAGAGCAGGGCGAGCGGCGGCAGGATCAGGAACGCCTGCAGCGTCTTGGTGAGGAAGGCCAGCCCGACGGCGGCGCCCGCGCCGAGCAGCCATCCGGTGCGCGCCCCCTCCACGGCCCGGAGGACGCAGGCGACGGTGACGGTCATCAACAGCGCGAGCAGGGCGTCCGGGTTGTTGAACCGGAACATCAGCGCCGCCACCGGGGTGAGCGCCAGCACCCCGCCCGCGAGCAGCCCGGCCACCGGGCCGTGGGTCCGCCGTACCGACCCGTGGAGCACCGCGACGGCGGCCACGCCCATCAGCACCTCGGGCACCAGGACCGCCCAGGAGTGCAGCCCGAAGAGCCGTACGGACAGGGCCATCGGCCACAGCGCGGCCGGCGGCTTGTCGACGGTGATGGCGTTGCCGGCGTCCAGGGAGCCGAAGAAGAAAGCCTTCCAGCTCTCGCTGCCCGCCTGGACCGCCGCCGAGTAGTACGAGTTGGCGTAACCGGAGGCCTGGAGGTTCCACAGGTACAGCAGCAGCGTGCCGAGCAGCAGCGCGAGGAACGCGGGCCGCACCCACCGGGGGTCCTCGGCCCGGCCGCGCCGGACCCCGGAGAACCGCCCGCGGGGCGGTCCCGCCGGCGGTCCTGCGGGGTCTGGGGCCGGGGGCGTCAGGACGGCGCCCCCGGCCCCCGCCCGGGAGGTCGTCTCGTCATGGTGCTCGGTCATCGGGTGCTCCGGGAGTCGCGGGTGTACGGGTACGAGGGGGTGCGAGAGGCGGAGAGGGACACCCCGCCGGCGGAGGCGCCGTCGAGGCCGGCACGGTCGGGGGAGGCACGGTCGGGGGGTGCGTGGTTGAGAGAGACCCCATCGAGGGAGGCACCGTCGGGGCAGACACCGTCGGGACAGGCACAGTCGGGACAGGCACAGTCGGAGCCGCCCGCGTGCTCCCCGCCCCCCGCCGGCTCCCGCCGCCCGGGGAAGACCCAGGCCCGCAGCAGCAGGAACCGCAGCACCGTCGCCGCCAGGTTCGCGACGATCAGCACCGCCGCCTCCGTCGTCCGGGACGGGCTGCCGGCCCCCTGGAGGGCGGCCAGGGAGCCGCTGGTCAGCGCCAGACCGATGCCGAAGATCACCAGCCCCTGGGCCTGGTGCCGTACGGCGCGCTCCCGGCCCCGGACCCCGAAGGTGAACCTCCGGTTGGCCGCGGTGTTGCCGACCGCCGCGAGCAGCAGCGCCACCGCGTTGGCCGTCTGCGGCCCCGCCTCCAGCCGGAACAGGGCGTACAGCGCGAGATGCGCCAGGGTGCTCAGCGCCCCCACGACACAGAAGCCCAGCAGCCGGCGGGCCAGTCCGCGGGGCACCCCGGCGAGTTCGCGGTCCCGCGGGTCGTCACCGAACGGCCGGCTCAGCCGGGCGAGCGGCAGCACGCCGGTGCGCAGCGCCCGCCCCACCCGCCAGACCCCCTTGAGGTCCTCGACGGCCGTCCGGACGATGTCCACCCGGCTGTCCGGGTCGTCCACCCAGTCCACCGGCACCTCGTGGATCCGCAGCCCGGCCCGCTCGGCGAGGACCAGCATCTCGGTGTCGAAGAACCACCCGGTGTCCTCCACCATCGGCAGCAGCAGCTCCGCGACGTCCTTCCGGATCGCCTTGAAGCCGCACTGCGCGTCGCTGAACCGGGCGGCCAGGCCGCCGCGCAGCAGGAGGTTGTAGCCGCGCGAGATCAGCTCCCGCTTGGGGCCGCGCACCACCCGTGAACTGTGCGCCAGCCGCGAGCCGATCGCGAGGTCGGAGTGGCCGGAGATCAGCGGTGCGACGAGCGGCAGCAGCGCGTTGAGGTCGGTGGAGAGGTCCACGTCCATGTAGGCCAGCACCGGTGCCGGGGACATCGACCAGACGGCGCGCAGCGCCCGCCCGCGGCCCTTCTCCTCCAGCCGGACCGCGGTGACCTCCTCGATCAGCTCGTCGAGCCGGGCGGCCACCTCCGGTGTGCGGTCGCTGCTCGCGTTGTCGGCGACGGTGATGCGGAAGCCGTAGGGGAAGGTGCGGGTGAGGTGACCGTGCAGCCTGCGGACACAGGGCTCCAGGTCGGCCTGCTCGTTGTAGACGGGGATGACGACGTCCAGGACCGGTTCACCGTCGGCGGTCCGCGGCCGGAGGGCCGGCAGATGCCCGCGCGTGGGCAGGGTGCCCGGGAGAGTCTCGGTTCGCATGCCGACGACGTTCGCCGGGCGGGCTGTCACGGCCGTGTGATCCGCCTGTGGGCCGCCTGTGAGTCCGGCGCCGACCCCTCCCCACCCCCGGCGCGTGAGGTTCCGGACGCCGGCAGCACCACCGCGAAGACCGTGCGGCCGGGCGTGCTCCGCATCGCCACCCGCCCTCCGTGGGCGCCCACCACCGCCTGCACGATGGCCAGTCCGAGCCCGGTGCTGCCCGCGGTGCGGCCGCGCGAGGCGTCGCCGCGGGCGAACCGCTCGAAGACGTGCGGCAGCAGGCCCTCCGGGATCCCGGGGCCGTCGTCGTCGATCTCCAGCAGCAGTTCCCCCACCGCCGGCCTCAGCACCCGCGCCGTCACCGTCGTGCCGCCCGGGGTATGGCTGCGGGCGTTGCCCAGCAGGTTGACCAGCACCTGGTGCAGCCGTTCCGGATCACCGCGCACCAACGCCGGTTCGTCGGGGAGTTCCAGCCGCCAGCGGTGGTCCGGCCCGGCCGCCCGGGCGTCGCTCACCGCGTCCACCACCAGCGGCGACAGGTCCGTCTCGGCGCGGGCGAGCGGCCGGCCGGCGTCCAGCCGGGCGAGCAGCAGCAGATCCTCGACGAGCGTGGTCATCCGGGCCGCCTCCGACTCGATGCGGCCGAGCGCGTACCGGGTGTCGGGGCCCGTCTCCTCCCGGCCGCGCCGGGTCAGCTCGGCGTACCCGCGGATCGAGGCCAGCGGGGTGCGCAGCTCATGGCTGGCGTCCGCGACGAACTGCCGCACCCGGGTCTCGCTCGCGTGCCGGGCGGCGAGGGCCGACCCGACGTGCCCGAGCAGCCGGTTGAGCGCCGCACCGACCTGGCCGACCTCCGTCCGCGGATCGGTGTCGTCCGCCGGGACCCGCTCGTGCAGGGCGACCTCGCCGCGGTCGAGGCGGAGTTCGGACACCCGGGCCGCGGTCGCGGCCACCCGGCGCAGCGGCCGCAGCGCGACCCGGATCATCACCGTGCCGGCCAGCCCGGCCGCGGCCAGCGCCGCCCCCGCGACGCACACCTCGGCGACGATCAGCGTGTCGACCGTGTCCCGGACGTCCTGCAGCGGCAGTCCGACGACGAGGCTGCCGCCGTCCCGGTCGAGGTCCGGCACCGCGCGCACCCGGTAGCTGCCGAGCCCCGGGAGCTCGACGGTCTGCGGGGCGCCGTCGGCGGCCGGCCGGCCGAGGGCCGCGGCCTGGGCGGCGGTGAGCGGCTCGGCCTCACCCCGCTCGGTGCTGCGCACCGCCGAGACGACGCGCTTCCCCGACAGTTCGGCGCCGACGGTGCCGGGCGGCTGTCCGGGCCCGGTGACGAAGCCGAGGTCCCCGTCGGGCACCGGCGGCCGGAACCGCACAACGCGGTCGGCGATGCCCCGGAGCTGGGCGTCCCGCTGCCCGTGGAGGTAGGAGTCCAGCGTGATCGTGGTGACGCCGCCGATGACCGCGCAGACCACGGCGATCAGGGCGACGGAGGTGAGGACGAGCCGGGTGCGCAGCGACCGCACCCGGCGCTGCCCCCGGCCGGACCTGCGCGCGAGACGCGGACGGGCGCGCGGCGCGTGCATCCCGGCACGCGCGGAACGCCCGCGGCCGCGCTGCCGGCCGTCGGGGGCCAGGCGACCGCGCAGGGACCGCAGTCCGCCGGCGGCCCGCCCGGAGACGCGCACCGCTCACTCCCCCGGCTTGATCAGATAGCCGGCCCCCCGCCGGGTGTGGATCATCGGCGACCGCCCGGCGTCGATCTTCCGCCGCAGATACGAGATGTAGAGCTCGACCACATTGGCCTGCCCGCCGAAGTCGTAGGACCACACCCGGTCGAGGATCTGCGCCTTGGAGAGCACCCGGCGCGGATTGCGCATCAGATAGCGCAGCAGCTCGAACTCGGTGGCGGTGAGGTGGATCGGCTGCCCCGCCCGCTGCGCCTCGTGGCTGTCCTCGTCGAGCACCAGATCCCCGACGACCAGCAGCGCGTCCGGCGTGCGCGCCGCCGCGCCGGAGCGCCGCAGCAGCCCGCGGAGCCGGGCCACGACCTCCTCCAGGCTGAACGGCTTCGTCACGTAGTCGTCCCCGCCCGCCGTGAGTCCGGCGATCCGGTCCTCCACCGCGTCCTTGGCGGTCAGGAACAGCACCGGCACCTCGGGGCGGTCGCGGCGCAGCCGCGCCAGCACGGTGAGACCGTCCAGGTCCGGCAGCATGATGTCGAGCACCACGGCGTCCGGACAAAACTCCCGGGCCGTCCGCAGCGCACCGGCCCCGTCGCCCGCGCTGCGCACCTCCCAGCCCTCGTAGCGCAGGGCCATGGACAGCAGGTCGGCGAGGGCGTTCTCGTCGTCCACGACGAGGACCCGTACCGGCCCTCCGTCGGGCCGCAGCAGTTCGGAACGCCCGGTGGGCGCGGTCGCGGTCATGTCCTCAACGCTCGGCGGGCGGTCTGAGAGAGCGCTGTGGGGCACCTGTGAATCAACTGAGAAAGCCGCGGGCCCGTCCGCACCCCTGTGCCCGGCCACGCCCCGGGCCGGCGCCGAGGGTCAGAACAGCCCGTCCTGCACTCCGTCGCCCCCGCCCCCGCCCGCGGCGAGCCGGCGGACGGGCGCGCTGGTCACCGCTGCCGGCTCCGCGGCCCGCAGCGGCCATCCCGCCATCAGCCGGGTGTCGATCACCAGCAGGCCACCGTCGGTGCCGAGTTGGAGGTCCGGCCCCGCCACCCCCAGCAGCTCACCCGCCACCACCGCGCCGTCGCCCAGCTCGGTGACCTCGGCCGTCGGCCCCGCGGCGGCCCGTTCCGCGAGCCGTTCGAGGCCGAACGCAGCGGTGTGGTCCACCGGTTCGCAGGGGCAGCGCTCCAGGGACTCCGGCCATCCGGGCAGCGCGGCCACCCGCGCGTGCAGCGCGGCCAGTTCCGCGCGGCGTTCGGCGACCGGGGGCAGCGCCGTCCGCACGGCCCGCTTTTGCGCGTAGGGGACGCGGTCGCGCACCGTCAGCGCGGAGCCCAGCAGTTCCTCCGCCCGCCGCGCCGCCATGAGGGGCCCGCGCCCCAGCCAGGTGAACGCCACAGCGCCCTGCTCCAGCAGCCGGGCGCTGCCCCGCGCCTCCGCGGTGATCCCCACCTTGAGCAGCCCCGGGCCGAACCAGGCCAGATAGACGCGGTACGGCTGCGGGTCGTCGGCCCGGGTGTCGGCCGCCACCGACCGGGAGCGGTCGAGCCGTGCGCAGTCCGCGCACTGTGCCCGGGTGCCGCGCACCGGAACCGCGGCGTCCGCCGGGCAGGGCGTGCGCCGGCCCCCGCGCCACACCCCGATGCAGCCCCGGCCGCCGTCGGCGACGAACGCCAGGCTCCGCCCCGCCGTCAGCGGGCTCGTCCGCTCCCCGGCTCCGGCGCCGCGCCGGCCCGGCCGGTACCACCCCAGGACGGGCCCCTCCGGTCGCCAGAGCGAGCCGGTGCACCGCCACTGCGCTCCGCCGGACACCACCACCTCCCGCAGCCGGTCCGCGCCCCATGCAATCACGTGTGCAGGGGCGTGACACCGCAGGTGAACGGCGTGCGACGGCGCCACGGGATGCGGCCGCGCGGGTCCCGGCGCAACCTGAATGGAGGATCCGCCCGGTGGAGGGCGAGGCAGGTGACGGGCGGAGCCGGGGTGCCGACGGCATGATCGCCGCGGCGGCAGTGGCAGGAGGAGAGCGATGAGCGATCAGCTGTTCCTGGCGTACGACTATCCCGTCCTGGGCGCCTTCTGGACGGTGATGTGGATCTTCCTCTGGATCTTCTGGCTGGTTCTGCTGTTCCGGGTGATCACCGATGTGTTCCGTGATCACGACATGAGCGGCCCGGCGAAGGCGGCCTGGATCCTCTTCGTGATCGTCGTGCCCTTCCTGGGCGTGCTCGCCTATGTGATCGTGCGCGGCGACGGCATGGGCAAGCGCGAGATCCGGCACGCGCGGGAGCAGCAGGCGGCGTTCAACGACTACCTCCGGGAGACCGTCGGCGCGGACGACGGCTCGGCGAACGTGGACCGGCTGGCCAAGCTCTCGGACCTCAAGGCCCGGGGCGACATCTCCGAGGCCGAGTACCAGCGCGCGAAGGAGAAGATCCTGCACTGACCGGAACGGTCCCGGACCGGCCGGGAGCACGGTCGGGAGCACTGCCGAGAGCGCCGGCGGGAGCACGGGCGGGAACGACGGGACGTCCCGGGGAAGCTCGCTCTTCCCCGGGACGTCCCGGTGCTGCGGGGTGTTCCGTCCGGAACCGCTCCCTCAGGGGGCGGGGGTGGTCGGCGGCTCCAGGATCCCGCCGAGGCCGAGGTACACGAGGTGGACCTTCGGGGCGTAGTTGATCGCGGTGTTGTTCTTGCCGTTCTGACAGAACACCGGACCCTCCGCCTCCTGCTCGATGTCGTACTGGAAGGCATCGTCGAACGCGAAGGCCGTCGAGTCGGAGTTCCCGCAGAAGTTGATCTGCTTGTCGTCGTCCTTCTTCTTGTCGTAGGCGACGGCGGATGTCGCCGAGGCGCCGATCGCGGCGACCGCGGCGACGGCCATCACGGACATCTTGAGGGATGTGCGCATGTCTCTCTCCATTCTCAGCGTCTCCGGGGTGGAAGAACGCATCGAGTTCTACCGCCATAAAAAGGACTGATAGGGCGTCAAAACGCGCACCACCGCTTCCCCACCTCGCAACGCCACCCCATTGGCCCACCCCCGCGGCCTGCCACCCGCCGGGCGGACGGCGGACGGAGCGGGGCCGGCGAGGCAGGGCTCCTGTCACGTCACGCGGCCCGGAGCGCCCCGGACGCTCATGACCGGAACACGCCAGGCCGCCGAACCCGCCGCACCGGCCGCACCACGGACCGGCAGGACACCGGACCGGAAACAGGCCCCGGATCGGAAACAACAAAAAGCCCCCTCCGTCACCGGAGGGGGCTTTTCATACTGCGCGCTCGGCAGGATTCGAACCTGCAACCTCTTGATCCGTAGTCAAGTGCTCTATCCGTTAAGCTACGAGCGCTTGCGTTCCGGCGTTTTCTTGCCGGTCGGCGTTGCGGGAACAACATTACATGACCTGCCGCCTGAGGCGAAATCCGTTCCTCCCAGCCCACCTGAGCTGGGAAAACGGCTCCAGGAGGGGTCAAGTGGAGCCGCCGGGAACGACACCCGGGGACGACATCGGAAGCGACATCCGGAACGGCACCGGGAACGGCAGAAGCCCCGGCCGTCGGACCGGGGCTTCAGTGATCGAGAAGATCGAGCGGAGGCTCCGGGATTTGAACCCGGGATGGGGGGTTACCCCAAACCGCATTAGCAGTGCGGCGCCATAGACCAGACTAGGCGAAGCCTCCAACACCATCGCGCGAACGCGATGCGGTGTGTGCAGATGATGGCACAGCCTTGCGGGCCGTCACCAATCGCCCCCTACGGTACCCGGCGCCCGGGCGGCGGGGCAAAGCCTTACCCGGCCGCGCCGGGCCCGCCGCCACGGCCCCCGACGCCGGCCCCGTCACGACGCGCCGCCCCCTCATGACGTCGCCGATCCTCACGACGCCGCCGCCCCCATCACGACGCCCCCATCACGACGTCGCCGGCCCGTCACGCCGTCGCGACCCGACCGCTGCCCCGCCGGCCCGTCACCGCCGGGGCGCCGCGAGCCGTCACACCCCTGGAGCACCGCGGAGCACGAAGGAGCACCCCGGAAGCGCCGCCGTGTCACCCGGAGGGTCCGCACCGGTTGCGCAACGCCGCGGCGGCCGGAGCGTTAGTGGTGGCAGGCACGCGTCAGCGGACCGGCCGCGCCGTGCCCACCCATCGCCACCATCCCCCACTCCTGGAGTCCCCGATGCCGCTCCGCCGCCTCGCCCTGACCGTGCTCTCCGCCGCCGCCGTCCTCGCCGCAGCCGCCCCCGCGACGGCGTTCCCCGTTCCCATTCCGGGGGTGGACACCGACCCCGTGCCCCCGATGGCCGTGGCCCCGGCCGGCGAGGACAGACTCACCGTCACCGTCGACGGCGGCGGGGACCGCGCCCTCGACGGCCTGTACAGCCTCGACTGCCACCCCGCGGGCGGCACGCACCGGGACCCGCAGCTGGCGTGCGACCGGCTCGACGAGGTCACCCGGTGGGGCGCCGATCCGTTCGCCCCGGTCTCCCCGCGCGCCAACTGCACGATGATCCACGGCGGTACGGCCACCGCACGGGTCACCGGCACCTGGGCGGGCCGCCCGGTGGACGCCACCTTCAACCGGACGAACGGCTGCGAGATCGCCCGCTGGAACCGGCTGGTGCCGCTGCTCCCGGACGGCACCTCCTGACGGGGGACGCGCCCGGAGGTCCGTCCCCGGACGGGTGATTGCCGCCACTTCCCGGGTCCGCACGCCTTATGTCGGGCCTGCGGGGAGTCGCACGAACTCGTCTCCCGCCCTCCCCTCATCCGCCGCCGCGCCCGCAACGGCTGCCCGTAGACTCCCTCTAGTGACAGACCTCCGGACGCGCGGCAAGATGACCGGGGCTGTCGGCAAGATGCAGTGATCAGGGAGGAATGGTCGTCGTGAGCAGCAGGCCGTCCCGAGGCGCTGCTCGCCTCGCCGCCATACTCGACGCCCTGCCCGACGCCCTGTTGCTGGTGAACTGCAACGGCACGGTCGTCAACGCCAACACCATCGCCCTGGAGACCTTCGAGTCCCCCGGCACCGCACTCGTCGGCCGCGGTCTGCTCGACCTGCTGCCCTCCTTCGACTCCAAGCGGATCCCCGGCTCCATGCGCCGGCCCGAGGAGGGCGAGGAGGGCGGCAGGACCAAGCCGACCAGGATGGTCGCGCGGCGCACCGACGGGACGGAGTTCCCGGTCGAGGTGACCAGCGCCAACCTGGAGGACGGCCGGACCCCGTACGCCGACCCGTACGAGCACCACTACACCGGTGACGAGCTGCTGATGCTCGTCGTCCGGGACCTGACCGGCACCGTGGACACCGAGGCCGAGCTCGCCCGCCAGCAGCGGCAGACCGAGATGATCCTGCGCGCGGCGGCCGAGGGCGTCGTGGGGGTGGACACCGAGGGCAGGATCGTCCTGGTCAACCCGTCGGCGGCGCAGATCCTCGGCTACCGCGCCGGTGACCTCGGCGGCCGGGAGCTGCACCCGCTGCTCCACCACTCCCGGCCCGACGGCTCGCCTCTGCCGTACGAGGAGTCGCCGCTCGCCGACTCCCTGCGCTCCGGCCGCAAGCACCGGGTGCGCGGGCAGGTGCTGTGGGCCAAGGACGGCCGGGCGGTGCCCGTCGACCTGACGACCGCGCCGGTCCGGGACGGGGACCAGCTCGTCGGCGCGGTGATGACCTTCACCGACCGGCGGCAGCAGGACGCGCTGGCCGCCCGGCACGCCCAGCTGCTCGCCGTGCTCGGCGAGTCGCTGCGCGGCCCGCTGGAGCAGCTGCGGGGCGAGCTGGGCACCCTGGCCGCCGACCCGGCCGGCCAGCTGTGGCCCGAGGCCAACCAGATCCTGCACTACCTCACCGCCGGCTACGCGCGGATGACGACGCTGGTCGACAACGTGCTCCGCTACCAGCGGCTCGACGAGGGCAGCGAGCGGCTGGAGCTCAAGACCGTGGAGCTGGACGCCGTCGTGGCGGCCGGTGTGGAGGGCGCGATCGAGCTGATCGGCCCGGGGCGCGCCCAGTTCGCGGTGCACGCCCCGCCGATCGAGGCCGAGGTCGACCCGGAGCGGCTGGCGCAGGCGCTCGCCCATCTCGTCGCGGACGTGGCCGGGGTCGACGCCACCGGCAACGCTCCCGCGGGCGGCTCCGGCGACTCGACGATCGTGGTCGCCGCCGCACAGCGCGGCGAGGTCGTCCGCATCGAGGTGCGCGGCCCGTACGCCGGGGGCGACCCGGTGCACGAGCCGATCGTCCGCGGCATCGTGCGGCGGCACGGCGGTGTGCTGCAGACCCACGAGGTGCCGGGCGCGGGCGGCAGCGCCTACGTCCTGGAGGTGCCGATCGCCGCCGGGGGCGCCCCGGCCGCGGAGCGCGCCACGGACCGGGACCGCGAGAACGCGACGACCGTGATGCCGGTGCCGAAGGAGCGGGCGCGGGGCACCGACGGGGCCCGGGACGCCGGTACGGATGCCCCGGCCACGCCGACGGGCGGCCGGACGGCTTCGTTCCTCGACAGCGGAACGCCCTCGGGCGCGGTGGCCGACGGCCGGCGGCTCGGGACTCCCGCCGCCCCCGCCGGGGCGGACGCCGCGGCACCGGGCGGACGCCGCCGGGCCCGCCCCGCGGCGCAGATCCCGGGTGGCCCCGCCGGGCAGCGGACCCCGGCCGCGGGCAGCCCCGTCGATGCTGACACCGCCGGCACCGGCGAACCGGGCGGTCTGATCGGTCCGCCCGACATCATCGGCCCGGAGGCAGCGAACGCCCCCGCCACGGCACCGGCCCCGGAGTCCACGGCGGGCCGGGTCGCCCGTCCGGCGCTGCCGGCCGGCGCCGTCCCGCACCAGCAGTCCGCCGCGCCCGACGGCGCGCCCGCGCCCGGCGTATGGGGGGCCGACGCGCAGCCGGAGGGCGCTCCGGTCCCCGGTCAGGGCGCGCAGATTCCGGGTCAGGCGACGCCGGACAACGGTGTCCGTCCCACCGGGCGCCGCCGCGGCCGGCCCAGCCCGGCCGAGTCCGCGCCGGGCGACGCCCCGCAGCCCGGCCCGGAGGGCACCGCCGCCCCGGGCGCCCCGCAGTCGGGCCGCCGGGCCCGGCGCGGCGGCGACGGTTCGTACGGTGCGCTGGCCACGGCCGCGGAGGGACAGCCGGGTCCGGACGCCGGGGACGAACGGTTCGCCGGGCCGAACGGGCGGTTCCCGGGCGGGCCGAACGGCGCGACGGTCCCGCCGCAGGGCACCGGCCGCCGCGCCCGCCCCGCGCTGGAGGCCCCCGGCGCGGAACCCACCGACACCGCGCAGAGCGGCCGCGCGCTGCCCGCCCTGCCCGCGGCACCCACCGGACAGGACCGCGGCGACAGCTGGGTCGCCCCCGCCGGCCGGCCGCAACTCGGCCCCGCACAGGCCCAGCTGCCCCCCGGCGCCCCCGGTCCGGCCGCCGCGCCCGGCGCAGCGGCGGGCGGTGCCCCCGCGCCGCGGAACGCCCCGTTCGGCACCGGCGCCCCGGTTCCCCCGCAGGGCACCGGCGGCCGGATGACCGGCCCGCAGCCCGCGAACGGCACCTCCGCCGCGCCCGGCGGCCGGCCCGCGCTGCCCGCGGCGGGCGGCGGGGCTCCCGCCGCACCCGGAAACGGGCCCGCCGCGGACGCACCCGGTGCAGCCACGCCCGGTGCGGCCACTCCCGGTGCGGTGCCCGCCGACGGCGGCCCGTACGACGGTGCCCCGGCCGGACCGCAGCAGACCTACGGCACAGGCGTGCCCCACCAGGCACCGCCCCCGAGCCAGCCGGCCGGGCGCCGCGCGCGGCGTGCCCTGGCCGCCGCCTCCGACCGGCCGCTGCCCGACACCGACGGGTCCGGCACCGGCGGGTCCGGCACCGGTGGCCAGAGCCTCGCCCTGCCCCCGGCCGCGGCGGACCGGCCCGCGCCGGGCACGCCTGCGCAGGCCGCGCCCGCACAGCCCGCGCCTGCACAGTCCGTGCCGGCACAGCCCGACGTCGCACCGCCGGCCCCCACACCGTCGGCCCCCGCGCAGCCGGTCCCGGGGCAGCCCGCCATGGCCCAGTCCGCCATGGCCCAGTCCGGTGTGACCCAGCCCGGCGCCGCACAGCCCAGCACCGCGCAGCCCGGTGCCGCCCCGGCCGCGCCCGCGCAGCCCGGCGGCGCACCCGCCGCGCCCGCGCAGACCGGAGCAGCACAGCCCGGAGCGGCACAGCCCGCCGCCGCCCCGGCAGGAGCGGCGGCGGCCGGAGCGGCACAGCCCGGCGCGTGGTCCGCGGCCGAACACGGGCGGCCCGACGCCGCGTCGGTGGACCCGGAGCCCACACCCCCGCAGCCGCACCCGCTGCCCACCGGCCGCCGGCGCGGCCGGCCCAGCCCGGCCGAGGAGCAGCACGCCCCGGCCGCCACCAACCTGCAGGAGGGAGCGCCCGCGCAGGGCGGGCCCGCCCCGGGCATGCCCGGTCAGGCCGGCCCCGGGCAACCCGCCGCCGCGGACCCGCAGTCGGCGCCGCCGGCCGGGAACGCCCCGGCCGCCTGGGACGGGACCGGCGCCCCGGCGCCCGGAGCCGCCCCGGGCCTGCCGCAGCAGCCGGCCCCGGAGGCCGCTCCGGAGCAGCAGCCGTACGCGCCTCGCTCCGGTCCGCCCGCGTCGCGCCGGATCCAGGCGGCCCAGCCGCTGCCCGCGGAGGCCCAGTCCGGCGAGGCCGTACCGCAGTCGCGGGCGATCAGTGTGCGCACCCTCGGCCAGGGCGTGCCGTTCGCCCAGCAGATCGCCGAACAGCAGCGGCAGCAGGCGCCCGCCCCGGCCCCCGGCCAGACGTCGGGCGGCTCGGGACGTCGGCGCAAGCTGGCCGCGCCGCCGGAGGGCGCGCGCACCGCGCCCTCCGAACAGACCGCCGCCCGCCCCCGGGACGGGCAGCAGCAGCCGCGGCTGCTGGACACCAACGGGGGCCGGGCGTACGCCATCGGCGCACCCGACGAGGGCGCCGAGGGCCCGGAGCCGCTGGACGGACCGAACGGCGCCGTGGACGTCACCGACTCCCAGGCCGCGCCGCCGATGGACGACGAACTGCCGCCGGAGCCGCTGGACAATCCGCGCCGGCTGCTGGTCTGGCCCGCGCCCGACGGCGCCACCCAGCAGGCGCTGAGCGACCGCGGCTACCGTCCGGTGGTGGTCAACTCCCGCGAGGAGGTGGACGCGCAGATCGCCGCCTACCCCGCGGCCCTGTTCGTCGATCCGCTGACCGGGCCGATCACCCGGACCGCGCTGCAGTCGCTGCGCACGGCGGCGGTGGCGGCCGAGGTGCCGGTCCTGGTGACGGCGGGCCTCGGCCAGGCGACCCGGGAGGCCGCGTACGGCGCCGACCCGGCGGTCCTGCTGAAGGCGCTCGCCCCGCGCGACAGCGAACAGCACCCGCCGCGGGTGCTGCTGATCGAGTCGCAGGAGGCCATCGCGCGCGCCCTCACGGCGACGCTGGAGCGGCGCGGCATGCAGGTCGCGCACGCCGCGTCCGACGCCGACGCGGTGACGCTCGCGACGCAGATGCGGCCCAACCTGGTGGTGATGGACCTGATGCAGGTACGCCGCCGCCGCGCCGGGGTCGTCGACTGGCTGCGGGCGAACGGTCTGCTCAACCGCACTCCGCTGGTCGTCTACACCGCGGCGGACATGGACCCGGAGGAGCTGCCGCGGCTCGCCTCGGGCGAGACGGTGCTGTTCCTCGCGGAGCGCTCGACCAGCGCCGAGGTGCAGGGCCGGATCGTGGACCTGCTGGCGAAGATCGGCACCAACTGACCCCCGGACCGCACCGACACCGACTGGCCCCCGGTCCGCACGGACACCAGCTGGCCCCCGGTCCGCACCGACCGACCCGCCGGCCCACACCGCCTGACGCCGGTCCGCACCGACCGACGCCCCGGGCTTCGCGCCCGGGGCACGCTCACCGGCGTGCGGCGGGGGCCGGGCGCACACCGCCCGGCCCCCGTCGGCCCGTCGCCGTCCGTGCTCTCGTCGCCAGTGCCGTCGTCGTCCGTGCCGTCGGCAGAGTTCGGTGACATCTCAGAGTTCGGTGACGACTCAGAGTTCGGTGACGTCCAGGTCGCCGTCGGCGTACTGGCGCCGCAGCACCTTCTTGTCGAACTTCCCGACGCTCGTCTTCGGCACCGCCCCGAGGACGGCCCAGCGCTCCGGCAGCTGCCAGCGGGCGACGCGCTCCCCGAGGAACGCCCGGAGCTCCTGGTAGTCGGCGCTCGCGCCCTCCTTCAGCACCACCGTGGCGAGCGGCCGTTCGCCCCACTTGTCGTCGGGCACGGCGACCACGGCCGCCTCGGCGACGTCCGGGTGGGACATCAGGTGGTTCTCCAGCTCGACCGAGGAAATCCACTCGCCGCCGGACTTGATGACGTCCTTGGCCCGGTCGGTGAGGGTGAGGTAGCCGTCGGGGGTGATGGTGCCGACGTCGCCGGTGCGCAGCCAGCCGTCCTCGCTGAACTTGTCCTCGGGGCGCAGCGGTTCACCGGATGCCCCGCCGTAGTAGGCCCCGGCGATCCACGGCCCGCGGACCTCCAGCTCCCCGGCCGACTCGCCGTCCCAGGGCAGGAACGTGCCGTCCGGCCCGGTCAGCCGCGCCTCGACGGAGGCGGGGAAGCGGCCCTGGGTCAGCCGGTAGCTCCACGCCTCCTCGTCGGTGACGCCGGCCGGCGGATGGGAGACCGTGCCCAGCGGTGAGGTCTCGGTCATGCCCCAGGCGTGGACGACGCGGATGCCGTGCCGCTCCTCGAAGCCCTTCATCAGCGAGGGCGGACAGGCCGAACCGCCGATGATGACGTTCCGCAGACAGCTCACGTCGCGCCCGCGGGCGTCGAGTTCGGTCAGGAGTCCGCTCCAGATGGTGGGGACGGCGGCGCCGACGGTCGGCCGCTCGGCCTCGATCATCTCCGCGAGCGGGGCAGGCTGCAGGAAACGGTCGGGCATCAGCAGCGAGGTGCCGGACATGAACGCGGCGTGCGGCAGCCCCCACGCGTTCACGTGGAACATGGGGACGACCGGCAGGGCGGTGTCCGACGACTTCAGCGCGAACGAGTCGGCGGAGTTCAGCTGCATCGAGTGCAGATACACCGAACGGTGGCTGTAGCTGACGCCCTTGGGGTCGCCGGTGGTCCCCGAGGTGTAGCAGAGCGCCGCGGCCTGCCGCTCGTCGACGTCGGGCCAGTCGAACGCGGCCGGCCGCCCGGCGATCAGCTCCTCGTAGTCGTGGACGCGGACCGCGCTGCCGTCCAGCACCGACCGGTCCCCGGGCCCGGCGACGACCACGTGCTCGACCGGCTCCAGCCGGGGGAGGAGCGGGGCCAGCAGCGGGAGCAGCGAACCGTTGACGATGATCACGCGGTCCGCGGCGTGCCGCACGATCCAGACCAGCTGCTCGGCGGGCAGCCGCAGATTCAGGGTGTGCAGCACCGCGCCCATCGAGGGGATGGCGAGGTACGCCTCGAGATGGACGCCGTTGTTCCACATGAGGGTGGCGACCCGCTCGTCGCCGGTCACACCGAGCTCGTCGCGCAGAGCGTGGGCCAGCTGCGCGGACCGGGCACCGGTCTCGGCGAAGCTGCGGCGCTCCGGGGAACCCTCCGAGGTCCAGGTCGTGACCTGGGACCGGGCGTGGACGGTCGAGCCGTGCCGCAGGATGCGGCTCACTGTCAGTGGTACGTCCTGCATCGTGCTCAGCACGGGGGCCTCCCGAAGGCGCGGTTACGCGGCGGTAATCCTGCCGAGATTCTGCGGCCGTACCACCGGGTATGTCACTACCTCCGGGAAACGCGTGTCCCGGGTCACTCGCCCCGGGCGTCCCAGCTCAGCGGGGTAGGGCCTCGGAGCTTCGACTCGTCACTCGCTTGGCACCGCGACGAGCCCCGACCGCCAGAACTGTTCGAGACCGCCTCGCCGCTCTCGAGCGCGGCCGGTGGCCGCTCCCGTACCTCGCGGCCCTGGTCGGCATGATCAGCCTCGCAGTCACCCTCGGCGACTCGCCACAAGCACAAAGAAGACGCCCCCACACTGCCGTCCATGGCCGTGCGGGGGCGCGTTCTGCCCTTCGCTGCCTGCCCATCCGCAGGTCCAGCGCGCTTCAGATGGCGTTGTACTCGGTGGCACAGACCTCGGCCACGAACGCGGCGAACTGATCAGGGGCAAAGAGAAGCACTGGCCCCGCAGGGTCCTTGGAGTCTCGTACAGCCACACGGCTATGGGTCGGGCGGATGTCTGCCACCTCGACGCATTGTGACTGGTCGGAGCCGCTGTAAGAGGACTTGAACCAGGCAGCTCCAGGCAAGTCGGCAGCACGGACCGCGGCCGTCTCAGGCATGTGGTGTTCCCTTCATGTACTTCTTGATCAGATCGCGGGATTGGTCGGAAGGCAGAGCGGATTCACAGACGGCATCGAACACTTCCGTGAACGCGGTCACGTCTTCCGAGTCTTCGAGGAAGACGCCACCCCGGGTGTGGTCAACCGTGACCAGGGACGGCCAAGGCCTACGGAAGTCCATGATCGTCATGTTGCTGGTCAATCCCGAGTGAACGGGGGCGTCCAGTGGCATAACCCGAAGTGTGACGTTCTCTCGCTCCGACATGTCGAGCAGACTGAGAAGTTGGTCGCGCATCAGGTCGGACGCCGACCCCGCCCGCGGATACAGCGCGGACTCGTCAATCACCGTACGCAGTTCAGTAGGCCCAGCAGGTCTGGTCAGGATCTCTTTACGAGCCTGCCTCACCTGCACGAGCGCTGTAGCGGTTCGCTGTGTGGCAGCGCGAGGCGAACTTGAGATGATCGCGTGCGCATACGCTGGCGTTTGGAGCAGGGCAGGGATGAGCTGCGGGAAGTAGCAGCGGATCAATACCGCCTCGGACTCGAGCGCGATGCTGTCTGCGTAAGTCCTCGGCAGGATGTCAGCGTAGGCAGCCCACCATGCACGGTGGCCGGAGTTGATGACGCCGGCCACCTCCGCGAGGGTCTCCTGATGCGCAACACCGTACGAGCGCAAGAGGGTTGATACCTCTTCGGCTTTGATCTGGTACTGGCCGGTCTCGACGCGGCTGAGTCGCGTGTTCTCCCACCCGAGAGCGTTTGCAGCCTCCGCGAGGGTACGGCCGGACTCCTTGCGGTAGCGGCGCAGCAACCCTCCAAGTCGCCGCCTGAGGACCGGCGGTGATGTCTGTGCAGTGGCCATGTGTGGATTCTGACACAACGTTGCGAGGCGCAGGCAGAGCCGCGAAGGGAACTCACGTTCCAAGATTCCTGCGGTCTCTTCTTACAATGTTGCGGAGTCGGCACAGATAGGAGCATGGTGGGAGCAAGGTCGCGCTGAGCAGTCATCAGTTCACGATCTGTTGATCACGCATGGTCATGCGCGCCCATCCCAAGGGCGCCCGCCAGTCACCCCGCAAGCAGAGGGATGCCGATGATCGAGCCACAGCGGGACAGGCTCCCCGCCTGTCACACACCGCCCTTGGGACCACCTCCCATCCTGGTGTTGAGCGGCGAGCCCCAAGCGGCCAGAGCTGCACGCGAGTTCGTGCGTGAGTTCATCGCCTACCACGCGCCAGGCGCACCCGATAACCACGTTGACTCCGTCGTCCTGGTCACCAGCGAGCTGGTGACCAACTCGATCAGGTACGGGACGGAGCCGGGCGACTCTCTCGCATTGATCCTCACGGTGACGGCCGACCGGGTCCGCATCGAGGTTCACGATCCGGTGCGCAGGCACCCGCACTTCAAACCGGCGTCCGAGGAACGGCAGCGTGGACGCGGGATGTTCATCGTGGACGCTCTCACGAAGTGGGGCGTGGACGAGCGTCCGTTCGGAAAGATCGTCTGGGCGGAAGTGAGCAGGTGACCAGCCCAACGGCACCGCTGCCGGGAGCCGACTTCCTAGCGCGCGTCACGGTCGCCACGTGGCTGCTCGCCCCGCCCAATGGGCTCCCCTCGCCCATCCTGCTCGTCACGCATCCCGAACCACAGGAGCAGGAAGGCTCCGCCGGCATCGACTCGGGCATGCGCGCCATCGCCGCCGGCCTGGGGCTGACACCGCCCAACGAGTGCGTGACCACCTCGGGCAGCCCACTCGTCATGCGCCGCGACGCGGTCGCACTCGACTACGGGCACGACGACTACCTGCTCCGCGTCCCGCCTCCCGGCGCACAGTGGCGCAGGGCCGCCCAGGCCGCAGGAGTCGGCATCACGCTGGGGCTCGACCCCCTGCCGGCCGGCTCGTCCCAGTGGCAGACGGAGGCCTACTTGTACCGCGCCACTCAGGCCGGGCGCGTCCTCATCGGCGTCACCGGAGTCCGCACCGGCCCCGGAGGGGCCGGGCCCGCAGTCCCCTGTTGTGCCCCGTTCATCCTCTGAACCACCCCGACCGGCCTCGGGGGTGACGGCCACCGGACAGCACCGCCACCCACGAGGCCACCACAGATCACCCAACCAACCGAAGGGAACGCCCATGACCGCCAACGCCTTACCCGGCGTCAAGTCCGTGGAGTGCGAGATCACCGGCACCTGCCAGCTCAGCTGTACGCACTGCTGCACCGGAAGCAGCCCGCAGACGCCCTCCGGCGCCATGACCGCCGAGCACTGGACCCAGGTCATCGCCGATATCGCCGAGCTCGGCATTCCGATGGTCCAGTTCATCGGAGGAGAACCGACCCTCTCGCCGAACCTGCCCGCGTTCATCGACCAGGCCCTCGACGCCGGCCTCGGGGTCGAGGTCTATTCGAACCTCACGCACGTTCGCCCCACCCTGTGGAACTCCCTCAACCGCAAGGGTGTCTGCCTCGCGACCAGCTACTACAGCGACGACACCCAGCAGCACGAGCAGATCACCCGCTCCCGCGGCAGTCTCCAACGCACCCGCGCCAACATCCGCGAAGCCGTCCGCCTCGGCATCCCGATGCGCGCCGGCATCGTCGAGGTCATCGACGGGCAGCGAGTCGACCAGGCGGCAGCCGACCTGCGCCGACTCGGCGTCGAACGCATCCAGATCGACCGCGCGCGGAAGGTCGGCCGCGCCGCGGACCAGAGCAAGACCGAGCCCAGCACCGGCGAACTGTGCGGGCACTGCTTCCGCCACCGCGTATCGGTCTCCCCCGACGGGGACGTATCCGGCTGCATCCTCTCGCGCTTCATGATCGCCGGGAACGTCCGTGAGCAGCGCCTCGCCGCGATCCTGCACAGCGACCGGTGGGCCGGGCTCGCCGCCACCGTGCCCGAGCCGAGCGCCGGCGGATGCCCGCCGGACGACTCGAGCGACTGCAATCCTGCCAACACGACCGCGTGCAACCCGAAGTACTCCTTCGTCCCCGCGCCCCTGCCTTCTGGAGCTACGCGTGAACTGGTCTGACGCCGCCGCCGGCCTCGCCGAAGCCGCCACCAACCGTCATTCCCGATGGCGCGGACCCGTAGCCACGACCCCGCGGCACGAGTTCATCCCCCGCTGGTGGGAACGGGGCCCCGAAGGGTGGGAACTGCACGACGGGCAGAGTGACCCCGAGGCGTGGCAACGCGCCGCGTACCGCGACGCCTCGCTCGTCACCCGCGTAGGACAGTGGCACGCCGACCGAGCCGACCCTGGCGACCGGCCGAAGGGCCGCCCTACGTCCTCCGCCACCCTGCCGAGTCTGGTGGTGCAGATGTTCCAGCACGCCCGCATCGATGACGACGACCATGTGCTGGATGTGGGCACCGGTAGCGGGTACGGGGCCGCCCTCGCCGCCCGACGGCTGGGCAACGAGCAGGTGACCAGCGTGGACGTCGACCACTACCTGGTCGCCGCAGCCCGGGAACGACTCGCGCACGCGGGCCTGAACCCCACGGTGAAGGCACTCGACGCCACCGGCGATCTCCCCTTCGACCCCGATTCGTTCGATCGGATCGTGGCCACGGTCGCTGTGCGGAAGGTACCCGCGAGCTGGCTCACCGCGTTGTGCTCCGGTGGCCGGCTGGTGACCACCCTTGCGGGCACGTCACTGCTCGTGACGGCGGAGAAGGACCCCGACGGGGGCGCCACGGGCCGTGTGGAGTGGGACCGGGCCGGATTCATGCACGCTCGTTCCCACAGCGACTATCCGCCCGGTGCGGAAAACGTGCGCACCATCGCGAAGAGCTCCGACGGCGACGAGGTGTGCGTCGGCCAGTACCCGGTTGTCGACGTGGCGAACGCGTGGGACCTGTCGAGCATGCTCGAGCTCACGGCGCCCGGGATCGAGCACGAGTATTGGGAGCACGGCGAGGAACGCGGCGCGATCATGGCCCACCCCGACGGCTCGTGGGTCCGCGCTACCTCGGTGGGCGACTCGTGGCCGACGATCCACCAGGGCGGACCACGGCGCCTGTGGCACCTGCTCGACGCATGCCGTAGCCACTGGCTCACCCATGGCGAGCTACCGGTACGGGGCGCGCAGGTCTTCATCAAGCCGGACGGGACGACGATCATCGCCCGGGGCGACTGGCATGTGAAGCTGAGCTGATCACCTCACCGAGGAATGCCCCAGCGGACGTCAGGCCGCGTGGCCGATCTCCGGGTCGTCGCGCAGTTTCGACAGGGCCCGTGAGACGGCGCTCTTGACCGTGCCGACCGAGACCCCCAGCAGCTCGGCGGTCTGGGCCTCGCTCAGGTCCTCGTAGTAGCGGAGGACGACCATGGCCCGCTGGCGGTCGGGCAGCCGGAGGATCGCCCGCCACATCGCGTCCCGCAGCACCTGGTGCTCGGCCGGGTCCGGGGCCGGGACGGTCTCCCGCTCCGGGAGGTCGTCGCAGGCGAACTCGTCGACCTTGCGCTTGCGCCACTGCGAGGTCCGGGTGTTCACCAGGGCCCGGCGGACGTACCCGTCGAGCGCCCGGTGGTCCTCGATCCGCTCCCACGCGAGATACGTCTTGGTCAGCGCGGTCTGCAGCAGGTCCTCCGCGTCGCACGGGTTGGCGGTCAGCGAGCGGGCGGTGCGCAGCAGCACCGGTCCGCGGGCTCGCACGTACGACGAGAAGGACGGATACACGGCAGCGGATGCGCTGGTGCAGACAGGCGTGGTCATGCGCACAACGCTAGGAGCGAGGGGGGTGTGCGGGGATCGGCCGGAGGTGCCGAAGGGGGATCAGCCTCAGGTTGTACGGCCGCGGCGGCTCCGACCTCCCTCAGGTGGAGGTCCGGGCCCCCGGAGTCGGGGGGCGGCGCGCCGGGTGGACTCCGGCCGGCGGAGGGACATACGGCCCGGGGTCAATCGATGACCGCGACGGGCGCGTCCACCATATTGCGGTCGATCTTCATCGTCACCCCGCCGTACTCCTCGGTGACGTTGCCCGCGTACTGGTGGATCCGGCGGTGCGGGGTCCAGGCGTCGTCGGCCAGCGACGGCTCGTCCTCCACCGATCCCGGGATGTCCCAGCGGGCGAACCACATGATCTCGGGCAGGTCCTGCACGCCGGACGCCCGCATGGTGTCCATGTGCCGCACGCCGGAGGTGGAGCTGCTGTAGAAGCCCGGCAGGAAGCCCTGGCGGCGGACCTCGTTGTTCCAGCCCTGGACGAAGGAGAGCGTGGTGTCCGCGCACTCGGGGTCGTGCTGGTCGTACGCCTCCATGTCGAGGTAGATGGGACTGTTCTCGCGCATGCCGAGGGCGACGGCGCTCAGCACCGCGTCCCGCCCCTCCTCGGCGCCCTGGTACCAGGGTTCGGCGTCGATGATCACGTTCTGCTTGCCGCCGCTGTGCACGCAGGGGGACTGCGACCCGACGTACAGCGGCAGGATGCTCCAGCCCTCGTCGTGCACGCTCCGCACCCAGCGCGGCCCCAGGTTGACCTGCTGTTTGCAGGCCCGGCCACGGCCGCCGATGTAGACGCCGACGGCCCGGTACTGGGACTTCCGCCAGGCGCTCATCGCGCCCAGCGACGGGGCCTCGCAGGTGTCGAACCCCCGGCCGGTGAAGACCTCCACGTCCGGCGCCAGCGGGTCCCCCTCGTCGGCGCCGTCCTTGGCCGACGCGGGTCCGGCCGCGCCGTCCTTGGCCGCCGCGGCCGGTCCGCCGAAGAGCCCGCCGAGGATCGCGGCCAGCGCCATCAGGAGCGCGGCGGCATATTGAATGATCTTCGTTCGTCGTCCCATACGGGGAGTGAACGATCCGCGGGACCTGAAGCACCGTCAGACACGCGACACCGGAGCCCGATGTCAGCCGTCCGTACCAAGCACCAGCCCCGAGGTCGGAACCCCCGTTCCCGCGGTCACCAGGGCCCGCGCGGCGCCCGGCACCTGGTTCACGGCGGTTCCCCGGAGTTGCCGGACCGCCTCGGCTGTGCCGTTCATCCCGTGCAGATACGCCTCGCCGAGCTGGCCGCCGTGCGTGTTGACCGGCAGCGCCCCGGAGGCGATGAACTCCGCCCCCTCCCCCGGGCCGCAGAACCCGTACTCCTCCAGCTGCATCAGCACGAACGGCGTGAAGTGGTCGTAGAGGATCGCCACATCGACGTCGCCGGGCCCCAGGCCGCCGGTCCGCCACAGCTGGCGGGCGACCACCCCGGCCTCGGGCAGCCCGCTCAGATCGTCCCGGTAGAAGCTGGTCATCTGTTCCTGGGCGCGGCCGGCCCCCTGGGCGGCGGCGGTGATCACCACGGGCGGTTGCGGCAGGTCCCGGGCGCGCTCCACGGACGTCACCACGAGCGCCTGGCCGCCGTCGGTCTCCTGGCAGCAGTCGAGCAGGCGCAGCGGCTCGACGATCCAGCGGGACGCGGCGTGCTCGGCGTGGGTGATCGGCCGGCCGTGGAAGTGGGCGGCCGGATTCGTCGCCGCGTACCGGCGCCCGGCCACGGCGACCTCCCCGAAGACCTCGGGCGTGAGCCCGAACGTGTGGAGGTACCGCCGCGCGGCCATGGCGACCCAGGAGGCGGGGGTCAGCAGCCCGAACGGCAGCACCCAGCCGAGCGCGGCGCCCTCCGCCGTGGGGGCCCGGTGCTGCACGCCGGAGCCGAAGCGGCGCCCCGACCGCTCGTTGAACGCGCGGTAGCAGACGACGACCTCCGCCACCCCCGACGCCACCGCCAGCGCGGCCTGCTGCACGGTGGCACAGGCCGCCCCGCCGCCGTAGTGGACCCGGGAGAAGAAGGACAGCTCCCCGATGCCGGCCGCCTGGGCGACGGTGACCTCCGGGCTGGTGTCCATGGTGAACGTGACCAGCCCGTCCACATCACCCGGGGACAGCCCGGCGTCGTCCAGGGCCGCCCGCACGGCTTCGACCGTTAGGGTCAGCTCGCTGCGCCCCGAGTCCTTGGAGAACTCGGTCGCACCGATGCCGGCGATGGCGGCCCGGCCACCGAGGGCGTCACGGCTACGGAGGCTCACCGGGCACGCTCCGACGGGGCGGGCGGTTCGGGCCGGTTCCGCAGAGCCGGTGGTTGCTGCTGGGCACGCGGTTGCTGGTCCGGCAGCTGGTCCGGGAGTTGTTGCTGATCCGGCAGCTGGTCCGGGAGTTGTTGCTGGTCCGGGAGCTGGTCCGGCAGTTGTGGCTGCTCCGCCGGGGCGCCCCTCAGCCCCGACCGCGCCCCCTCCGCCAGGGGCTCGTCCGGCAGCTCGACGGTCACGGTGCCGGTGACATGGTGGCCGAGACCGTTGGCCCCGACGAGCCGGACCTCGGCGGTCCCGTCGTGCACGGCGGTGACGGTGCCGCTGAGCACCATCGTGTCCCCGGGGTAGTTGGGCGCCCCGAGCCGGATGGCGATCCTCCGCAGCCGCGCCCGCGGCCCGAAGTGGTCGGTGATGTACCGGCCGACCAGGCCGTTGGTGGTGAGGATGTTCATGAAGATGTCGGGCGAGCCCTTCGCCCGGGCCGCCTCGGCGTCGTGGTGGACGTCCTGGAAGTCGCGGGAGGCGATCGCCCCGGCGACGATCAGCGTCCGGGTGACCGGCACGGTCAGCGGCGGCAGTTCGTCACCGGCGCACGGGCCGGCGGTGGCACGGACGGTCACACGGACTCCTTCGTCGGCGGGGCGGCTACGGGGCCGGGGGCGGGGGCGGCGGGATGACGGGACGACGTGATGACGGGGCCGGGTCCTTGTTCCGGGGCCTGTTTCCGGGTGGTGGTGCCGGGTCCTTGCTTTGGCGCGGCGGCGGTGGTGCCAGGTGGTGGTGCCGGTAGCGGTGTCTCTCTCCGGAGCGGCGTCTCTCTTTCCCGAGCGGCGTCGTCGCGCGGCCCGGGGTCCGATCCCGCGCCGTCACCCTGCTCCGCGGCCGTCCCCCACCGCCCGGAACACGGGCAGGGTCAACTCCTCGTCCGCCTCCAGGAACTCCAGCTCGACCGGCATCCCGACGCGCACCTCGTCGTACGGCACCCCGGTGATGTTGCTGATCATCCGCACGCCCTCCGCCAGCTCCACCAGGGCGACCGCGTAGGGCCCCGCCCCGCCGGTCGCTCCACCGGCCGCCGTTCCGGTGGCCCCTCCGGGCTGCGCGGAGAAGGCGGGGAACGGCGGATGGTGCATCACGACGTACGAATAGACGCTCCCGGCGCCTGACGCCGCCACGGTGTCCCACTTCCCGGAGCCGCAGCCGTTGCAGCCGGGCAGCCAGGGGAAGCGCAGTGCCCCGCAGCCGGTGCAGCGCTGGACCAGCAGTTCGCGCCGGTCGACCCCGTCCCAGAACCCCTGGTTGTCCGCGTTGATCACCGGGCGGGGACGGCGGGCCGGGGGCGGCTTCGGGACGGGCGGCTTCCGGGCGGGGGCGTACTTGAGGACCCGGAACCGGTGGGTGCCCGCGAGCTCGCCCCCGGCGCGGATCTCCATCCGGGTGGTGATGAAGTGCCCGGTGCCCAGCTTGGTGGTCTTCCGCGGCGACACCGCTTCGATGACGGAGTCGTAGCCGATCAGATCCCCGGGACGGAGCGGACGCAGATACTCCTGCTCGCAGTCGGTGGCGACGATCGAGGTGAACCCGGCGTCGTCGAGCAGCGCGAACAGCTCGTCGAACACCGTGGAACGGCCCTGGTGCCCGGAGAGCCCCGCCATGGTCCACGCCTGGAGCATGGCCGGGGGCGCGACAGCCGGATAGGCGGCGCTGCTGTCGCCCATCGCCTCGCACCAGTGCCGGATCATCGGCTCGTTGACGGGATCCCGGCCCTCCCCGCCGACCGTCGCCGGGCGCCCCACGTAGGCCACGAGCCGCTGGTGGAGCTCGTCGTGCGTCGCGGCGGGCTCTCCATGCCCACCCGTGCCATCGGGGACCTCGGCGCCCTCGACGCCCTTGCCGTCACCGGCGCTCGGCTCGGTC
Source organism: Streptomyces sp. bgisy100 (assembly GCF_057709105.1). NCBI lineage: Bacteria > Bacillati > Actinomycetota > Actinomycetes > Kitasatosporales > Streptomycetaceae > Streptomyces > Streptomyces sp. bgisy100. The sequence goes on from NZ_JBYITE010000001.1 coordinate 84,593, forward strand.
ACCGCCCACCCCTTCCCGGCCTCCGTACCCGAGAACGCATTTTTCTGACTGTCCGTCAGATAGTGGGGGGTGTCAAGGGCTGGGGATGAGCGGCACCGACGGCTGACGACGTCGGACGCTTGCGTTCCTACGCGTACGCCAACTGCCAGCTCCTCGCGCGCTCATCCAGGTCGGCGACTGCGCGTGCGCCGTTCCGGGACAGCGCCCGCACCTGCCGCCGCATCCCCGACACGGCGTCCACGGCCCGAGCCGAGCGCACCCCCTCCAGCAGGTCCAACGACTGCCCCCACGTGTGACAGGCCTGCTCGACGTGCCCCTGCGCCGCCTGCTGTTCGGCCTGCGCCGCGATCGTCAGCGCGTTGATCCGCTGCTGGGCGACGCTCCGGCCGCGCGCGGCTGCCGCGTAGTGGCGCTCGGCATTCGCGTGGTCGCCCAGCGCCTTCAGCGTCTTCGCGCTGTGCGAGGAGACGCATGCCCGTGCCGACCCCCACAGCGCCGCCCACCTCGGGAGCGCGGCCTCCTCACCACGCAGCACCAGGTCCTGCGCTTCCTTCGTCTGCGCGACGGCCTCGCGCCCACGCCCCGCGACCGCCAGAGCCCGGGCCCGGGTGACGGCGAACATGGCCTCGGTTGCCGGGTCGGCCTTCCCCTTCACCCGGGAAAGCGCCGCCTCGGCGAGGGCGAGCGTGTGCTCCGGCCGCCGGATGTCCATGCCGTTGTGCGCGAGAATCCGCAGGATGAACGCACTGTGCGGGTCGTCCCCGGCCTCGCGGGTGAGGCTGTACGCCTGCAGGTAGTAGCGCTGCGCGAGCCCGTGCTCGGAGGCGTCGTACGCCTTCCACCCGCACAGGTACGCCACCTCGGCCGCCGCGGACAGCATGGCCGACCGGTCCCGGTCGCTCGCGAACTCCGCGCGGCACAGGGCGGCGACATCGCTCGTGAGGTACTGCACGACGGCGGACCGGCCGTGTTGTCCGCCGTGCCGCTCGTCAATGGCGGTGTACAGGCTGGTCATGTCCCGCACCGCCTCGATCTCGGCCCACCCGGCGCGACGGCGTCCGGCACGGGCGCGCTCCTGGTACTCGATCGCCTGCTCGGCACCGAGGGGCAGCCCGGCGGCGGCAACGGAGTAGACGGCGGAGGTGAGGAGTTTGCGGCGTCGGATGTCTGCCTCCCCGAGTCGGCACAGCATGTCCACTGGATCGGGCCCGAGACGTAACCCAAGATGCGCTACCCGGACCGAGGAGATGACTAACCCCGCCCCACCTCCCACCGGTCCGGATCCGCAAGAACCGCCCCTGCGCAAAACCCCGCCGTACTGATCAATCCATCAGTGATGACCACCGGGGAGCGAATCCAGTACTACCGCGGCCGTGCCCGCAGCGGCGTGGGGCTTTCACAGTCGGCGCTCGCCGGGCTTGTCGGCCGTTCCGAGGACTGGATGAGCAAGGTCGAGCGCAATGTCATCCAGATCGACAGCCTGTCCATGCTCATCCGGATCGCCCGCGAACTCGGCCTCGACAACGTCGCCGACCTCGTCGGCCCGGCGATCGACCTGAGCCTCGTGGGCGGCCCCGAGCACCCGTCGGTGCCACGCATTCGGGGCGCACTCAACATGCCGCCGTCGCTGCTCGGAGTCGGACTGCCCGGGGACGCCCTCACTGCGCAGCAGCTGAGCGAGCGCGTCGCCGAGGCGTGGGGCGTCTACGAGACTCAGACCGAGCGGTACGCACCCGTCGGTGCCGCCCTCCCCGGGCTGCTCGCCGAGGCTTATGCAACCCTGCGCCAGGTACGCGGCGAGGAGGAGATCGCCGCTACGCACGCACTGGTGTCGCTGCTCCACCTCCATCAGGTGTTCCTGCGGCGGGTCGGCGAACGAAAGCTGTCGCTGCGGGCGGCGGACCGAGCGATGCAGATCGCCGATGAGACCGGCGATCCCGCGCTGATCGCCGCAGCAGCGTGGAACGTCTGCGGCATCCTGACGAGCTCGGGCGAAGTCGCCGACTCGCTCGAGCTCGCGTGGCAGACCATCGCCCATTGCCGACCGGACCGGGAAGCCACTCCCCAGCACCTCAGCGCATACGGGGCTCTGCATCTCATCGGCGTGATCGCCGCCGTACGGGACAGCAAGGCACCGACCGCATGGGAACTGCTCACCAAGGCGAGGACCGTCGCCGAGCGCTTGGGAGCCGACCGGAACGACTTTCACACCTCATTCGGCCCGACGAACGTGAGCATGCACGGGGTGCACCTCGCCGCCGAAGAGGGCGACGCGCAAGAGGCGTTGCGGCTGGCCGACGATGTCGAGGTGCCGGAGCCCGGCGGGGTGCTGCCGCTCGAACGGACGACCCGGTACCTCGTCGAGGTGATGCACGCGCACCGACTGACGGGCGACGACTTCGGCACGCTGTTCATGCTGCGACAGATCAAGGAGGCGAGCCCGGAGGAGATCCGGTACTTCCCGCTCGTACGGGAGGCGGTGCAGGGGCTGCTCAAACGGTCCCGGCCACAGATGCGGCGCGAGGTACACGCGATCGCCGAGCATGTCGGAGTGCTCGCGTAGAGCGCAACCCACAACCCGGAACCGGAAGCGACCCGGAAGACCATTCCGGGTCGCATCCCCGTTGCGCTTCTACCGTCTGTGACATGACGGTTACCCAGCAGCGACGGCGAAGGGCGACGCGCATGACCGCGAACCCTTCGCAAGGCGTACGGATCGATCGGGCGACGAACGGCGGCTTACGGCGCACTGAGGCCGGGCGGATCGCCTTACCGCTCTCGGTCGGCAACAACGGACACCTCATCGGCGAAGGCGACCTCGTCATGACACATGACGAGGCGGTCGCGCTGCACGGCGAACTCGGTCGGCTGCTCGCCGGCTCCCTCACTCCGGCCACCGACGCGGAGGTGAGCGAAGCATGAGTGACCTCGAACCGTTGCCGCAACGCACACCGAAGCGCACCCTCCCGGACCGGCTCCGCCGCGCGAGCCTCGCCGACGCCGCCGGTGGATTCGACGGATTGTCCGAGCTCGGCTGGCTCCGACTCACCGGCGGGGGACGCGACGCTGCCGCTCTCGCATGGGATCGAGGAATGCTCGCCCGCGTTCCCGTGGGGTACGCATGGGACGTCGTTCGGTTCTCCCGGCACGAGGGGATCCAGGTCCTCCGGCAGCTGCGCACCCTCGGGATCACGATCGGGCCGGTTCTCCAGCAGCGGAGCCACATCAAGGTGTTCGTGCCGACAGGCTCGGTCGACGACTGGGACCTACCGGGCGCATTCGTCCTCCGGCACGCCGACCACGTCGACGTCCCGCACCCCGCGGTCGTCTCCCCGCACTCGTGCGACGGCTGCTCTTGGATCACTCCGCCACGGAACGATCTCGCGCTGACGGACGGCGCGGATCTGTACGGCGCGTTCGCCGCCGTACGGGCAACCAGTACGTATGAGGGGCGTTGAACGGTGACGACCACCGAGGGAGTACCGCCGAACCAGACGACTGCCCGGCCTGCCATTGACCAGGAGACCATCCAGGCGGTGATCGACCGCGCCCTGCGGACCGGCACCGGCCGACTCGTCATGGACGAGCTGACCGAGATGGAGGAACTGCTCCGCGGACACATCGGCCTGCTGCTCCCCGATGCCGAGGCCGCCGCCGACCGGCTCTGGCACGGCAGCCTCACGTGGTACCAGTGCCGGGCCCGGCTCGACGGCATCCGGCGCCAGTTGAAGCAAGACCTCGGCGACCGCCCCCTGGCCGCGCACATCCAGGTGACCCAGCTCGCCCGCGACTGCCAGTGGCTGCTCGTCCACCACCGGCACCGGGAGGGGTCATGACCGAGCGGCCGTGCAACTGGCACCAGGGCCGCACCGATCGGCCCACCCTCATCGCCCTGATCGAAACCGGCAGCGGCCCCGGCGCCATCCTCTACGCCTGTCCCGACTGCATGCACATCTACCGGCTCCGGCCCCTGGACCCGGCCACGAGCGGCGGCCCCGTGTACCAGCGGCGGCGCACCTGAACAGGGCCCGTCGGCGGCCGGCCCCCCTCAACCGCCGGCGGGCCCGTGGCCCCGAGCGGAGCCGAAAAAGAGGCTGCACGACGACTTCGGGGTGTCGTCGTGCAGCCTCTCGCCCGCTCCCCGCACGGCTGCTGGGAGGCAGCCGATCACCTCGGCCGGGTCATGCGGGACGGTTCATGCGGGTCGGTTCATGCGGGTCGGTTCATCGCTGCCGGTCACGTCATCCGGGAGAAGCGGTCAGCCGGGCACGTCATCCGGGAGAAGCGGTCACTTCATCTGGGAGAAGTTGACCGTCGCGCCGGTCTGGGACTGGGTGACCGTGGCCGGGCCGGGGCCGACCACGCCCGCGGAGTTGTTCTGGTTCGACGCCCCGGCGCCGGTGGACACCTGCTGGGTCGTGGTGGAGTTGCCGCTGTTGGTGCCCGCCACACCGCTTTCGGCCATGCCGGCGGTGCCGGCGTTCGATCCGTTGCCCGCACCCGGGCCGTCGTCGGCCTGCGCCCCGCCGGTGAACAGCACGGCGGCAAGGGGCAGCGAGGCGACCGCGGCGAGAGTGCGTGCGGTACGGATGCTCGGCATGGAGGTCCTCCAGAAGGGAAGTACAGGGTGCTGTGAGGCGGTTGGCCGGTGCCTCGGGTACGACGTCGCGGAGGCAAAGGTGCCCCTCCGGCCCCCGCCGAATCGCCTCGCCGCTCCGATTCGCCCGCAGGCGTGAGGAGTTCCCGGCAAACCTCTCCCGCACCACCCGAACCGGTGGCCCCAGGACGCTACTTCGGGAAGCGGAATCCGTCGACGGTCCGGTCGAAGACCGGGCGGTACTTGCTCCAGTACTCCGCCGGGGCGCTGAGGAAGATCACGTACCGGGTGCCGTCGGGGCCGTTGAAGGCCAGCTCCACGGCCCGGAACTTCCGGACCTTGCCGGTGAAGGTGAACTCCCAGTAGCCGGCCCGCTGCCCCCGGAAGGTCGTCGCGTTCATCTGCACCCGCTGGTAGTCCGGGTTGTCGCGGCGCGTCTGCTCCTCCTCGACGTTCCGCCAGTGCTTCAACGGATCGGTCCCGGCGAACCGGTTCGCCTCGATACGGAGCCCCACCAGGCGGGAGGGGTCGACATGGGCGATCTCGCCGTTGCTGGTGGCGGTCCGCTTCCAGTCGTCCGGCACCGGCACGGACGCGCCGTTGCCCAGCTCGCGGAGCCGGAAGCCGTCGGGCACCGGCGAGGGGGCGGCCTGCGGGGAGCCGCTGGAGCTGCTGGAAGTGCTGGAGCTGCTGTTGGTGGCCGGCGGGGCATCCGTGTCCCCGGAGTTGTTCACCAGCAGAGCGCCGCCGGCGCCCGCCGCCGCGAGGACGACGACGGCCAGGGACAGCAGCGCCGCCCGCCGGCCGCGCCGCCGTGGGGCCCCACGGGACGGGGCCGTGGCGTCCGGTGCCGCGGATATCTGCGCTGTCGGCGCCGGGGGAGTCGGCTGATCCGCGACCGGCGTCCCGGAATCCGGTGCCGCGGGGGCCACGGTCTCCGCCGCCGGCACCGGGTGCGTCCCGGCCGGGGTCGCGGAGGCCGGCGGTTCCTGGGCACCGGCCGCGGTTCGGGGGGCCGCGCTCCCCGACGCCACCTGCGACAGAAGCTCCTCGACCCGCCCGGCGTCCAGGCGCTCCCCGGCCTCCTTCGCCAGCAGCCCGTCGATCACCGAGGACAGTTCGCCGGCCTCGCGCGGCGGTTCGAACTCCTCGAACGCGATGGCGTGAGCGGTCGCGAAGGCCGACTCCCGTCGGAACGGAGGGCGGCCCTCCACCGCGTGGTACAGCGTCGCCCCCAGCGCCCACAGGTCGGAGGCCGGACTCGCCGGCTTGCTCCTGAGGCGCTCGGGTGCCACGTAGTCCATCGACCCGACGAACTCGCCGGTCGCCGTCAGGGCGGGTGTCCCGGAGGACACCGCGATCCCGAAGTCGGTGAGGACGGTCCGCCCGTCGTAACCGAGCAGCACATTGGCGGGCTTCACGTCCCGGTGCAGCACGCCCACGTCGTGGGCCGCCCGCAGCGCGGCGGCCACGGCGGAGCCGATCCGGGCGGCCTCACCGACGGGCAGCCGGCCGCGCTCCTTGATCGCACCGCCCAGGGTGACCGAGGGGACGTACTCCATGACGATGCACGGCTGGCCGTCGTCGTCGACGACATCGTGGACCACGACCACGTTGGGATGCGTGATCTGTGCCGCGCTGCGGGCCTCGCGGCGCATGCGCTCCTGCAGCACCCGGATCTCGCGGTCGTCGAAGTGTGCGGGAACGATGAGCTTCTTGACGGCGACGTCCCGGCCGAGCAGCACGTCCTCGGCCCGCCACACCGTCCCCATGCCGCCCCGGCCGACGCACTCGGTCAACTGGTACCGGCCGACGAGGAGCGCCCCCGGATCGGACACCTCGGACCCCCTTCTCGCACGGCCGCCGGAAAACGCGGCGCGGCCACGATAGCCCCTGAAAGCGGAGCGTCCGGATCCGCGTCCGGCCCGCGGGGACCGCCATGACGTTCGGCACCGGGAGGGCTACGGCCCGTACCTGACACGGCCCGCACCGGGCCCGCGCCCGTGGACCATCCGCCGGGCAACCGACGCCCGGCGGGAGGGGAGAAGCCGCCGGAATCCCCCACGGCCTCGCACGGCCTCGCACGGCCTCGCACGCTTCCACGAACATAAGCTACCTGCACGTAACCGGACGAGTGCATTCCGTAAGTTTTTCGACTCTGGTCATGCACGTTCGGGCATTGCCGATCGCTATAGAGGTGGAGAGCACACGTGGTGCCCTCTGGAGTGCCGGGGCGGGGGCCGTCACTCCGACCGACCACCGATAGGACCCGAACGTCGTGAACCTTCAACTCGCTGGTGACCTCGTCATGGTTGCGCTGGCGGCCCGCGTATTCGGTGCCGACGTACACCGCCTGCTGCGCCGCGCCGCCGCAGCCGGGGTACGCCTGGGTGTCTCCGAGTTGGCCCGGACCCACGGGCGCGACCGGCGGAGGGGAGACCGATGAACCGGACCTCCCGCCCGAACGACGTGACTCTCCTGCCCGGCGGGCTGCCCGCCGACTTCCGCGCCTTCCACCAGCTCATGCGGCCCGCCTACGTCCGGTGGGCGGAACTGCACCTCGACAACAACCGGCACGACGCCGAAGAGGCCGCCGACCACGCCTTCGAGCAACTGCTGCTCTCCTGGCCGGACGTTCTGGCCCAGGAGAACCCGGCCGGCTACGCCTGGGTCGTCCTGAAGAACCGCACCCTGGACCTCGCCCGCGCCCGCAACCGACGGGCGACCGTCATGGACACCGCCGCCTTCGAGACCACGGCCCTGTGCAGGGCCGTCGATCCGATAGGCGAACTCGAGGAGAGCCTGTCGATATACCAGGCCATCCGGAAACTTCCCGAACGACAGCACGACGTCATCGTTCTTCGCTACTGCCTGGACCACACCACCGCCGAGACCGCGGACATCCTCGGCATCACCGAGCCCGGTGTGCGCTCCACCGCCCGCTACGCCAAACGTCGGCTCATGGAGACGCTCGGCCTGAACAGGAAGGGAAGCGCCAATGATCTCACCCGTTGAACGCGCCCTGGCCAAAGCCCGTCTGCAGCCGCGCCCCTATACGGAAGCGGAACTGGAAGCCGCCGAGATCCGGATCGCGGTGCGGGCCGTCGACCGGATGCTGAACGGAGCCCTCTCCTTCGACGACGAGATGCGGCACGCCCGGGACGAGACCGGCCCGCCCCGCCCGTCGGCACCCTCCCGCCCGCTGCCCCGCTGGGAACAGCAGCTCCGCGCCGAAGCCGCCCGCGACCTCAAGAACCTGTGCCGTGCGGTCGTGGAACAGGAAGGCGCGCTGCACCAGATGTCGACGTTCCTCTCGCTGCGCATCCTCGAACCGGACGGCGCACGCGTGCTGGGCTGTGTCCTGCAACTCGCCACCCGGGAGGACAGCGCCCGCTTCTGGTGGCAGTTCGCCGCGGGCGCCGGGGACACCGCCGCCACCTACTGCCTCTACCTCCACCACATGTCGCTCGGGGAGACCTGGGAGGCGGACTGGTGGTTCACCCAGGCCTCCCCGGAGGATGCGGCGCGCGACGACAACGGGCCCCGCGATACCCCGGACCTGGCCCTGAGCCTGCGCCTGCTGGGGCTCCTCGCCGCCGACCGGGTCCACATGAGCGCCGCGACCAGCGCGGTCATCGACTACGTCCCCGGAGCGGTCGAGTTCGTCGACGAGGTCGACCTGCCCCTCCCCGAGCCCGACTTCGCCCGGCACATCGAGGAGCTGACGGCCACCACCTGAACCGGCGGACCGACGGCCCGCCGACAGGGACGGTGGAACAGCACGGAACGGGTGCCTCCCCCACCCGGGAGGCACCCGTTCAGCACACCCCTGCGACCGTTGGCGCCCCGGCGGCCTTCGACGGCGCCCCGGCGGTGTCCGACGCGGCCCGGACGAACGCGCGGATGCGCTCCGTGGTGTTCCCGCGGGCCACACCAGCCCCCGCTCGATCGGCGGTGCGTCGTGCAGGAGAACGTAGGCGACGTCCGGCCGCGGGTAGTAGTGCCGGGCGTGCTCCCCGACCGGAAGCACACCCCTGCCCAGCGCGACCAGCGTGAGCATTTCGGAGAACGACCCGCCGGTCGGCCCCTTCGGAACCGGCCTGCCCGACGGGGTGCGGTCCGGGGTGCGATCCCGCTTGAACGCCGCCGAGGCCGCCTCGGGGTACTGCACCACCGGATGGTCCGCGAGGACGTCGAGGGAGACCGACTCCTCGGCGGCGAGCGGATGCCCGGCCGCGACGGCGAGCACCCGTCTCTCGGTCAGCAGGGCCGGCCCGCAGGCCATGCCGTCGAACGGATACGAGGCGATGAGGACGTCCACCGAGCCGTCGAGCAGGCTCGCACGGGAGGTGGTCAGCTGCACCTCCCGGATGTCGACCCTGCAGTCGGGGTGCCGCTCGCCGAACAGCGCGGCCGCCTTCCGGAGCAGCGGAGCCGCCCCCTCGCCGAGGAAGGCGACCCGCAGCTCCCCCGTGACACCGCGGCCGGCGTCGGCGGCCCGCCGGAGCGCCTCGTCCATCCCGGCGACCAGCGGCGCGAGGTCGTCGGCGAGCTGTCGGCCGATCGCCGTGAGCCGGACCGTTCTGCTGGTCCGCTCGAAGAGCAGGGCGCCGACCCGCCGTTCCAGCCTCTTGATCACCTGACTGACCCGCCCGGTCGTGACGCACAGGCGTTCGGCGGTCCGGCCGAAGTGCAGCTCCTCGGCAAGCGTCAGGAACGCCTCGGCCTCCACCCGTTCCAGCATGATCCCCCCATCATTGAAATGTACTCAACGACCGTATTCCGAACCGGTCTTGATGGCGGTTCCGCCCCGGAGGATCGTCGGGGGCAACCGTCCCGACCCCTGGAGGAATGCTGATGACCACCTCGAATGTCACCACCGACCCGCGCCCCGCAGGAGAGGCGGCCTCCCTGCGCGTCAAGGCATTCGACCACCTGGTCCTCAACGTCGAAGACATCGAACGGTCCCTGGACTTCTATACCGGCCCCCTCGGCCTGGAGCCGGTGGGCGTGGCCGAATGGCGGGCCGGCGAGACCCCGTTCCCTTCGGTGAGGATCACCCCGGAGACCATCATCGACCTGGCCGAGAGCCCTCGGGGAACCTCCAACGTCGACCACATCTGCCTCACCGTGGAACCGCTGGACTGGGACGCGTTCATCGCGTCGACCACCGTCCCCGTCCTCGAAGGCCCCGTCGACCGCTCCGGCGCCCGGGGCACCGCCCGCTCGGTCTACGTCCGGGACCCGGACGGCAACACCGTGGAACTCCGCTGGTACCCGCAGGACGCCACGGCCTGAACCACACCCGGCGTCGGCGGCCCGTCCTGGACCGCCGGCCCGGCCGGCCCGTGCAACGGGCCGGGAAGCGGACCCGCGAAGCGGCCCACGCAGAAGGGGTGCCTCTCCATGAGAGGCACCCCTTCCGATCGGCTCATGCGCCGACCTGCTGCGGAGGGTGTGGGATTTGAACCCACGGTGACATCGCTGCCACGACGGTTTTCAAGACCGTTCCCTTAGGCCGCTCGGGCAACCCTCCCCGCGTCGCCGACCAGCGGTGACGCGCAGGTCAGCCTAGCCGGTCCGGGGCGGTTCGGGTGGCGGAAGGGGGCAGCCGACCTCCGTGAGGTCCGCTGCCCCCGTCACCGCCGCTCGTCTCCCGTGACGTCAGCCGGCCGCGTCCCGTGCCGTCACGCGTCCCGCGCCGTCAGCTGTCGCCCTTGCGGGCTCCGAGCGTGACCGGCACCGTGTGCTCCTTGCCGTCGCGCTTGTAGGTCAGGTCGACCCGGTCGCCCGGCTTGTGCGTCCAGATGGTGCTGATCAGTGTGGGGCCGCTGTCGATCACCGTCTGGTTGAGCTTGGTGATCACGTCGCCCGGCTTCAGCCCCGCCTTGGCGGCCGGGCCGCCCGGGGTGACCGGGTCGGTGCCGCCGTTGCCGTTCTGCGAGATCCGCGCGCCGTCGTCGCTCTGCTCGCGCATGTCCACCTGGACGCCGATCACCGGGTAGACCGGCTGACCGGTCCGGATCAGGTTCTCGGCGACGCGCTTCGCCTGGTTGATCGGGATCGCGAAGCCGAGGCCGATGCTGCCGGACTGCTGCGTCTCGCCGCCGAAGCCGCCGCCGCTGCCGGCCGACTGGATCGCCGAGTTGATGCCGATCACGGCGCCCTCGGCGTTCAGCAGCGGCCCGCCGGAGTTGCCCGGGTTGATGGACGCGTCCGTCTGCAGCGCGCTCATGTACGAGGCGTTGTTGCTGCCGCCGTCGCTGGAGGCGACCGGGCGGTTCTTCGCGCTGATGATGCCGGTGGTGACCGTGCCGGCCAGGCCGAACGGGGCGCCGATGGCGATCGTGGCGTCGCCCACCGCGACCCGCTTGTCGGAGTCGCCGAGCGGCAGCGGGTTGAGCTTCGCGTCCGAGGCGTTCTTGAGCTTGATCACCGCGACGTCGTAGCCCTTGGCATTGCCGATCACCTCGGCGGCGTACTTCTTGCCGTCCGAGAAGGTCGCGGTCAGCTTGCCGCCGTCCGCGGCGGAGGCCACCACGTGGTTGTTGGTGAGGATGTGGCCCTGCTTGTCGTAGACGAAGCCGGTGCCGGTGCCGGCCTCGCCCTGGCTGCCCTGGGCCTCGATGGTGACGACGCTCGGCAGGGCGCGTTGCGCTATACCCGAGACGGACTTGGGCGAGCGGTTGAGCGCCTGCGGGTCCCCGGAGGTGGAGACCGTGGTCGACCCGGTGCTGTCCTCCTGGTTCGCCGCGAAGTAGCCGATGCCACCGCCGACACCGCCCGCGACCAGCGCCGCGACCAGGACCGCGGCGACGATCCCGCCGGTCCGCCGGCGCGGCCCGCCCGGCGGGGGCGGCACGGGACCGCCGCCCCAGCCGCCACCGGGCGGCGGCGGCCAGGCCTCACCGCCGGAGCCGCCGGGCGCCCCCGGTGCCCCGTGCCCGTACGGCGTGCCCGGTGGGGGCATCGCGCCGGGCGGCGGCGGGCCCTGCGGACCGCCGGCCGAGGACATCACGGGGTGTTCGGCCGTCCGGGGGACGGAGTCGCCGTACGCCGGGTCCGCGGCCGGGCCGCCCGTCGCCGGAAGCTGCGCCGTCTGCTCCGTGCCGTCCGCGGCGCCGGGAGGGGCCGGCGGCGTCGTCGGAACGGGCGGCGTGGGCTGCGCCGGCTCCGCGGGCGGCACGGAGTCTGTGCTCGGTGCGCCGGTCGCGGACGCGGGCGTCGCGCCCGGCGTCTCGGGCGCCGACGGCGGCCCCGCCACAGGCGGAACGGCAGCGCCCTCGTTCTCGGTGCTCACAGCTTTCTCCTCAGATGCACGACAGTCACGACAGTCTTGGGTCACGGCCCACGGATGCCAGTCTCGGGAAACAGCATTTCCCACCTTGCGTCAGACCACCGTAAGCAGTGACAGCGGCACGGACCGCCATCCTTTATCCCGGACGAAACGGACGCATCCGCAGTCGTGGGACCGAACGCGGGACCGGGGACCGTACGAGCGGTACCCCGCCGGGCGGTGGCACCATAACGCGGTGACCTATGCGCACCCGGCCCACGACCTCCTCCCGGGGCCGCACACGATCTCCGTGGTGGCTCACCGCGGGGCGTCCCAGGACGCCCCGGAGCACACCCTGGCCGCCTACCGCAAGGCCATCGAGGACGGGGCCGACGCCCTGGAGTGCGACGTACGGCTCACCGCGGACGGCCATCTCGTCTGCGTGCACGACCGGCGGGTCAACCGGACCTCCAACGGCCGGGGCGCCGTGTCCGCCCTGGAGCTCTCGGACCTCGCCGCGCTGGACTTCGGCTCCTGGAAGGACCGGGACGAGTCCCCGGAGTGGGACGAGTCCCACGACTGGGAGCGCACCTCCGTCCTCACCCTCGAACGCCTCCTGGAGCTCGTCGCCGACGCCGGGCGCCGGGTGGAACTGGCCATCGAGACCAAGCACCCCACCCGCTGGGCGGGCCAGGTCGAGGAGCGGCTGCTGGAGCTGCTGCGCCGGTTCGGCCTCGACGCACCACCCCCGGACGAGCCCTCGGCCGTCCGGGTCATGAGCTTCTCGGCGCGCTCGCTGCAGCGCGTGCACTTCTGGGCCCCGGAGATCCCGACCGTCTACCTCCTGCAGTTCCTCGCGCCCCGGTACCGCGACGGGCGGCTGCCGTCCGGCACCCTCATCGCCGGGCCCAGCATCCGCATCCTGCGGAACCACCCGGACTACGTGGCCCGGGCGCACCGGGCGGGCAACCGGGTCCACGTCTGGACCGTCGACTCCCCCGCCGACGTGGAGCTCTGCGCCCGGCTCGGGGTGGATGCCGTCATCACCAACCGCCCGCGGCAGGTCCTGACCCAGCTCGGCCGCCGGTAGCGCCCGGTCCGTCCGGCCGGGGAGTGCACCGGCGCGTTCGCGCACGGACGCGACGGCGACGCGTGCCCCAGGGGATCGCAGTTGGCCGGTTTCCGGCGCCCCGTAGGGGGGCATCCATCCCGTGGCATGGGGCAAAGGAGGTCTCGGGGGTGGCGTTGGTGGTGGCACACGAGGTGCCGACGTCGTCGATCATGGCCGTACCTCATGGCCCAGCGGGCGTGGGTGCGGCGCGACGTGCGATGCGTGAGGGACTCCTGATGAGCGGAGTGCCCGATGGGGTCGTCGACGATGCGGTACTGGTTCTCTCCGAACTCCTCAGCAACGCCTGCCGGCACGGCCGGCCGCTGTACGGCGACGGCACCGGGGCCGGGCCCGACGAGGTCCGCATGGCCTGGCGGTTGGACGAATTCGGCCGGGTGACCGTCGAGGTGACCGATGGCGGAGGGCCCACCCGGCCACTTCCGGCCACTCCCTCGGTGACGGCCCGCGGCGGCCGGGGGCTCAACATCATCAGGGCCGTCGCCCAGGACTGGGGCGTCCGGGACGGGACACCCGGGGAGGTCACCGTGTGGGCCACGTTGCCGGCGACGACCTCGTCCGACGTCATGTCTACGCGCGTGGTTGTGCCGGCGCTGGACATCGCCGGGCTGCTCGAGGATCTCGCCTAGGTCCCGACCGGCACCTCTGGATCTCGACCGGCACCTCGCGCCCGGGCAGGTCTCGCCGGACAGGCAGGCGTCGCCGGACAGGACTCGCCGGACAGGCGGGCCTCGCCGGACAGCGGCCGACCGTATCCGTCCCGCACTTTGTCCCCGGGGCACCGTCCCCCGGCCCACAATCGGAGCCGGAAGCGGAAGCGGAAGCGGAGCCGCAACCGGAGCCCGGCCCCGCGGCGCCGCGCCCCGGCGGCTCGTGCTCCGGCCCGGAGCGCCGCGTGGCGGCGAGCGGCAACTCCTCCGGCTCCCGAAGGACTAGGCTCGGCGGCCGAGAACCACCGCCGCAACCGCGGCCACGACCACCGCCGCATCCGGGAGACACCCCCACCATGGCCAAGAAGCGCCCTCAGACAAAGGCCGGCAGGACGTCCGGCGCCCAGGTCTCCACCGGAGAGATTCCGGTCGTCGGCGCCCGCGAGCCGTGCCCCTGCGGTTCGGGCCGCCGCTACAAGGCGTGTCACGGACGAGCCGCCGCACAGGCCGTGACCGAGCTCGTCCAGCGCCCCTTCGAGGGACTGCCCGCCGAGTGCGACTGGGTCGCGCTGCGCGAGCTGGTGCCCGCCGCGACCGTGGAACTGCCCCTCAGGGGCGGCCTGCCGGAGGGCGTGCCGTCCGTCACCCTGGCGACCGTGCTGCCGATGGCGTGGCCCGCGCTGCGCCGGGACAGCGGCGCCGTCCTGCTGGGTCTGCAGAACGACACGGCGTCCGGCGACATCAGCCGGGACCTCGCCGATGTGCTGAAGCGTGCGCTGGAGGCCGCGCCGGGCACCCCGGTGGCCGCGCAGCGCGTCCCCGCCGACGGTCCGCGGCTGCAGGACCTGCTCGACCCGGCCGGTGCGTTCGAGCCGGTCGTGCACACCGGCTTCGAGTTCTGGCTGGAGAGCGCCGAGCAGTCCACCCCCGAGGTGGCCGCCTCCCTGGAGCGGGCCAACGAGGCCGCGATCCCGACCGTCCGGCTCTCCGGTGTCGAGGCCGCGTACTGGTGCGAGACCCCGGAGAAGAACCACCTGCGCTGGGTGATGGACCACCCCGAGGAGAAGCTGCTCGACGCGCTGGCGCGGCTGCACGCCGCCGGCGCCTCCTCGCTGGGCGAAGGCACCCGGCTGGTGGGCTCGTTCCGGGCGCACGGCCTCATCGTGCCGGTGTGGGACCTGCCGGGCTCGGTCCGCGCGGACGACGTCGAGAAGCCCGCCGAGGCCTTCGGGGAGCGGCTCGCCGAGGCGCTCGGCTCCGAGGCGCCGCTGACCGCCGAGGAGCGCCGGGCCCGTGGCGGACTCACCAACCGGCAGGTGACCCTCAGCTGAGAACCACCGGACGACCCGGGGAGTGACTCAGGTCACAACACCCCCTACTGAACAGTAAATCGTCGTCCGAATTTCCGCGATCGAATTTGCGAACAGCAGATCTCTTGTTACGGTTCTTGAAGCCCGGTCGCTGGTGCATCCCCCGTCGCCAGCGACCGGGCGTTTCCATGCCCGGCGTCGGCCGGCTCCCCGGAGCGCGCCGCGCCGGACCCCCAACGGGCCGCTCCCACCGGGGAATTGCTCCCCGAACGCAGCAGCAGCCGCTCCCCGTCCCAGGACACGAGCTCGGCGACCGCCCCGTACGGCAGGCCCTGGTCCACCGGCCCTCGCACCGGCGCACGCCGGGTCTGGCACACCCCGCCGGCGTTCCCGGCTTCCCCCGAGCAATGCACCTGAACGGTCCGGCCGTCCGGCCGCATCAGGGTCAGGACGACGCTCGGCGCGCGGCCGTCGGCGCTCCGGTAGTAGGTGCGGCCCCACAGCTCCCGCCCCTCCCGCAGGACACAGGTCTGTGCCTCGACACCCTCGCGGCCGGTGAGTTCGGGTCCGCACACGGAGATGACACGCCCCTGGTCAGTGGCGCGGAAGGCGCTCTTCCGCAGATCGGCCGGAGGCAGCCACCGAGCCCCCGCGGCCGCGGGGTCCAGGCCCCGGCCGCGGTGCCGGCCCCCGCCCCGCGACCCGGATTCCGGTACGGCCTGCGCCTCGGGCTCCGGTACGCCCGGCACGGCGGGTTCCGGTACGCCCGGCGCCTCGGTTTCCGGTACGCCCGGCGTGGCGGTCCGGGCCGGCGGACGGCCGGCCTCCGCGGTCGGCGCGGGCCCCGCCGACGCGGCGGCCTGCGGCAGCACGGCGGCCAGCAGCACCGCGCCCACCAGGGCGGTCATGCGACGGTTCGCCCTGCCCGGATCCGCTGCGCGCTCCATGGAATCCCCCTCCAACTCACCGACGAAGCCTGCCGATCGGCAGAACGTACCGGCCGGGGAAGGGCCCGTCGGACCGCGCTGGGCCGAACCGGGGACAACGCGGCCCGCCTCGCACTCGGAGGAGTGAAGACGGGCCGCGATGGTACGAATTCGGTCAAGTCTCAGTAGGCGAGCCGACTGCTCTCGTCGGGGGTCCCGGTGCTCGCCGCCACGAGCGCGTGCACGACCGCCTCGACATCGGGCAGCCACGGCGCGGCCGACCCGGGCAGCGGCGCGCGCTCCCAGCTCACCCGGCCGGCGCCGGTCTGGGACGGCGGCAGCACCAGATAGCCGCCCTCTCCGTGGAACCGCAGCGAGCTGGGCACCCACTCCTGGCTGTGCAGCAGCTCGCCCAGCACCTCGAGCGAGTACGGCGCCACGAGGATCGACCAGCGGGTGGGCGACGCGACGACCGGGCCGAGCCGGATGCCCCGTCGGTCGAGCTCGGTCAGGGCCTGTGCTGCCGCGGTCGCGGGGAGGCTCACCGCGCAGGGCGCGCTGCCGCCGGTGGCCAGCACGATCGGGGCGTCGGGACGGTTCTCCCACCACCAGCGGACCATGCGGGCGTCGGTCGTGGCCGCGAGCAGGCCGGGGTCGAAGGGGTGCGCACCGGGCACCACGCAGTCGGGGTGCGGGCAGTTGCAGCCGCGCACGCGGCTGCCGCCGGACCGGATCCCCACGCCGGGGAGTACGGGCCACTGCCACTCGGTGGCGCACATCAGCGCCGCGCCGAGCATCGCCCGCTTCCCGCTGCGCCTCCGCCCGAGCAGGAGCCTGCGTCGCCTTCCGAGGATCTCGCGCATGAGCGCTCGTTCCTTTCCGTTAACGCCGAGGGCTGTATCCAATCGCGTTCATCGCACGCTGTGCCGGGTGTGCGTACCGCTACCGGATTCACCGGATGAACCTGGTCTACCGATCGATGCTGCTTGCGATGCTGCTTGGCAGTACGTGGGGCTGCGGGCGTACGTTCAGTCCGTTCACACCACGTGGATCGTGCGTCACTGCTCGTTCAAGGCAGCGCATCATGTCGCGGGCCGAGCGTGGAACATGGCGAAGGGTGGCGATCGCCTGGCGTTTTGCCGCCCCTCTGCGGTCCTCGTCCCTCGGGGACGGGAGGCCATCGCCGGATAGGACGCTCAAGGCCGCCGCGGGGTTCCGGGGCGCCCCCAACTGCCCCTGCCCTTCCCGAGTACGTACCCACCTCGGTGGATATGACGCGTTGTCGAATGCCCTCAGTCGACCGCAAATTGCCGACCGACGGGCATTTTTTCAGCCAACTTGTGTCCACCATAGACACCAACGAGCCCGCCCGCACCATGCTGGACACACCCCACCACTGCGTGTAGATGTGGAGGCATTGATAGCGGCGCAGCATGACATGGGGGTTTGCGATGCTATTGCGAAAAATGCACCGCCGGACCGGCCACGCAACACCACACGGCAAAAGCCTGCGCTTCGACACAAACAGGACACCCTTCTCGGTCGATTCGGCCCAGTGGCCGGATATGCCGCAGCCCAGGGTCGAAAGTCGCCAGCCATGAACGCCCCGCACGTGCCGAAAGTGGCCGGAATCCAGTCGGCACTTCCCGCCCCGGCGCATAATCCCGACGCCCCTCCCGCCCAGCCCCCGGCGGAGAGCGGCTCCCCGGTGCCCGGCACCCAGGACGTCCGCCCGGTCGAGCACCTCGCCGCCGTCCAGGACCGCCTCGCCGGCTGGATCTCCGATCTCACCACGCTGCACGAGCTCACCGAGCGGCTCGCCCGCACCGAGACCCTCGACAGCGCGCTGCACGAGCTGCTGCGCGCCGGCGCCGCCCTCGTCGGCGCCCGCCGCGGCATGATCGTCCTGGAGCCCGCCGACGGCCAGGGGCCGGACACCACCGTCGGACTCGGCCTCGGCCCCGCGGACCTCGGCACCATCGAGACCATCCCCCGCAGCTCCGCCTCCTACGGCCGGATCCTCGACGGCCTGCCCCCGGAGGGCGGCGCCCGCCCCGGGCAGCTCGACGAGGTCGCCCACCCCGACCTGCGGAACGAGCCGGACCTGGACCCGCGGCACCGCGAGGTCGCCGCCCGGCTCGGCTACGCCGCCAGCTACGCCGTCCCGCTCGCCACCGAGGCCGCCGGCCGGCTCGGCGCCGCGGTCTGGCTCTACGACGAGCCGACCGAGCCGGTGGAGCGGCAGCGCCACCTCATCGGCCTGTACACCCGCTACGCGACCGAGCAGCTCGCCCGTCACCTGGAGCTGACCCGCGCCCGGGCGACCGCCGACACCCTCCGCGACGAGCTGCTGCCCAGCCGGCTGCCCCGGGTCGGCGGGGTGCGGCTGGCCGTCCGGCACCGGACCGGTCCGCGGGGCGGCGGCGACTGGTACGACGCCCTGCCCCTGCCGGAGGGCGCGCTCGGTCTCGCCGTCGGCGGGGTCAGCGGCTCCGGGCCCAGCGCCGTCGCCGCGATGGGACGGCTGCGCGCCTCGCTGCGGGCGTACGCGGTGATGGAGGGGGAGGATCCGGTCGCGGTCCTCTCCGATCTCGAACTGCTGCTGCGGCTGACCGAGCCCGCCCGCTCGGCGACCGCCCTGTTCATCCACTGCGAGCAGCGCACCCTGCTGATGGCCGGGGCCGGGCACTGCCCGCCGCTGCTCGTCGGCGACCGGCGCACCGAGTTCGTGGAGACCTCGCTGTCCGCGCCGCTGGGCATGCTCTCCTGCTGGGAGGCGCCCAGCGTCGAGTTCGAGGCCGCGCCGGGAGAAACGCTGCTGCTGTACAGCGACGGGCTGCTGCACCGCACCGGCGAGCCGATGGACCGGGCCTTCGCACGGCTGCACGCGGCCGCGGCGAGCGTGCCCCGGTCCGTCCGGGACGATCCCGACGCCGTCGCCGACCACGTGCTGCGCACCGTCCTGCCGGGCGGCCGGGACACCGCGGACAGCCCGGAGGACGTCGTGCTGCTCGCCGTCCACTTCGAGGACGCGGGAGCCGCCGCCCGCTGACCGCTGCCGGCCCCCTTCCTCCGGGGGCGCAGAGGGGCGCACACCCGGGCCGGGCCGCTGCCCGCGCCCTGCTCCGGTCGTCCTGCCGGAGCCGGTGCCCCCGCCCATACGATGGTCGGGGTCCCCCAGCCGCAGGCCAGGGGACGGTCCGAGTCGAGGAGGAATCCGTGACCGAGCAGCCCGCGCCCGCGAACCCGGAGGGCGACGAGCCCATCAAGCAGCGGAAGAACGGCCTGTACCCAGGCGTCTCCGACGAGCTTGCCGAGAACATGAAGAGCGGCTGGGCCGACACCGAGCTGCGGAACCTGCAGCCCGTCGAGCAGGCACCGCACGCCGCGCGCCGCCGCGCCGCGCTCTCCGCCCGCTTTCCCGGCGAGCGCCTGGTCGTTCCCGCGGGCAACCTCAGGACGCGGTCGAACGACACCGAGTACGCCTTCCGCGCGTCCACCGAGTACGCGCATCTGACCGGTGACCAGACCCACGACGGCGTACTCGTCCTGGACCCGGTGGACGACGGGCACACCACGACGCTCTACCTGCTGCCGCGCTCCGACCGGGAGAACGGCGAGTTCTGGCTCGACGGCCAGGGCGAACTGTGGGTGGGCCGCCGGTACAGCCTCGCCGAGAGCGAGCAGCTGCTGGGGGCGGAGTGCCGGGACGTGCGCAAGGCCGCCGACGAGCTCGCCGCCGCGGCCGGTCCGGTCCGCATCGTCCGGGGCCACGACGCCGGGCTGGAGGAGGCGCTGGCCGACCGGCTCGACGCCGACCGCGACGAGGAGCTGCGGATCTTCCTCAGCGAGCTGCGCCTGGTCAAGGACGAGTTCGAGATCGGGCAGCTGCAGGCGGCGGTCGACTCCACGGTGCGTGGCTTCGAGGACGTGGTGAAGGTCCTCGACAAGGCGGAGGCGACCTCCGAGCGGTACATCGAAGGAACGTTCTTCCTGCGGGCCCGCGTCGAGGGCAACGACGTCGGCTACGGCTCCATCTGCGCCGCCGGACCGCACGCCACCACCCTGCACTGGGTGCGCAACGACGGCCCGGTCCGCGCGGGCGAGCTGCTGCTGCTCGACGCCGGCGTGGAGACCCACACCCTCTACACCGCCGACGTCACCCGCACCCTGCCGGTGAGCGGCCGCTTCACCGAGCTCCAGCGCCGGATCTACGACGCGGTGTACGACGCGCAGGAGGCCGGCATCGCGGCCGTCCGGCCGGGCGCGAAGTACCGCGACTTCCACGACGCCGCACAGCGGGTGCTCGCGACCCGGCTGGTGGAGTGGGGGCTGGTCGAGGGCCCGGTGGAGCGCGTGCTGGAGCTGGGGCTGCAGCGCCGCTGGACGCTGCACGGCACCGGCCACATGCTCGGGCTGGACGTGCACGACTGCGCGGTGGCCCGCCGGGAGAGCTATGTGGAGGGCACCCTGGAGCCGGGCATGTGCCTCACGGTCGAGCCCGGGCTGTACTTCCAGACCGACGACCTGACCGTGCCGGCGGAGTACCGGGGCATCGGCGTCCGGATCGAGGACGACATCCTGGTGACCGAGAGCGGCAGCCGCAATCTGTCGGCCGCGCTGCCGCGCACCGCCGACGACGTCGAGTCCTGGATGGCCCGCCTCAAGGGCTGAGCCCGCCCCGACGCCGGACGACGGCCGGGTCCCCGACGGGGGCCCGGCCGTTTCCGTCGGGTGGGACATCGGGCCGGGGCCTCTGACGCATCAGCAGTCGGCCGGGGGCGCGTCGGGTGAAGCGGTGATGTGGGGACGGGGGCGGTGCGCCCCCGTCCCACGGGGGCCGGCCCATGCGCCCACGGACTCCGGGCTCCGGCCGCTCCGGGCTCCGATGGTGTGCGGGGCTGCGCCGCCCTGCCGCTCCCTGTGATCAGGACGCCTTCAGCAGCGCGTCCTCACGCCACTTGAGGATCTTGTCGAAGCTCACCACCGCGCCGCGGCCCGGTCTGTTCCGGACGTGGACGTGGTCGGCGAGCGCCTCGATGAGGCACAGGCCCCGGCCGTTCTCCGCCTGGGTGTCCGGCTGGGCGGGCGCCATGAGCGGCGCGCGGAGGGCTCTGGGGCGCACCGTCCGCGCCGCGGGAAAGCCCGGCCCCGAGTCGGTGACCTCGATCCGGCACTTCTCGCCGTCCAGATAGGCGGTCACGCGGTACACCCCGGGTGAGCCGTCGGGGGACGTTGCCCCGCCGTGCTCGACTGCGTTCGCACACGCCTCCGTGAGCGCGATCGACAGGTCGAAGGAGATGTCCGGATCGACCCCCGCGGTCTCCATGGTTCCCAAGAGGAGCCGCCGGGCGAGCGGAACGCTCGCAGCCTCGCGCCGCAAGTGGAGGGACCACCAGATGCTCATGCTCCAGCCTCCTGGCTGCGGCTCGACATACCGATACGTATTGCCCCACCGATCGGCCCGTAAGCGTGCAATGGGCGTGACTACGCTCATTCAGCGGATGCGCGGGGTCATGACATCGGTGTATGGCGACGGGCCGTGCGCTCCCCCACGCCCCCCACCCCTGCCGTCCGGAGCGGGCGGGTGCGGTGGGATGATGGCGCGGCCATGTCTGCCCCCGTCGCGCGCGTCGGCGCCGATCTGCGACTGCTCAGGGCCGCGGTGTTCGCCGCGGTCTGCGTCGCGCTGTCCATGGCGGGGCACGCGCTGGCGTCCTGTTCGGGCGTTCCCGCCTGGACCCTGATCACCGGCTTCCTCCTGGTCCTCGCGGCGGCCGCGCCGCTCGCCGGGCGGGAGCGCACACTGCCGGGGATCTCCGCCGGTCTGGCGGTCGGCCAGTCGGCCCTGCACGGGCTGTTCTGGCTGGGCCA
This sequence comes from Streptomyces sp. bgisy100, assembly GCF_057709105.1. NCBI lineage: Bacteria > Bacillati > Actinomycetota > Actinomycetes > Kitasatosporales > Streptomycetaceae > Streptomyces > Streptomyces sp. bgisy100. The sequence goes on from NZ_JBYITE010000001.1 coordinate 106,355, forward strand.
GCAGACCGCGTCGGCCCCATCGCCGCCCGCGGGACGGCCCTCGAACAGCGCGCTGATCTCGTTCGCCGCCCGGCTGGTGTGCGGCGGGGACGCCGGTCCGGTGCGGCTCACCGCCGCCGAGGCCCGGCGGATCATCAGCACCTCCGGCCCGGACCATCCAGCCCACGCCGCCGGAGCCCATGGCGCCGGGGCCCATGCCGCCGAAGCCCACGCGGCGTCCACGGGAGCGGTGCACGCCGCCGTGCCGGCCCCGCCGCCCGGCGTCGGGGACCTGGTCCCCTCGCTGCCGATGCTGCTGGGCCATCTGCTCGCGGCGGTCGCGCTGGGGCTGCTGCTCAGGCGCGGTGAGGCCGCGCTCTTCCGGCTGGTCCGGCTGTCGGCGCGGGGCGTCTCGGAAGGCTTCGCCGAGGGGGCGCTCGTCCGTTCGCTGCGCGCCGCCCTTGTGCTTGTACGCGCCCTCCATGCCGGGCTTCCCGGATCGCCCGCCGCCCTGCCGCCCGTACCTCCGGCCCACGGGACCGGAAAGTCCGGGCCGCGGTCGCTCGTCCTGGAGCACTCCGTCAGCCGCCGGGGTCCGCCGGCCACCGTCCTCGCGGCCTGACGCGGCACCCCCCGGGAACCGGTAGCTCCGGCTCATCCGTCGGGAGGTCGTCGCGCCGCAGCCGTACGCGCGCAGATCACCGACCGATCCTTCCTGTGGAGTGTCCGCAAACCATGAACCTCTCGCGTCTTTCCCTCGTCGGCGGCGTCACCGCCGGTTCCGTCCTGCTCCTCGCCGGCCCGGCCTTCGCCCACGTCACCGTGGAGGGCGAGGCCGAGAAGGGCGGCTTCGCCACCATCGCCGTCAAGGTGCCCAACGAGCGGGACAACGCCTCGACCGACAAGCTCGAGCTCAACCTCCCGGCCGACCACCCGCTCGCCTCGGTGATGCCGGAGCCGGTGCCGGGCTGGGACGTCAAGGTCACCAAGGAGAAGCTCGACAAGCCCATCGAGATGCACGGCGAGAAGATCACCGAGGCCGTCACCAAGGTGACCTGGACCGGCGGGAAGATCGGGCCGGGCCAGTTCCAGCGGTTCCCGCTCGCCGTCGGCCAGCTGCCGGAGAACACCGACCAGCTGGTGTTCAAGGCCATCCAGACCTACGACAACGACGAGACGGTGCGCTGGATCGAGGCGCCCAAGGAGAACGGCGAGGAGCCGGAGAGCCCGGCGCCGGTACTGGCGCTGACCGAGCCCACCGGTGAGGGCCACTCCCACGGCTCCGCGGCGGACGCCAAGGGCGGCCACGACCACGGCTCCGGGTCCGAGGAGTCCGGCCACGGCGAGAAGGCCGCCGCCGGCAGCGACTCCACCGCGCGGGTGCTCGGCGTGGTGGGCATCGTCATCGGCGCCGCCGGGCTGGCCTTCGGCTTCCTCGCCGGCCGCCGCCGCTCCTCCTGACCCGGCCGTACCGGGCCCGCACACCACAATCCGGGGTATTCCTCCATGCGCAAGACCAGCCTGACCGCCGCCGCGCTCGCCGCGGCGGCGGCCCTCACCCTGTCCGCCTGCGGAGGCGGCGACGACGAGTCCTCGTCCGTCGCCGAGGTCTCCGCGGGGCCGACCAAGGCCGCGACCGTCCTCGACAACCCGCTCGACAAGCCGGATCTGGTCCTGACGGACACCGACGGCAAGAAGTACGACTTCATCAAGGAGACCAAGGGCCACCCGGTCCTGCTCTACTTCGGCTACCGGCACTGCCCGGACGCCTGCCCCTTCACCATGAGCAACATCTCCCTCGCCCTGCGGAAGCTGTCGCCGGCCGAACGGAAGGAGCTGCGCGTCGTCTTCGTCAGCTCCGACCCGAAGCGGGACACCCCGAAGGAACTGGGCAAGTGGCTGGCCCAGAACGACAAGTCGTTCATCGGGCTCACCGGCGACTTCGACACCATCCAGGCGGGCGCCCGCGCCGTCAACATCTACCTGGACCAGCCCAAGAAGGTGAAGGGGACCTGGGTCTCCTCGCACAGCCCCCGCGTCGTCGCCTTCTCCCCGAAGGACGACAAGGGCCACGCGATCTACGACAAGGACACCACGGCGGACGAGTACGCCAAGGACCTTCCGAAGATCATCAAGGGCGGGACACCGTGACCCGGCGGCGCAGCGCCCTGGCCGCGGCCGTGACGCTCACCGCCGGCCTGGCGCTGGGGGGCTGTTCCGGCTCGGGTGCCGAACTGAAGGCGGAGGGCGCGTACGTGCCCCAGCCGGTGATGGCCGACATGGCCAGCGGCTATGTCGTCGTCCGGAACACCGGTGACACCGCCGACAAGCTGACCTCGGTCACCAGCGACTTCGCCGGTGACGTGACGATGCACCGGACCGTCGGCAACACGATGCGCCAGGTGTCGTCGCTGAAGGTCCCCGCGGGCGGTGAGCTCCGGCTCGCCCGCGGCGGCACCCATCTGATGTTCATGAAACTCGAACACAAGCCGGCCAAGGGGGAGAAGGTGTCCGTGGTGCTCCACTTCGCCGCCTCGGACCCGATCACCCTGGAGGTCCCCGTCGTGGCGACCAACTACACCCCGGACAAGTGAGGGACTGACGCCATGCCAGCCGCCGCCCCCTCCCTGGACCGCCGCTCCGCGCGCTCCGCGGCCGTGACGCTGCTGCTGCTCGCGGCGGCGCTGCTCGGCTCGTTGCTCGCCGGAGCCTCCCCGGCCTCGGCGCACGCCGCGCTGACCGGCAGCGATCCCAAGCAGGGGGCGGTGGTCGGCAGCGCGCCGAAGGATGTGAGCCTCACCTTCTCCGAGGGCGTCGCCCTGTCGGACGACTCGATCCGCGTGCTGGACCCCAAGGGCAAGCGCGTGGACACCGCCAAGGTGCGCGACCTGGGCAGCGGGAACGTCGTCCGGTACGGGGTCGGACTGCGCTCCGGGCTGCCGGACGGCACCTACACCGTGGCGTGGCAGGCCGTCTCGGCCGACAGCCACCCGGTGGCCGGGGCGTTCACCTTCTCCATCGGCGCCCCCTCGAAGACCTCGGCGGGGGTGCCCGACCAGAAGCCGGGCGGCGGGCCGGTCGGCGCCCTCTATGCCATCGCCCGGTACCTCGCCTACGCGGGCTTCGTGGTGCTGGTCGGCGGCGCCGCGTTCCTGCTGGCCTGCTGGCCGGGCGGGGCCCGCGTCCGGGCGGTGCAGCGGCTGGTCGTCCAGGGCTGGGTCGCCCTGACCGCCTCCACCCTGGCCCTGCTGCTGCTCCGCACCCCGTACACCGGCTCGGGGAAGCTCGCCGACGCCTTCGACCTGGACGGGCTGCAGTCCGTCCTGGAGACCAAGACGGGGGCGGCGCTGGTCTCCCGGCTGCTGCTGCTCGGGGCCGCCGCGCTGTTCGTCGCGGTGCTCTTCGGCGCGTTCACCCGGCGCGAGGACCCCCGGGAACGCCGGGACCTCGCCGTCGGGCTGGGCATGGGCGGCACCGTCGTCGCGGCCGGGCTCGCGGCGACCTGGGCGCTCGCCGAGCATGCGTCGACCGGGCTCCAGCCCAATGTGGCGATGCCGGTGGACGTCCTCCATCTGCTCGCGGTGGCCGGCTGGCTGGGCGGGCTGGCCACGCTGCTGGTCGCGCTGTACCGGGGCCCGGCCGTCGAACGGGCCGCGGTCCACCGCTTCTCCCGGGTGGCCTTCGGCAGCGTCGTCGTCCTCGCCGCGACCGGGGTGTACCAGTCATGGCGCCAGGTCGGCTCCGTCAAGGCCCTGACCTCGACGTCGTACGGGCAACTGCTGCTCGTCAAGGTCGCGCTGGTGGCGGTGCTGCTCGCGGTCGGCTGGCTGTCGCGGCGCTGGACGGCGCGGCTCTCGGCTTCCGTGGCGCCCGAGGCGGAGGCCGCCCGGGTGCTCGCGGAGGACGCGCGGACGGCCGGGGAGGACGCGCGAGTGGCCGAGCGGGCGGACACCGCGGCGGAGCGGGCCCCGGGCGGCGAAGCGGAGGAGGCTTCGGACGCCGGAGCGGAGCGTGTTCCGGACGCGGCGGCGGAGGTCTCGGACGCCGAGGCGGAGCCCGCCGACGAGATGGCGACCGTGCCCGCCCGGGCGGCTGAGGCGCGGGCCGGAGAGGCGCCGGGCGGTGACGCACCGGGCGGAGAGGCCCAGGCCGGGAAGGCACAGGCCGGGGAGACGTCGGCCGGGAAGACATCGGACGGGACGGCACAGGCCCGGGAGACAGCGGGCGGGAAGGCCGCGGTGCCGGCTCAGGCAGCCGCCCCGGCCGACACGGTGCAGGCACCGGCCGACGCCCCGGAGCCGGCCGGGAGGACGCAGCCGGCCGAGGGGACGGATTCGGCCGAGGGGACGGAGCAGCCGGAGTCCGGAGACCCGGACTCCGAGCCCGCCGACCCGAAGCACGCGCCCGACCCGAAGCGCGCCGCCCAGCTCGCCCGGCAGCGGTCCGCCCGGGAGGCGGCCCGCAGCAAGCGCGTCCGCGACGCCGACCCGGAGCGCTCCGGGCTGCGTCGCACGGTGCTCGCCGAGGCCGCTGTCGCCGTGCTGCTGCTGGCCGTGACCACCGCGCTGACCAGCACCGAACCGGGCCGCACGGAGGAAGCGGCCCGGTCCGGGAACGGTACGCCGACGGTGCCCGCGGTACGCCGCGCGACGGCGACCATCCCCTTCGACACCGGGGGCGCGGACGGCAGGGGCACCGCCCGGCTCTCCCTGGAGCCCGGACTCACCGGTTCCAACACCCTGGACCTCAAGCTCCGCCGGCCGAACGGCAAGGCGCTGGACGTGCCGGAGGTGAAGCTCGCCTTCCGGCTGGACTCCCGTGACCTCGGGCCGCTGCCCGTCCAGCCGTTCCATCTGGAGACCGGACACTGGGTGTCCAACCGCCTCCAGCTCCCGATGGCCGGCGAGTGGGAGGTGTCCCTGACCGTGCGTACCTCGGAGATCGACCAGGTGACCGAGACCAAGAAGATGAAGATCGGCTGATGACGGGCGCGAACGACTCCCAGGACATCTCCCGACCGGAGGACTCCCCGGCCCTGTCCGGGCCGGACGCCGGGGGCTTCTCCCGGCGGAGGCTGCTCGGCACCGCGGGCGCGGCCGGCGCCGCCGGGCTGGCCGTGGGCGCCGCGGGCGGTGTGCTCGGCGGGAGCGCGGCCCGGGCGGAGACCCCGGCGCTGGCGACGGTGGGCTCCAGCGCCGTCGCCTTCCACGGCCGGCACCAGCCGGGCATCACCACTCCACTGCAGGCCGCCGGCCACCTCGCGGCGTTCGACCTGGCCCCCGGAGCGGACCGGAAGGCGGCGGCCGCGCTGCTGCGGCGCTGGTCGCGGACGGCCGAGGCACTGATGGCGGGCCGCCCGACGGCGGACGACACCGGCGTCGCCCTCGACGCCGGGCCGTCCTCCCTGACGGTGACCTTCGGCTTCGGCCGGTCCTTCTTCGGCCGCACCGGCCTGGAGAAGCAGCGCCCACTGGCTCTGGATCCGCTGCCGGACTTCAGCTCGGACGCGCTGGACCCCGAGCGCAGCAACGGGGACCTGTGGGTGCAGATCGGCTCGAACGACGCGCTGGTCGCCTTCCACGCCCTGCGGGCCCTGCAGAAGGACACCGGCGACGCCGCCCGGCTGCGCTGGCAGATGAACGGCTTCAACCGGGCGCCCGGTGCCACCTCCCATCCGATGACGGCCCGCAATCTGATGGGGCAGGTCGACGGCACCAAGAACCCGAAGCCCACGGAGAAGAACTTCGCGCAGCGGATCTTCGTGCCGTCGGGCGGCGAACCGTCCTGGATGGCACACGGCTCGTACGCGGTGGTCCGGCGCATCCGGATGCTCCTCGACGACTGGGAGAAGCTGCCCGTCGGCAAGCAGGAGCAGGTCATCGGGCGGCGGAAGTCCGACGGCGCTCCGCTCACGGGCGGCACCGAGACGACGCCGATGGACCTGGAGAAGCGGGACGCCTCGGGCGGGATCGTGATCCCGGCCGACGCGCACGCCCGGATCTCCGCGCCGGAGGCGAACGGCGGGGCGGCCATGCTGCGGCGCCCGTTCTCCTTCCACGACGGCTTCGACGGCGACGGGGCCCCGGACGCCGGGCTGCTCTTCATCGCCTGGCAGGCCGATCCGTACCGGGGCTTCGTGCCGGTGCAGCGCAAGCTGGACCGGGGCGACGCCCTGTCGCGGTTCATCCGGCACGAGGCGAGCGGACTGTTCGCCGTACCGGGCGGCTGCGCCCCGGGCGAGTACGTGGGGCAGCCGCTGCTGGAGGGCTGACGGACCGGAGCGGCCGTGGAGCCGTCCCCCGTGCGGGTCCCGGCTGCCGGACGCGGCACGGGCCGGTACGGCGGCTGGGTATCGTGGCGAGCAACCGGACCGGGGTCCCGTTCCGGGGCCTCGCCTCGGAAGACCCCCCGCCGCACACAGGGGATGGGCGTCCCCCGATCCAAGGGAGCCACGCACGATGTCGGCCAGCCGCTACACCTACCTCGGGCCCGAAGGAACCTTCACGGAGGCCGCGCTGCGGACCCTGCCGGAGGCCGCGACCCGCGAGCTGGTCCCGATGGTGTCGGTGCCCGCGGCGCTGGACGCCGTGCGGTCCGGGGAGGCGGGCGGCGCACTGGTGCCGATCGAGAACTCGGTGGAGGGCGGCGTCACCGCGACCCTCGACGAGCTGGCCACCGGCGCGCCGCTGATGATCTATCGCGAGGTGCTGCTGCCGATCGCGTTCGCTCTGCTGGTGCGGCCGGGAACCACGCTGTCGGACGTGAAGACGGTGACCGGTCACCCGGTGGCCCAGCCGCAGGTGCGCAACTGGCTGGGCAGGCATCTGCCGGACGCCCTGTGGGAGTCGGCCGCCTCGAACGCCGACGGGGCGCGGCTGGTGCAGGAGGGCCGGTACGACGCGGCGTTCGCGGGCGAGTTCGCGGCGCCGAAGTACGGGCTGGAGCCGCTGGTCACCGAGATCCACGACGCCGAGAACGCGGCGACGCGCTTCGTCCTGGCCGGGCGCCCGGCCCGGCCGGCGGCCCGGACCGGTGCGGACAAGACGTCCGTGGTGATCTGGCTGGGCGACGACCACCCGGGCGCGCTGCTCGAACTGCTCCAGGAGTACTCGGCGCGCGGGGTGAACCTGATGCGGATCGAGTCGCGGCCCACGGGCGAGGGCATCGGCCGCTACTGCTTCTCGGTGGACTGCGAGGGGCACATCACGGACCGGCGGGTGGGCGAGGCGCTGATGGGCCTGAAGCGGATCTGCCCGAACGTGCGCTTCCTGGGGTCGTATCCGCGGGCCGGGGTGGACCCGACCGATGTGGCGGCGCTGCGGCACGGCACCTCCGACCGCGAGTTCTCCGCGGCGGCGGACTGGCTGACCCGCTGCCTCGACGGCCGCTCCTGACACCCTCGTTGCCGAGCGGGGCCTCTCCTGACACCGCCGGTCCCGACACCGCCGGTCCTGAGCAGCCGACCCCTGACGCAGCCGACCGTGACCGTCGCGCTCCCGACCGCTTCCCGGAACTCCGAGGGTGGCCGCCCTGATGTCTCTTCGCTCCCGCGGACGGCCGTTCCTGAGGTCTCCGTGCTCACGGCGGACGGCCGGTCCCGGTGCCTCCCGGCGCTCCGCGGCGGGTGCCCGGCCGGTGCCCCAGCGGTGTTCACCAAGTTATCCACCGAGTTATCCACAGGCCCGGTTCTCGACCTGGGGACAAGTCGACACGCGAACCCGACAAGGTCGACAAATAGCCGTACAGCACCCACCTCACCCCACAGCACTCCAGGTCGCCTTTCGTCAGTCCAATTCCCCTGATCAACTCTTTGGAGGGAGTCATTCCCACCCGAATGAGTGTGTGAGGGGGGTTTGAGAAGGGAATCCATTGCCCAGCATTCAGCGGGCGGAATGATCAATTCCGACTTCCACAGCCCTTTCTCACAGCCTGTGGATAAAGCCTTGACCGAGCCACCGACCTGTGGACAACGCACCTCCCAACTGCCCCTCCAGCGAGGGAAACCCGGGCGCCGGGCTGACGCTCACGCGCCCGCCGAGTGAATGCGCGGGAACGTCTCCACAGCCTTCTTCGCGATTCCACCTTTTCCGGCATAACGGTCAAAATGGTGCGCAATGGAATATCGAGTCGAGCGCCCGCAGCGCGCACCGGTAGCCTGGGGGGGTGATTGACCTTTGTCTGCTCCGTGAGGACCCCGACCGTGTCCGCGCGTCCCAGCGCGCCCGTGGAGAGGACGTCGGCCTCGTCGACGCACTGCTCTCCGCCGACGAGCGGCGCAGGTCGTCCAGCGTCCGCTTCGACCAGCTGCGAGCCGAGCAGAAGTCGCTCGGCAAGCTCATCCCCAAGGCCTCCGGCGACGAGAAGGCCGAGCTCCTGAAGAAGGCCGGCGAACTGTCCGCCGCGGTCAAGGCCGCCGACGCCGAGCAGGACGAGGCCGCCGAGGAGACCCAGCGCCTCGTACTCCAGCTCGGGAACCTCGTCCACCCGGAGGTCCCGGTCGGCGGGGAGGAGGACTTCACCGTCCTCGAGACCGTCGGCGCGCCGCGCGACTTCTCCGCCGAGGGCTTCGAGCCCAAGGACCACCTCGAACTCGGCCAGCTGCTCGGCGCCATCGACGTCGAGCGGGGCGCCAAGGTCTCCGGCTCGCGCTTCTACTACCTGACCGGTGTGGGCGCCCTGCTGGAGCTCGCCCTGGTCAACGCCGCCATCGCCCAGGCCACCGCCGCCGGGTTCACCCCGATGCTCACTCCGGCGCTGGTCAAGCCGCGCGCCATGGAGGGCACCGGCTTCCTCGGCCAGGCCGCCGAGAACGTGTACCACCTGGAGAAGGACGACTACTACCTGGTCGGCACCTCCGAGGTCCCGCTCGCCGCGTACCACATGGACGAGATCGTCGACGCGGACAAGCTGCCGCTGCGCTACGCCGGGTTCTCCCCCTGCTTCCGCCGCGAGGCCGGTACGTACGGCAAGGACACCCGGGGCATCTTCCGGGTCCACCAGTTCGACAAGGTGGAGATGTTCTCCTACGTCACCCCGGAGGACTCCGAGGCCGAGCACCAGCGCCTGCTGGACTGGGAGAAGCAGTGGCTGACCGGCCTGGAGCTGCCGTTCCAGGTGATCGATGTGGCCACCGGTGACCTGGGGGCCTCGGCCTCCCGCAAGTTCGACATCGAGGCCTGGATCCCCACCCAGGGCAAGTACCGCGAGTTGACCTCCGCCTCGAACTGCAACGAGTTCCAGGCCCGCCGGCTGTCGGTCCGGATGCGGGACGGCAAGCACGTGCGTCCGCTGGCCACGCTCAACGGCACGCTCTGCGCGGTGCCGCGCACCATCGTGGCGCTGCTGGAGAACCACCAGCGGGCCGACGGCTCGGTGCGGGTCCCCGAGATGCTGCGTCCGTACCTGGGCGGCCGCGAGGTGCTGGAGCCGGTCGCCGCGTGAGCTCCACCCACAGCTCGGCCCATCCGTCCGGCCCGGCCCGCTCCGGCGCGCGGCCCGGGGCCGTCCACCCGTCGCCGGGTGCGGCGGCCCGCGGGGCGTCGCCGGACGGCTCCGCCGGGCTGCCCTACCGGCTGATCGCGACCGACCTCGACGGCACGCTGCTGCGCGCCGACGACACGGTCTCGCAGCGTTCCCGGGACGCGCTCGCCGCGGCGACCGCGGCGGGCGCCGCCCACATCGTCGTCACCGGGCGGGCGGTGCCCTGGGTGCGGCACATCCTGGACGACCTCGGCTACCGGGGTCTCGCGGTCTGCGGGCAGGGCGGTCAGGTCTACCACGCGGGTGAGCACCGGCTGCTCACCTCGGTGACCCTGGACCGGCAGCTCGCGGGGCTGGCCCTGGCGAAGATCGAGGCGGAGACCGGCCCGCTGGCGCTGGCCGCGAGCCGGGACGGCCTGGAGGGCGAGGTGCTCGTCGGCCCCGGCTACCGGGTGCAGGAGGGCCCCCTTCCGGTGGTGGCCTACGAGGACCCGGCGGAGCTCTGGTCCGCCCCGCTGAACAAGCTCTACCTCCAGTCCCCGCACCTCGACGACGACGAACTCGCCCGGGTGGCCCTCGGCGTGGCCGGGCACCTGGTGGGCGTGACGATGGCCGGTGCGGGCATCGTCGAACTGCTGCCGCTCGGCCTGACGAAGGCCACCGGCCTCTCGCTCGCCGCCCGGCGGCTCGGGCTCAAGGCCGCGGACACCATCGCCTTCGGCGACATGCCGAACGACATCCCGATGTTCGGCTGGGCGGCCCACGGCGTCGCCATGGCCCAGGCGCATCCGGAGCTCAAGGCCATCGCCGACGAGGTCACCGCGTCGAACGACGAGGACGGCATCGCCGTCGTCCTGGAGCGCCTCTTCCCGCTCGGCTGAGCCCCGGGAGAGCGGGCCGGGAGGGTCCTTGGCTACCTGCCGGTCCGCCGGCAGGGGCCGGCCGGTCGGCGTCCCGGACCGAAGTCCGGTCCGGGGCCGGTAACGGGGCCTTCGACTCCGCTCCTGGTGACGCCCGGCGTCCGTCCGGGTCGGGTCCGTAGGAGGCGAGGCGTCCGCCCGGGGGTCGGGCGCGTGGGCCCGTTCGACGTCAGGTGTCCGCCCCGGTCGGGCGTCCGCCCGGGCTCAGGCCGGAGCGTCCTTCGCGCCCAGCCGCAGGTGCTCGATGTGGTAGACCGCCTCGTCGAGCAGCTGGGCCACATGGCTGTCGTAGAGGCTGTACACGATCGACCGGCCCTGCCGGCTGCCGCTCACCAGCCCGAGGTTGCGCAACAGCCGCAGCTGGTGGGAGACGGCGGACTGCTCCATGCCCACCGCGTCCGCCAGCTCCGTCACCGCGCACGGCCCCTGGCGGAGGCGGGAGAGGATCAGCAGGCGGCTGGGTGTGGCCAGGGCCTGGAGGGTCTCGGCGACGGTGGCCGCGCTCCGCTCGTCGAGCCGTGCCGGTTCCCGCCGGTCGTCCACCCCATGTCCCATGCGGGCATCGTAGTTCGCCACCAAAGCATGAAGGCCTCTTCATGTGAGCAGTTATGCTGGCGTCATGCCGATCACCGCAGCGCGCGATGCCTCCGTCGCCACCGAACCGCGTCGCCTTCCGCCCGAGGTGCGGTGGGCGGCGCTCGCCCTCGCCGCCTTCGCCGCCGCCGCGGGCGCCCAGGCGGCCGGAGCCCCCGGCCCGCTCCGGGGAACCCTGTACGCGGTCTGCTACGCCGCGGGCGGCTGGGAACCGGCGCTCGCCGGTGTGCGGGCCCTGCGCGAACGGACCCTGGACGTCGACCTGCTGATGGTGGTCGCGGCGCTGGGCGCGGCGGCGATCGGCCAGGTCCTCGACGGTGGGCTGCTGATCGTCATCTTCGCCGCCTCCGGAGCCCTGGAAGCGGTCGCCACCGCCCGGACCGAGGCCTCCGTGCGCAGCCTGCTGAACCTGGCGCCGCAGACCGCGACACGGATCCGCTCCAGCGGCGAGGAGCGGGTGGCGGCGGCGGAGCTGGCGGTCGGTGACGTCGTCCTCGTCCGGCCCGGGGAGCGGGTGGCGGCGGACGGCCGCGTCCTCGGCGGCAGGTCGGACGTCGACCAGTCGACCATCACCGGGGAGCCGCTGCCCGCCGACAAGGAGGCGGGGGACGAGGTCTTCGCGGGCACCCTGAACGGCCGCGGGTCCCTGCGGGTGCGGGTGGAGCGCGATCCGTCCGACTCGGTGATCGCCCGGATCGTGGCGATGGTGGAGGAGGCGTCCCGGACCAAGGCGCCCACCCAGCTGTGGATCGAGCGGATCGAGCAGCGCTACTCGCTGGCCGTGGTCGTGGGCGCGCTGGCGCTCTTCGCGCTGCCCCTGGCCTTCGGGGCCGCACTGGAGCCCACCCTGCTGCGCGCCATGACCTTCATGATCGTGGCCTCGCCGTGCGCAGTGGTGCTGTCGACGATGCCGCCACTGCTGGCGGCGATCGCCAACGCCGGACGGAACGGCGTTCTCGTCAAGTCCGCCGTGGTCATGGAGGAGTTGGGACGGACCACGGTGGTGGCGCTGGACAAGACGGGGACGGTCACCCAGGGCGCACCCCGGGTGGTGGAGGTGCGGGGCCCGGCGGAGGCCCTGCGGCTCGCGGCTTCGGTGGAGGCCGAGAGCGAGCACCCTGTGGCCCGCGCTGTCGTCGCGGCGGCACGCGAGCGCGGGCTGGTCCCGTACCCCGTCCGGGATTTCGTGTCCCGGACGGGCTTCGGAGTCGAGGCAGTTGTCAAGGATCGGCGGGTGACCGTCGGCCGCCCGGATCAGGATGCGGCCGGCCCCGCACCCACCGAAAGCCCTGTGGAAAACTCCGCCGCGGCACCCGGGAAGGCACCGTCCGCCATGACAACGGTGCAGGTCGGCGTGGATGGAGTGGTCGTGGCCACGCTCGTGGTGGCGGACCGGCCCCGGCCGGACGCCCCTGCGGCGGTCACCCGGCTGACCGCGCTGACCGGCCGTACGCCCGTGCTCCTCACCGGCGACGCCCGGGGCCCCGCCGAGCACACGGCCGCCGCGTGCGGCATCGAGGAGGTACGGGCCGGGCTGCTGCCCGAGGAGAAGGTGGCGGCGGTGTCCGAACTGGGCGCCGGCGGGGGCCGGGTGCTGCTCGTCGGCGACGGGGTGAACGACGCCCCGGCCCTGGCCACGGCCCATGTCGGCATCGCCATGGGCGGCACGGGCGCCGATCTGTCGCTCCAGGCGGCGGACGCGATCGTCGTCCGTGACGAACTGACCTCGGTGCCCGCGGTGATCGAACTGTCGCGCCGCGCGCGCCGGCTCGTCGTGCAGAACCTCGTCATCGCCGGGTGCTGCATCGTGGGGCTCGTCGCCTGGGACACGCTGGGCGAACTCCCGCTCCCCCTGGGAGTCGTGGGGCACGAGGGCAGCACGGTCCTCGTCGCCCTCAACGGTCTGCGGATGCTGCGTGCACCGTTCGGCGCCGAGTCCGGCGCGCCCCACTCGTCCGGCCCGGTGGACCCGTCCGGAACGCACCGCCCCGAGGCCGGCGCCGGGCCCGCGGCGGAGACGGCGGCGTCCGGGGCGGCCTCCCCCGGTTCCGTGCCGTCCCCCGGTTCCGTGCCGCACTGAGCGGGGTCAGCGGGGACTGCCGGGGAACGGCGGTGGACCGGTCCTTACGGCGGCCCGGCTCCTGCCCGTACGAGGCTGAGCTACCGGCCCCCCAACACGGGAACCCAGCAGGAAGGGGGTGTGCGCCGAACCGCGCACCCCCCTTCCTCACTTCTACGCCCGCGTCACCGCGGACGCGCCGTCACTCCTCGCCGGCCAGGGTGAGCCCGCGGAGCTTCTGGCCCGCGTAGAAGGTGGCGCCCAGGGTGACGACGACGAGCAGCACCGCGCCGGAGGTCGCCCCGACGTCCGAGGACATCAGGTTCCCCGGGTCGAGCTTGTGCCCCAGGGCGAGCGCCCACTGCTGGATGCTCAGCGTCCGGGCGCCCGGGACGAGGCTGCCGAACAGCGACTCCCACACCAGGGCGTAGACCAGTCCGAAGACCACCGCGTGCCGGCTGAGGGTGCCGAACAGCAGGAACAGCGCGGCGTACGCCACCGAGGCCACCGCCGCCGCTGCCGCGTAGGCGGACGCGACCTGCTGGCTGTTGCCGTTGAGGATGTAGCCGGCCACCAGGGTGGGCACCGCCGAGAAGACGACGGTGACGCCGATGGCCACGATCAGCTTGGTGAGGATGATGGTGTGCCGCTTCACCGGCTTGGAGAGCAGATAGACGATCGAACCGTCGTCGATCTCGGGGCCGATCGCGCCCGTACCGGCGATCACACCGATCAGCGGCACCATGGTGGCCAGCGCGAATCCGCCCAGCACACGGGCCGCGATCTGGTCGTCGGCGCCGGTCAGCACCCGGACCATCACCGCGAGGATCAGCAGCAGGGCCGGCAGGGCGAACAGCATCAGTGCCCGGCGGCGGCCGAGCAGGGCCCGGTAGGTGAGCCGGGCGACCGTGGAGTTGTACATCGGTTCAGGCTCCTTCAGGCCGCGACCAGGTAGGAGAACACGCTCTCCAGGGACTCGTCGGAAGGCGAGACCGTGAGGAGCCGGATGCCGTGCTCGCGGGCGACCCGCGGGAGCAGTTCGGTGAAGCGCGCGAAGTCGACGGCCTGGATGCGCAGTCCGCCACCGCCGGGCCCGGCGGGGTCCGTGACGTCGAACTCGATGCCCGCCGTGGACGGGTCGGCGATCAGCGCCGCGGCCAGGGCCCGGTCGTCGCTGGACCGTACGAGGTAGCGGTGCGGCCGGTCCGTCATGAGCCGGCGGATCCGGCGGAAGTCACCGGACGCCGCGTGCCGCCCCGCCACGATCACCTCGATGTGGCTGGCGAGCTGCTCGACCTCCTCCAGAATGTGCGAGGAGAACAGGACCGTGCGGCCCTCGTCGCCCATCCGCCGGAGCAGCTCCATGAGCTGCATCCGCTGCCGCGGGTCCATGCCGTTGAACGGCTCGTCGAGCAGCAGCACGGAGGGCTGGTGGACCAGGGCGGACGCCATTTTCACGCGCTGCCGCATGCCCTTGCTGTACGTCGAGATCTTGCGCTTCTGCGCGTACTCCATCTCGACCGTGGCGATCGCCTCGCGGGCCGCGGCGGCCGGCTTGGGCAGCCCGTGCAGCTCGGCGTTGGCCTCCACGAACTCCTGACCGGTGAGGGAGTCGTACATCGCCTCGCGCTCGGGGACCAACCCCAACTGCCGGTAGGTCTGCTCGTTGCGCCAGACCGGGGCGCCGTCGAGGGTGACGGAGCCGGTCGACGGGGGCAGGAAGCCGCCCATCATGTTGATCAGCGTGGACTTGCCCGCCCCGTTGGGGCCGAGCAGCCCGGTCACACCGGGGCCGATCGTCATCGTGACGTCGTTGACGGCGACGACGTTGCCGAACCACCGGGACACGTGGTCGATGTTCAGGGAGGTCACAGCCCGACCTTTCGGTAGCGGCGCATCAGCAGGCCGTAGGAGCCCACGATCAGTCCGAGGACAACGGCGAGGTAGACCACTCCGGCGAGGGTTCCGGGCGGGGTGGCGCCGCCGGGGAAGCGCGAATCGGCGCCCAGGAACGTGCTCTGCACACCGTCGATGAGCGAGACCGGGGAGAAGAGTCCGAGCCAGCCGGCCGCGGTGTCGTTGTCCTGGGAGACGGCGATGGCCTGGATGGTGCTCACCGCGCCGTAGGGGATCGTGAACACCGCGATGACGGAGGCCACACCGAAGCCGCGGCGCGGGGTGAGCGCGGCGACCACCAGCCCGATGCCGGCGAAGAGCACCGAGAGGAGTGCGACGGACACCATGCCTTGCGCGAATCCCTTCGTCTGCTCGGCGAAGTCGAGTTCGGCGAGCAGCGCTCCGATATAGAGGATGAGGACCGGGGCGCCGGTGAGGATGAACAGGGCCGAGGCCATCGCCGCGAACTTGGCGAGCACGTAGTCGACGCGCTCCATCGGGCGGGAGAAGTAGAGCGCCATGGTCCGGAAGCGCAGATCCCGGGAGACGGCCTGCGGGGCCTGGGACGCCAGATAGAGCCCGATCACCGCCTGCATGATCATCGCGTACTCGGTGTAGTCGACCAGCGGCTTCTTGAACTTGGCGTAGATGGTGACCGCGACGATGATCGTGGCGGTCGCGCACATCACGGCGAACAGCAGCATCGGCAGGACCTTGGACTTCGCCGAGCGGCCGAGGCCGTAGGCACCGCGCAGGCTCTGCACGAAGAGCGAGCGCCGGATGTAGCCCCGGCCGAGCCGCTGACCGTCGTACGAGCGGTAGCCGATGTTGTGAATGCGGGTGGGATCGCCGCCCTGGGCGGTTACGGCGGGGGCGGTGGTCTCAGGCTGCATCGCGGCCTCCTCCGTTCTGCTCTTCCGAACGGAAGACCTCGGCGATGTGGTGACGGCGCTGTTCCATGCGCACCAGGCCGAGGCCGAGTTCGGCGACGGTGTCGCGGACCGTGTCGTAGGTGCTGTCATCGGCGGCGTCGAGCAGCAGGACGTGCCCCGCACCGGGGGCGCGGCCGCCCGCGTGCACCTCGATGCCGGCCGCGGCCAGGGCGGTGCGCAGGGCACCGGTGCCGTCCGGGTGCCGCTCGCTGTCGGTGACCTCCACCGCGAGGGTCGCGGTGGCCTGGGTGAAGTCGCTGGTGGAGCTGGAGCGGAGCAGGGCGCCGCCGTCGATGACGACGACGTGGTCGCAGGTGCGCTCCAGCTCGCCGAGCAGGTGGGAGGTGACCAGGACCGAGATGCCGAAGTCGGTGTGCACCCGGCGGATCAGGCCCAGCATCTCGTCGCGGCCGACGGGGTCGAGTCCGTTGGTCGGCTCGTCGAGCAGGACCAGCTGCGGGGCGTGGACCAGCGCCTGGGCGAGTTTCACCCGCTGCTTCATACCGGTGGAATAGCCGCCGATGGGGCGGTACCGCTCCTCGTAGAGGCCGACGTGGCGCAGCGTGTCGGCGGTGCGCTCCCGGGCGGCGGCGGGCGGCAGCCCGGACATGCGGGCCATGTGCACGACGAACTCGGTGGCCGAGACATCGGGCGGGAGGCAGTCGTGCTCCGGCATGTAGCCGACACGTTCGCGGATGGTGCCGCCCTGGGTGGCGACGTCCAGGCCGAGGACGGAGGCACGCCCCTCGGAGGCGGGGGAGAGTCCGAGCAGGATCTTGATCAGAGTGGACTTGCCGGCTCCGTTGGCACCCACCAGGCCGGTCACGCCCGGCGTGATGTTCACGGAGAGCCGGTCGAGCGCGGTCACCCGGGGGAACCGCTTGCTGAGGCTTTCGGTCGCGATGACAGTCACGTCATCGACGGTAGTGGCGGGCGCCACAGTTCACGTCAGACCTGGCGGCTGGTTCGGCGTACGACTCGAGGCTGATGTCCCGTAGGGGGCCTCCTCCCCAGGCCGTTACTCACGGTATCCACAGGCGGCGCACCAGCCTTGACGCTGTTGTGGGCGGGTTGGCAATCTCGTCACTGTCAGTTGCTGCGGGCCGGTCGGCTGGTGGGGGAGTCGGGTCGGTCGGGGCGGTCGGACGGAGCGGTCGGACGGTTGTCGCATGACCTCAGCGCTCACTGGTGAACGCTCAACGGGGGTACGTGGGTTCCCGGCGCCGCGCAGTCCTGGCGGCAACGGGGGCCAGGGGCCGGGAGGGGGAGGGGTGGGGGTGGGGGTGGCCCCCGGTCGGGAGGTCAGAGGCCCGGTGCGCCCCACACCGGGAACCACCGCGCCAGGTCCTCCTCGATCCGCAGATCGTTGCCGAGCACTCCCCTGACCTGGAGTTCGAGTGCGTTGTCACGCTTCTCCTGCCGCCCGGGCAGCGGGGCGAACGGGTAGAAGGTGCCGCGCTTGTACAGGTAGACGAGCCCGAGGGGACGCTGTCCGGCATCGCGGAAGGCGATCAGGGAGCAGAGGAGCTGTGGTCCGAAGCCGGCGTCCTGGAGCAGGGTGTTGACGGCGTGCACATCGTTGACGAGTGACGCGGTGTCGTCCGCGGGATGCCGGGCGAGGAGCCAGGTGTAGCCGTAGGTGTCCCGGCTGAACTCCACCGGGACGCCGCCCTCTCGGGTGTCGGCGTCGAGCAGATCCCGTACGTCCTGCTGGAGTTGGGTGAACGTGCCGCCTTCCACACTGGCGAAGCACACCGAGCCGAGGCCGGTGGGCGCGAACCCGGCACCCGCCTCCAGGGTGATCGCCGCGGAGGGGAGGCCGAAGAGCCGGTCGAGGTCGGGGCGCACCGGCTTGCTGCGGCCGAGGATGGTATCCAGAAGACCCACGGTCATCAGTCCCTCACGTCGTTGTCTCAGGAAGCGTCATCAAGGGAAGCGGGCCGCGGGGGTAGTGCACCCACCGCGCCCCGGGGCCCAGCGGGGAGGCCTCCGAGCCCCCGGCGGCCGCTGCCCTCTCAAGTCCGCGCCCTCTCACCAGACCCCGTCCTCCCAGGCCTCGTCCTCCCAAGCCTCCGTCCTCACGAGTCGGCATCCGCACGAACCGGCACCCGCACAAGTCGATGTCTTCACGAGTCGATGTCCTCACGAGCCGACGCCTTCACGAGTGGCCGAGCCGCGCCGAGATCCGGCCCAGCTGGTCCAGGCGCTGCTCCAGGGTGGGGTGCGAGGAGAGGAGCCGCCCCAGGCTCTCCCGGGAGGAGAACGCGGGGGCGAAGTAGAAGGCGTTGAAGGGCTCGGCCTGGCGGAGGTCCCGCGTCGGGATCCGGGCCATGTCGCCGCTCACTTTGGTCAGGGCGGACCCGAGAGCGGAGGGCCGTCCGGTGAGCAGGGCGGCGGCGCGGTCGGCGGACAGCTCGCGGTAGCGGGAGAGCAGCCGGGTCAGCAGGAAGCTGATCACGTAGACCACCGCGCTGACCAGCGGGATGAGCAGCGCCACGATGGCGGTGTTCTGGTCCCGGCTGTTGCCGATGCGGCCGAAGCCTCCCCAGAGCGCGACGCGGGTCATCATGCCGGCGAGGACGCCGAGGAACGAGGCGATGGTCATCACGGCGACGTCGCGGTGGGCGACATGGGACAGCTCGTGGGCGAGGACGCCCTCCAGTTCCTCCGGCTCCAGCCGTCGCAGCAGGCCGGTGGTGGCGCAGACGAGGGCGGTGCGCTCGTTGCGGCCGGTGGCGAAGGCATTGGGGATGTCGCTGTGGGCGATGGCCACCCGCGGCTTCGGCATGTCGGCGAGGGCGCAGATGCGGTCGACGGCGCCGTGCAGGGCGGGAGCCTGCTCGGGGGTGACCTCGCGGGCGCCCATGCTGTACGCGGCGATCCGGTCGCTGAACCAGAACTGCACGACGAAGAGCCCGCCCGCCACGATCAGGATGATCGGCCAGGCGCCTCGCAGCAGGGTCAGCAGCACACCGACGAAGACGACGTAGAGCAGCCCGATCAGGAACATCGTCGTCACCATGCGGGTGGTGAGTCCCTGGTCCTTGGCGTATCGGGATCGGGTCCGGGTCCTCGGCATCAGCCGACCTCCAGAGCGCGGCTGTGGTCCTGCTCCTCTCTCGATTCTGCCCCTTTTGGGCATATAGCGGACATAAAGATGGAAGGCGGAGGGAGGCCGAAGGCGGAGGGAGGGAGCACCGGAGGAGCGCTGAGGCGACCGGAGGCAGCACCGAACCGCACCCGTCCCCGCCCCCGCCCGTTCCCCTTCATCGGCAGCGGCCCGCCCCGGCCGATCCGGCCCGCCCGCCCAATCCGGTCAGCCGCGGCAGAACCGGTCCGCCCCGACCGGCCGGCCCGCCCCGACCAGCCCGATCGGCCCCGACCGAGCCGGTCAGCCCTGCCCCAACTGCGCCATGCCCTCCGTGGCGATGCGCTCGAAGACCTTCAGGTCGGCCTCGAACATCGAGTCCGGGATCGGCCAGTGCAGCACGATCTCGGTGAAGCCGAGCTCGGCGTGGGCCCCGGCGAAGTCGACGAAGGCGTCCAGGGAGTCCAGGGGGCGGTCCGGCGTGAAGCCGGTGAGCAGGATCTTCTCCAGCTCCGACGGATCGCGGTCGATCTCCGCGCAGGCGTCGGACAGCCGCTCCGTCTGGCTGCGGATGGCGGCGAGGGACTCGGCGGGAGTGCCGGTCGCCGAGATCTTCGGGTTGCCGGTGGTGACCCACGCCTGTCCGTGGCGGGCGGCGAGCCGCAGTCCGCGGGGGCCCGTCGCGGCGACGGCGAAGGGCAGACGCGGGCGCTGGACGCAGCCCGGTATGTTCCGGACCTCGTTCGCGGAGTAGAAGACGCCGTCGTGGCTGACGACGTCCTCGCTGAGCAGCCGGTCGAGCAGCGGTACGAACTCCCCGAAGCGGTCCGCGCGCTCGCGCGGCGTCCATGCCTTCTGGCCGAGGGCCGTGGCGTCGAAGCCGTTGCCCCCGGCGCCGATGCCCAGCGTGATCCGGCCGGCGCTGATGTCGTCGAGGGAGATGAGCTCCTTGGCGAGGGTCACGGGGTGACGGAAGTTCGGGGAGGTGACGAGGGTCCCCAGCCGCAGCCGGTCCGTGGCCGCCGCGGCGGCCGTCAGGGTGGGCAGGGCTCCGAACCAGGGGCCGTCGCGGAAGGTGCCCCGCCAGGAGAGGTGGTCGTAAGTGAAGGCGGTACGGAATCCCAGCTCCTCGGCCCGCTGCCACACCTCCCCGCCGCCCTCGTGCCAGCGGCGGACAGGGAGGATCACCGTGCTGAGTCGCAGAGAGGTCGCCATGGCCACGAGCCTAAGCGGCGGGTCCGACACACCCCGCATCACGGGTACGGCCCCAGCGGGTACAGCCCCAGCAGGTACGGCCCCAGCGGGTGCGGCACCGCGGGCCCGGACCATACCCGGCCGGGCCGCACCGCAAGCGGCCCCTCCCGGCACACCGTGCGGTCCGTCATCACCCGCGCACGGTGGGTGCCCATCTGTGCACCCCCTCACACGCTTGTGCACGGGCATGCGGGAAGATGGACCGGTGACCTCAGCCACCGAGCGCCCGCCCGAGCCGCAGCTGCCGGAACTCCGCCCGTCCGCGTTTCCCGGGGGGCGTGTCCGGCTGATCGCCACGGATCTCGACGGAACGCTGCTGCGCGACGACAAGTCGGTCTCGGAGCGCACGGTCGCGGCGCTGGCCGCCGCCGAGCGGGCCGGGATCGAGGTCTTCTTCGTCACCGGCCGGCCCGCCCGCTGGATGGACGTGGTCAGCGACCATGTGCACGGCCACGGCCTGGCGATCTGCGCGAACGGCGCCGCCGTGGTCGACCTGCACCGCGACGGGCTGTTCCTGGACGTCCGGCCGTTGGACCGGTCCGACGCGCTCGCCGTCGTCGGCACCCTGCGCGCCGCCGCACCCGGCACGTCCTTCGCCGTGGAGCTCACCACCGGGATCCACTACGAGCCGGAGTACCCGCCCTTCTACATCGACCCGGTCGCGACCATCGGCCCCGCCGAGAAGCTGCTGTCCCCCGGCTGGGAGGGCTCGGACCGGCCGGTGCTCAAGCTGCTGGCCCACCACCCCCGGCTGACACCGGACGAGTTCCTGGCCCTGGCCCGGGAAGCGGCCGGCGAGCACGCGTCCTTCACCCGGTCCAGCCCGACCGCGCTGCTGGAGATCAGCGGCCGGGGCGTCAGCAAGGCGGCGACCCTCGCGCACTGCTGCGCGGAGCGGGGCATCGCTCCGGAGGAGGTCGTGGCCTTCGGCGACATGCCGAACGACGTGGAGATGCTGTCCTGGGCCGGAACGTCGTACGCGATGGCGAACGCCCATCCGGACGTGCTGGCCGCCACCTCGGCCCGCACGGTGGCGAACAACGAGGACGGCGTGGCCGTCGTCATCGAGGAGATCCTGGCGGCCCAGCGCCCCCGGTGAGGGAAGGCCCACCCGCGGCCCGGTGCGCGACAACCCCACTGCGCGCCCCCGCTGCCCGACCTCACGGCCCGACGGCCCACTGCCCGACCGCCCGCCGCCCCACGGCCCAGTGCCTGCCGGAGCAGCGCCTGCCGGAGCGGCGCCCGTCAGTACAGCTCCCCCACAGCCGCCACCTACCGGAGCGGTGCCTCCCACACCATGCTCGTGCCGCCGCCGTCGTCCCCGATGCCCGGCCCGTACCAGCTCGAACCGCCCAGTGACTCCGCCCGCTTGGCGAGGTTCCGCAGTCCGCTGCGGCGTCCGCCCTCGGGGATGCCGACGCCGTCGTCGGCGACCGTGAGCCGTACGCCCTCCTGGCCGTCCGGCAGCTTCTCCGTCGTGTCGACCACGATCTCCAGACGGGTGGCGCCGGCGTGCCGGAAGGTGTTCGACAGGGCCTCCCGCAGCGCGGCGATCATGTTCCGGCCGGTCAGCTCCCCCACCCGGGCGTCGACCGCGCCGAGGAACCGCACCGACGGCCGGAAGCCCAGCGGCACGGCGGCCATGTTGATCTCCCGCTCGATACGGGTCCGCAGGCCCGCCGGGGCCTCGACCGGGCCCTGCTGCAGGGCGAAGATCGCGGTGCGGATCTCCTGGATGGTGACGTCCAGCTCGTCCACGGCGGTGCTGATCCCGGACTGCAGCTCGGGGTCGTCGGCCCGGCGCTGGGCGCTCTCCAGCATCATCCCGGTGGCGAACAGGCGCTGTATGACGAGGTCGTGCAGATCCCGGGCGATCCGGTCGCGGTCCTCGTAGACGGCCAGCCGTTCGCGGTCGCGCTGTGCCTCGGCGAGGACGAGGGCCAGCGCGGCCTGCGCCGCGAACTGGGTGGCGAGGGTGCGTTCGGTCTCGGTGAAGCTCCTGGCTCCGCGCAGCCGCCCCAGCGCGAGGGTGCCCAGCACCCGGTCGTCGCTGCGCAGCGGCAGCAGCATGACCGGCCCGTAGAAGGCGGAGACCGGGGTGGTCATCCGGGTGTCGGTGGCGGAGTCGTCCACGAACACGGGCAGCCCGGCGACCAGTTCCTCGTACACCGGGCTGCTGGGGTCGATCACCACGCCCAGTTCCTCGAACGGCTCCGGGAGGTCGGAGGAGACCTGCACGATCTCCAGACCGCCGTTCTCGTACGGCAGCAGCACCACCCCGGCCGCCGCGTCGGCGAGTTTGCGGCCCTGCTCGGCGACGATGGCCAGCGCGTCGTCCGTGCGGGACTCGGTGCTGGAGAGCAGGGCGGTGGTGAGGACGTTGGCGCCCTCGATCCAGCGCTGCCGCTGCTTGGTGGCCTCGTGCAGCCGGGCGTTGCCGATCTGGATGCCGGCCTCGGTGGCCAGCACCTTCATCATGTGCAGGTCGTAGACGCTGAACTCGCCGCCGTCCCGCTTCTCGGCGAGGTAGATGTTGCCGAACAGTTCGCCGCCCACCCGGATGGGGATGCCGAGGAAGTCGCCGAGCAGCGCGTTGTGCGGCGGATAGCCGGTGGTGCGCGAGGGCGCCCCCAGGTCGGCCAGCATCATCGGCACCGGGTCGTCGACCAGGGTGCCGAGGATCCCCTTCTCGCCGTCCGGGAGGCGGCGGATGCGTTCCCGTTCCTCCTCGGAGATGCCGTAACTCACCAGGTCGGCGAGGCCGTCGCGCTCGTCGTTGATGACGCCGATCGCGGCGTAGCGGACGTCGGTGAGGCTGGCCGCGGTCTCGAGGATGCTGTCGAGGGTCCTGTGCAGATGCAGTCCGGTGCCGACGGAGACCATGGCCTCCAGCAGCCGGGGGAGACGGACGGTCAGTTCCTCGGGCAGTTCCTGGAGGCTGCGGGCGGTCTCCTCGGCGACCGTGGAGCCCTGCTCCCGGCCCTTCGGCGTCGCCGCCCGCCCCGGTGGCGGCCCCTGCCCCGGCGCCGTGGCCGGCGCGTCCCCGGTCCGCAGGCCGGCGCCCGGGTGTCCGCTCCCCGCACCACCGGCTCCCGGGTCGTGCCGGGAGGGCGGAGGATCGACGGATCCTGCCGAGGCCGACATACGCCGAGCCTAGTGAGTCCCCATGGCCGGGGAAAGTCGATGATGGTCGCCGGCGATGGCCTGCTCGCGGTCGAGCATCCGCCGGAACGGGCCGTCCCCGGCGGCCAGCCGCTCGTACGGCCCGCGTTCGACGGCCCGGCCGTCCTCCAGGACGATCACTTCGTCGACGGCCGTCAGCCCGGCCAGGCGGTGGGTGATCAGCAGGGTCGTCCGGCCCTCGGTCGCCGCGAGCAGGTCCGCGGTGAGCGCGTCGGCGGTCGGCAGGTCGAGGTGTTCGGCGGGCTCGTCGAGCACCAGGACGGGGAAGTCCGCGAGCAGGGCCCGGGCGAGGGCGAGGCGCTGCCGCTGTCCTCCCGACATCCGGGCGCCGTGCTCGCCGACCAGGGTGTCCAGGCCGTCGGGGAGGCGGTCGGTCCAGTCGAGCAGGCGGGCCCGGGAGAGGGCGGCGCGCAGTTGCTCCTCGCTCGCGCCCGGCCGGGCCAGCCGCAGGTTCTCGCGCAGTGAGCTGTCGAAGACATGGGCGTCCTGGGCGCAGAGGCCGACCATCCGGCGGACGGCGTCGCCGTCGAGCCCGGTGGCCGGAACGTCTCCGAGGGTGTACGTGCCGGTGTGCGGGTCGAGGAAGCGGAGCAGCACGTGGGCGAGGGTGGTCTTGCCCGCGCCGGAGGGGCCGACGACCGCGATCCGGCGGCCGGGCGCGAGGTCCAGGTCGAGACCGTCGAGGGCGGGGGCGGACCGGCCGGGGTGGCGGGCGGTCAGGTTCCGTACGGTCAGCGGGAAGGGCCCGGCGGGCACCGGCAGCGGGTGCTCGGGTTCCCGGACGGGGTCCGGGGCGTCCAGGACCTCGCGGACCCGTTCGGCCGCGCGGCGGGTGCGCTGCCGGTGGCGGACGGCGAGCGGCAGCCCGGTGACGGCCTCGAAGGCGGCGAGCGGCGTCAGCACGACCACGGCCAGCCAGACGCCGTCGAGGCGGCCGTCCTGCACCGCCCGCACCCCCGTCCAGGCGGCCGCGGCGACGGTGAGGCCGCAGATCAGCGCCGACAGTCCGGCACCCGCGCCCGCCGCGGCGGCCGACCGGGCGGCGATCCCGGTCAGGGTCCGGTCGGTGCGGCGCACCTCGTCGGTCCGGGCCGGCAGGGCACCGGCGACGGTCAGTTCCGCGGCGCCGGTGAACAGGTCGACGATCCGGGCGGAGAGCGCGCCGCGGGCGGGTGCGAGCCGCCGCTCGGCGCGGCGGGACAGGGCGGCGGAGAGCAGTGGCACGCCGACGCCGGCCGCCAGCAGTCCGCCGGCCAGCGCGGCGCCGGCCTCGGGCAGCAGCCAGGCGGTGAAGCCGACGGAGCCGGCGCCGACGAGCAGGGCGGTGGCGGCCGGCAGCAGCCAGCGCAGCACGTAGTCCTGGAGCGAGTCGACGTCCGCGACCAGCCGGGACAGCAGGTCGCCCCGGCGGGTCCCGCCGAGCCCGGCGGGGGCGAGCCGTTCGAGCCGGGTGTGGACGGCCACCCGCAGCGCGGCGAGCATCCGGAAGACGGCGTCGTGGGCGACGAGCCGTTCGGCGTAGCGGAACACGGCGCGCCCGATCCCGAAGGCCCGGGTGGCGGTCACGGCGACCATCAGATAGAGCACGGGCGGCTGTTCGGAGGCGCGCGAGATCAGCCAGCCGGAGACCGCCATGAGGCCGACGGCGCTGCCGAGCGCCAGGCTGCCGAGCAGCAGTGCGAGCAGGAAGCGCCCGCGCCGGGCCCGTGCGGTGCGGCGCACCCAGGCGAGGGCGTCGCCGCCGGCCGGCCCGGGCCCGGCCGCACCATCGGCCGACGCCTCCCGGCCGGCGGCACGGCCCGCTCCCGCCTCCCGGACGGTGGCACGGCCCGACGCTCCCGCCTCCCGGACGGCAGGCAGGCTCGCCGGCGTCCCCCGGACCTGCGCCTCGTCCTCTCCCGAACCTTCCGAGGAGTCCGTAGCCCCCGTGCGGTCCGGCGCCCCCATGAGCTCCGGCATCCCCGTGGAATCCGGCTCACCCGCCAGGTCCGGCTCACCCGCCGGGCCCGCCGCCCCCGTCAGCTCCAGCACCCGGTCGGCCAGCGGCAGCAGCGCGGGCCGGTGGGCGACCAGGAGGACCGTGCGTCCCCGCGACAGCCGGCCGACCGCCGCGGCGACCGCCTCCTCCGTCGCCCCGTCCAGATGCGCCGTCGGTTCGTCCAGCAGCACCAGTGGCCGGTCCGCGAGGAACGCGCGGGCCAGCGCGATCCGCTGCCGCTGCCCGGCCGAGAGCCCGGCACCGTTCTCGCCGAGGAGCGTCGCCGGGCCGTCGGGCAGCGCGTTGACGAACTCCAGGGCCCCCGCCGCCTCCAGGGCGTCCCGCACCGCCGCGTCGTCGGCGTCCGGCCGGGCGGTGCGGACGTTGTCGGCGACCGTGCCGACGAAGAGGTGCGGCCGCTGCGGCACCCAGGCGATCTGCGCCCACCAGCTCGCCCGGTCGGTCTCCGCCAGGTCCGTACCGTCGACGAGGATCCGTCCGGCGGTCGGCGCGGTCAGCCCCAGCAGCGTGTTCAGCAGGGTCGTCTTGCCGGCCCCGCTGGGGCCGACGACGGCCACCGTCTCCCCGGGCGACACGGTGCAGGAGGTCGCCCGGAGCGAGGCCTCCGTCCGCCCCGGGTGCAGTACGGTCACGCCTTCCAGCCGCAGCGTCGCCCGCCGGACGTCGGGGGCTGGCCGGGTTCCGCCGTCGGCCGGCCGGGTCTCCAGCACGGTGAAGATCTCGTCCGCGGCCGTCAGCCCTTCGACTGCCGCGTGGTACTGCGTGCCCACCTGGCGCAGCGGCAGATAGGCCTCCGGCGCCAGGATCAGCACCACCAGGCCGGTGAAGAGGTCCAGGTCCCCGTGGACGAGCCGCATGCCGATGCCGACCGCGACCAGCGCCACCGACAGGGTCGAGAGCAGTTCCAGGGCGAGGGAGGAGAGGAAGGCGATCCGCAGGGTGCGCAGCGTCGCCCGCCGGTAGTCGTCGGTGATCGCGCGGATCGACTCGGCCTGGGCCCGGGCCCGGCCGAACACCTTCAGGGTGGGCAGCCCGGCGACGACGTCGAGGAAGTGTCCGGAGAGCCGGGACAGCAGCCGCCACTGACGGTCCATCCGGGACTGGGTGGCCCAGCCGATCAGCACCATGAACAGCGGGATGAGCGGCAGTGTGCCGACGATGACCGCCGCCGAGACCCAGTCCTCGGTGACGATCCTGGCCAGTACGGCCACCGGCACCACGACCGCGAGCCCCAACTGCGGGAGATAGCGGGCGAAGTAGTCGTCCAGCGCGTCGATGCCCCGGGTGGCGAGCGCGGTGAGCTCACCGGTCCGCCGGCCGCTGATCCACTCCGGCCCCAGCCGTGCGGTGTGCTCCAGCAGCCGGATCCGGAGTTCGGACCGGGCGGCCGCGCTGGCCCGGTGCGCCGCCAGTTCGGTCAGCCAGGCGACCAGACCGCGTCCCACGGAGACCGCGGCGAGCAGCAGCAGCGGGGTGGCCAGCTCGTGCACCGTCAGGTCCCGGCGGAAGGCCCCGACCACCACCTCGGCGATGAGCAGCGCCTGGCCGATGACCAGGGCGGCTCCGGCCAGGCCCAGCGCCACCGCCGCGACCAGGAAGGTGCGGGTGGCGCGGGCGTACCGGAGCAGCCTCGGGTCCACAGGTTTCACGTGAAACGTCCTCGCGGGTCCAGTCGGCCGCAGGTCCGTGCGTCGGCGTGGCCCTGCGGTCCGTGCGGGGTCAGTGCGATCCGGCGATGTGCTGGGTGCCGATCCGCTTGCGGAACACCCAGTACGTCCACCCCTGGTACACCGCGACGAGCGGCAGCGCGATCGCGGCGCACCAGGTCATGATCCCCAGGGTGTACGGGGTGGAGGAGGCGTTGCTGACCGTGAGGTCCCAGGCCGGGTTGAGCGAGGACGGCATCACGGCGGGGAACAGCGTGAGGAAGAGCATCGCCACGGCCGCCACGATCGCCAGTCCGGAGAGCGCGAAGGCCCAGCCCTCCCGGCCCGCGGTGTTCAGGCCCACGGCCGCGACCAGCGCCAGGGCCGCCACGACCAGCGCGACCAGGCTCGCCCCGTCCCCGGAGTGCGCCTGCGTCCAGGCCAGGAAGCCGGCCGCGAGCAGCACCGTGACCGCACCGAGCCGGGTCGCCAGCCGCCGCGCCCGGACCCGGATGTCCCCCACCGTCTTCAGCGCCGTGAAGACCGCGCCGTGGAAGGTGAAGAGGAACAGCGTCACCGCTCCGCCCAGCAGCGCGTACGGGTTGAGCAGGTCCAGCAGGGTGCCCACGTACTCCTTGTCGGCGTCGATCTTCACCCCGTGCGCGATGTTGCCGAACGCCACACCCCAGAGGAAGGCGGGCAGCAGCGAGGTCCAGAAGATCGCGTGCTCCCAGTTGGTCTGCCAGCGCTCGCCGCTGCGCTTGGCCCGGTACTCGAAGCCCACGCCGCGGACGATCAGGCAGACCAGGATGAGCAGCAGCGGCAGATAGAAGCCGGAGAACAGGGTGGCGTACCACTCGGGGAAGGCCGCGAACGTCGACGCGCCCGCGGTGATCAGCCAGACCTCGTTGCCGTCCCAGACCGGTCCGATGGTGTTGATGAGCACCCGCCGCTCCCGGCGGTCCCGCGCGAGCACCCCGGTGAGCACCCCCACCCCGAAGTCGAAGCCCTCGAGGAAGAAGTAGCCGGCCCAGAGGACGGCGATGATGACGAACCAGACGTCGTGGAGTTCCATGCTCGTTCCTCTCCCTTCCTAGTACGAGAAGGCCATGGGCCGGTCGCCGTCGCGGTCGTGCCCGCCGATCCTGGTGGGCGGTTCGAGGTCGCTGTCGGTGAGTTCGGGGGGCCCGGCCTTGACGTACTTGACCAGCAGCCCGACCTCCACCACCGCGAGCGCCGCGTAGAGCAGGGTGAAGACGGTCATCGAGATGAGGACCTCGGTCTGCGAGGTACCGGGGGAGACGGCGCTGGAGGTGCGCAGCACGCCGTAGACCGCCCAGGGCTGGCGTCCCATCTCCGTGAAGATCCAGCCCCAGGAGTTCGCGATCAGCGGGAAGCCGGTGGTGAGCAGGGCGATCCGCCAGTACCAGCCGCTCAGCTTCGGGCCGAGCTCCCAGCTCTTGGTCACCGCGAGCCGGGGCACCTCGTCCTCCGTGGTGCGCAGTTCCGGCGCGAGCCAGCGCTTCTTCCGGGTGAGCCAGAGTCCGGCGGCGCCGATCGCGAAGGACGTCATGCCGAAGCCGATCATCCAGCGGAAACCCCAGTACGCGACGGGGATGTTGGGCCGGTAGTCGCCCGGCCCATACCGGGCCTCCTCGGCCTTGTTCACATCGTTGATCCCGGGCACGGGGGAGGAGAAGTCGCCCTCGGCGAGGAAGGAGAGCAGGGCGGGGAGTTCGATGGCGACGTCGTTGTGGCCCTTGTCGACGTCGCCGTAGGCGAAGACCGAGAACGGGGCCGGTGCCTCCGTCTCCCACAGCGCCTCGGCCGCGGCCATCTTCATCGGCTGCTGCTTGAACATCACCTTGGCGAGCTGGTCGCCGCTGATCGCGGTGAGCAGCCCCGCGACGACCAGGGTGACCAGTCCGAGGCGGAGCGAGGTGCGCATCACCGGCACGTGCTTCTTGCGGGCCAGGTGGTAGGCGGCGATGCCGACCAGGAAGGCACCGCCGGTGAGGAAGGCGGCGGTGAGGGTGTGGAAGACGACGACCAGCGTGGTGTTCTGGCTGATCACCCGCCAGAAGTCGACGAGTTCCGCGCGCCCGCTCGCCTGGTTG
The DNA here is from genome assembly GCF_057709105.1 of Streptomyces sp. bgisy100. Taxonomy (NCBI): domain Bacteria; kingdom Bacillati; phylum Actinomycetota; class Actinomycetes; order Kitasatosporales; family Streptomycetaceae; genus Streptomyces; species Streptomyces sp. bgisy100. Next base: position 135,502 of record NZ_JBYITE010000001.1, read on the forward strand.
ATCCGGTAGCCGACCGGGTGCTGCATCCAGGAGTTGGCGGCCAGGATGAAGTAGGTGGAGGCCAGAGTGCCGAACGACACCGTCCACATGCAGGCGCAGTGGATCCCCTTGGGCAGCTTGTCCCAGCCGAAGATCCACAGGCCGATGAAGGTGGCCTCGAAGAAGAACGCGATCAGCGACTCGAAGGCGAGCGGGGCTCCGAAGACGTCACCGACGAAGCGCGAGTAGTCCGACCAGTTCATGCCGAACTGGAACTCCTGCACGATGCCCGTGACCACACCGAGGGCGATGTTGATCAGGAAGAGCTTGCCCCAGAACTTCGTGGCTCTGAGGTACTTCTCCTTGCCGGTGCGCACCCAGGCCGTCTCCAGTCCCGCCGTGAGGGCGGCGAGGGAGATCGTGAGGGGGACGAAGAGGAAGTGGTAGACGGTGGTGATGCCGAATTGCCATCGCGCCAGAGTCTCGGGCGCCAGAGCCAGGTCCACGTCGTCTCTCCTTACTCGCCGTGGTCACAGGCAGTCTGCCCACTGAAGCAGCCCATTCCGGGATGATCAGGACACGCTTGTGAACGCGTTCACATTCACAAGTAATTATCGCCTACGCGTTCGCCCGGGCTTCACGGGGGGTCCCCCAGGCCGCCCGACGGGTCCGCCGCTCCTGCCCAGGAGAGCGAAACCGCAGGTCGAAGCGGTCTTCCCCGCTCATGCGCGCGGCCCGGGACCGGTACCGCAGCACCGGTCCCGGGCCGCCGTTGCCCGGATACGGCCGGTAAGGCCTTCTTGCGGAGTCCTGGATGCACTGCCGCGGAGCTTCGTGCGCAGCCCCGGAGGCCGTTGCGGAGCTCGGAGCCCGTTGCGTGGACGCCCGGAGCTCCGTACGGAGGCCTAGAGCTCCTTGCGGAACAGCTCCGCCGCCCGCAGGAAGAGATCGTTGGCCTCGGTCTCGCCGATGGTCACCCGGACGCCCTCCCCCGGGAACGGCCGGACGACCACACCCGCCCGCTCGCACACCTCCGCGAACTCGGCCGTCCGGGCTCCGAGCCGCAGCCAGACGAAGTTCGCCTGCGAGTCGGGAACGGTCCAGCCCTGCCCGGCCAGCCCCTGCGACACCCGGTTCCGCTCACAGACCAGCGAGCCCACCCGCCCCAGCAGCTCGTCCTCACTGCGCAGCGAGGCGACCGCCGCGTCCTGCGCGAGCTGGCTCACCCCGAAGGGCACCGCCGTCTTCCGGAGCGCCGCCGCCACCGGCTCGTGCGCCACCGCGAACCCGACCCGGAGCCCCGCCAGGCCGTACGCCTTGGAGAAGGTGCGCAGCACGCAGACATTGGGCCGGTGCCGGTAGATCTCCAGCCCGTCCGGCACCTCGGGGTCGCGGATGAACTCCTTGTACGCCTCGTCCAGTACCACCAGGACGTCGCCGGGCACCCGGTCGAGGAAGCGCTCCAGCTCGGCCCGGCGGACGGCGGTCCCGGTCGGGTTGTTCGGGTTGCAGACGAAGATCAGCCGGGTCCGGTCGGTGATCGCCTCCGCCATCGCGTCCAGGTCGTGCACATCGCCGTCGGTCAGCGGCACCTGCACCGGGGTCGCGCCGCTGATCCGGGTGATGATCGGGTACGCCTCGAAGGACCGCCAGGCGTAGATCACCTCGTCGCCGGGGCCCGCGGTGGACTGGACGAGGGACTGCGCGACCCCCACCGAGCCGGTGCCGGTCGCCAGGTGCTCCACGGGGATCCCGAACCGTTCGGCCAGCTCGTTCAGCAGCCCGGTGCACGCCATGTCCGGGTAGCGGTTGAACGATCCGGCAGCGGCCAGGGCGCTCTCCATCACCCCCGGGAGCGGGGGGTAGGGGTTCTCGTTGGAGGACAGCTTGTACGCCACCGGCCCGTCCGCGGCGGCCGGCCGGCCCGGCTTGTAGGTCGGGATGCCGTCCAGCACCTCACGCAGCTTCGGGGTCTTCTCAGTCACCGCGGGTCCTCCTCGACCGTCCGTGCAGCAGCAGTACTCCCCACCCTATGAGGCCCGTCCACCCCGGTCCCCTGCCGAAGAACCCGGCTTCCGACTCGGGGGCGCGGTGCCGGGCCGTACCGGTGGGCCACCCGCCTCAGGCGCGTGAAGTGATGGCGCGCGCCGGTGGCTCGCTCCGTAGCGCGCGTCCCCCGTGGGGGTGAGTTGCCCCCGCTCCGGGACACCGGGCAATCGGCAGGCAAGAGGACCCCGCTCCCGGCGGGAGCACGCCCGCACACCTCAACTACCTTCATATCCCAGTCAGTTACCGAAGTCGCTCATGCAGAAACGTGCCTGCGCGTCTCGGTCCGCCGACTGCCGATCACCGCCCGCCCGGGCCCTACTATCGGCTCGCCATGACAGCAGCAGGGAAGCACCAGGTGAGCCGGTCGACCGGCCGCCGGCTGGGACGGGCGGGTATCCGGGACGTGGCCGCCGCCGCCGGCGTCTCGATCACGACCGTCTCCGACGCACTCAACGGCAAGGGACGGCTCCCCGACGCCACCCGCCGCCATGTCCGCGAGGTCGCCGACCGGCTGGGCTACCGCCCGTCCGCCGCCGCCCGCACCCTCCGTACCGGAAAGTCCGGCCTGATCGGCCTGACCGTGACCACGTACGGGGATGAACCTTTCACCTTCACCGAATTCGCCTACTTCGCCGAGATGGCCCGCGCCGCCACCTCCGCCGCGCTCGCCCGCGGCTACGCGCTGGTCATCCTCCCGGCCACCTCCCGTCACGACGTGTGGTCCAACGTCGCCCTCGACGGCACCGTCGTCATCGACCCCTCGGACCACGACCCGATGGTCAGCGAACTGGTCCGGCAGGGACTCCCCGTCGTCTCCGACGGCCGGCCCGCGGGCTCGCTGCCGGTCACCGCCTGGGTGGACAACGACCACGAGGCGGCCGTCCTCGGCCTGCTCGACCATCTCGCCGACGCCGGGGCACGCCGCATCGGCCTGCTCACCGGCACCACCACGGACACCTACACCCGGCTGTCCACCACCGCGTACCTCTCCTGGTGCGAACGGGTCGGCCAGGAGCCGGTGTACGAGGAGTACCCGGCGCACGACCCGTGTGCCGGCGCGGTCGCGGCCGACCGGCTGCTCGCCCGCCCCGACCGGCCGGACGCCGTCTACGGGCTGTTCGACCCCAACGGCACCGATCTGCTCGCCGCCGCCCACCGGTACGGCTTACGGGTCCCCGAGGACCTGCTGCTCGTCTGCTGCAGCGAGTCGACCGTCTACTCCGCCACCGACCCGCCGGTGACCACGCTCTCCCTCAAACCGCGGCGGATCGGCACCGCCGTCGTCCAACTGCTCATCGACGCCATCGAGGGCCTGGACGCCGAACGCCCGGTGGAACAGGTGATACCGACGGAGCTGATCGTGCGGGCGTCCTCGCAGCGGCGTCCGCCGCGCACCACGGTGAGCGCCCCGCGGCCGGCACCGGGAGACTGATCGCGCGGCAGGGTGGGCAGGTGTGGCGCAGGACGGCCGGACCTGCCCGGTGCAGGAACCTTCCGGGACATCCCGCGCACGGCATTACCAGGGCATTTCGGGAGAAATGCCCGACGATCGTGGCCGCCACCGCGATTGACAGCCCCCTGGTGCGTCACAACCTGCGAGTGGCATTCCTATGATGGGCGCACGACACCGCGGACCGCCGCCGACCAGGCAGGTCCGACCGGTGCACGGCGTCGCGATGGTGGAGGGGTCAATGACTCAGGGGGCCGGTCAGGGACCCGCGGTTCGGGCCGTGGTGGGCATGCCGCCCGTGCCCACGCACGGCATGCAGTCGGTACCCGCGCATGCCCCCGTGGCGCCGCCGGCCCCGGGGCCGGTGCCCGTCCCGCTTCCGGTGGATCTTCCGCCGGAGTACACCCCGACCGAGCGGGATCTCCCGGTGATCCGGCGGATGACGGTGGAGGACTCGGCGACCATGGATCTCCACCCGGTCACCCGGACCGACACGGTCGTCGACACGGTGCTCGCGCCGCAGGGCGCCGCGACGGCCGCGGACGGACCGGGCCCGCTCTTCGTCGTCGGCGACGTCCACGGCTACCTCGACGAGCTGCGCGAGGCGCTGGCCGCCCAGGGGCTGATCGACTCCGAGGACCGCTGGGCCGCGGACAACGCCCGGCTCTGGTTCCTCGGCGACTTCACCGACCGCGGCCCCGACGGCATCGGCGTCATCGACCTGGTGATGCGGCTCTCCGCCGAGGCCGCCGCCGCGGGCGGCTACTGCAAGGCCCTCATGGGCAATCACGAGCTGCTGCTGATCGGCGCCAAGCGGTTCGGCGACACCCCGGTCAACTCCGGGGCCGGCACCGCCTCCTTCCAGGCGGCCTGGCTGCTCAACGGCGGCCAGCGCACCGACATGGAGCGGCTGGAGGACCACCACCTGCAGTGGATGTCCCGGCTCGACGCCGTCGTGGAGGAGGACGGGCATCTGCTCGTGCACTCCGACACCACCGCGTACCTCGAGTACGGCAACTCCGTCGAAGCCGTCAACGACCGCGTGACCGAGATTCTCCAGCGCAGCGACGCCGATGAATGCTGGGATCTCTTCCGCAAGTTCACCAAGCGTTTCGCCTTCCGCGACGAGGCCGGGCCGCAGGCGGTGCACGAACTGCTCGCGGCCTACGGCGGGCAGCGGATCGTGCACGGCCACAGCCCGATCCCGTATCTGCTGGGCGAGGTGGGCTCGGAGGAGGGCGAGGAGCCCGGGGCTCCCGATGTGGAGGGGCCGCACATCTACGCCGACGGGCTGGCCATCGCCATGGACGGCGGCGTCACGATGGCCGGAAAGCTTCTGGTCGTCCAGCTCCCGCTGGCCGATTGACGCATATCGGGTGCGGCGCGGGGACATACTGCGCGCGCACAGAACGGCCATTTTCCGGAAACTCCCTGTCACGGTCCGCCGGAAGCGCTCTACCATCGGTTTATCCGTAGCAGGCTCTCCTCCGTTTCCGCCCAACTGCCCGGTGAGAGCCGGCACACCGGCCTACGGAGCATCGGGGGACGCACATGAACAGCGCTCCGCATCTGCTTCCCGAGGACCGTCCGGAGTTCGAGCGGGTCCTCGGCGAGGCGCTGCGTACCGCGAGTGAGCGGCAGGATCCGGCCGCCCTCGGACCACGGCTCAGCAGTGAACAGCTCCGGACGATGGCCCTCGCGGCCGCGGCCGCCATCTCCGCCTGCGCCGCCACCGAGTACCGGCACTACGTCAAGGTGCGCGAGGAGCAGCGCGCTCCGGCCGCCGTGCCCGAACCGCGGCACGGCGAGGACCGCGGGTCGGTGGGGCTGGCCGCGGCCATGGGCGAGGCGGCCGAGGCCTCCGGTGCGGGGCTGCTGGCGGTGGTCTCGGTGCTCGCCCCGGTGCTGGCGGGCATCGCGGCAGTCATCTTCCTGCTGCTCGGCTTCTCGCTGCGCGCCCTGAGCGAGGACTCCTCCGTCGCCGGTCCGCTGATCGGCGCGGGCTGGGCCTTCGCGGCGCTGACCGCGGCCGGGATCGTGGTCGCCATGGCCGGGCTGCTGCTCACCGCGCTCCGGAACGGGGCGAGTTCGGTGCGGGCCGCCGCGGAGGAGGACCGGGCCACGGTGGTCGGCGAGGCCCGGGAGGCCTGGCGGCGGGCGCTGCTGGAGCGTGGGGTGCTGCCGTTCCTCCGGGAGGCCCAGGCCGGCCCGGCGGCGTCGTCCGACGGGTACGGCGAGCGGACGGAGCCGGTCTCGCGCACGCCGCATCTGGGCTATTCGCGGCCGGGGTTCAGCAGTCCGGCGACCGAGGCCGGGCCGGAGGACAGCCGCCCGCGCTTCAACAGCCCCGGCTACACGAGCCCGGAGTACGGCGGGCCGGAGCACCGGCCGGAGTGACGGTGCTCCGGCCGGAGTGACGGTGCTCCGGCCGGAGTGACGGTGCTCCGGCCGGAGTGACTGGCGGCGGCCGGAGTGACGGGTGCGGCGGCGATCCGCGCGGCACGGCCCGGTACGACGGCGGCCGCCCGGCGCTCGGTGCGGGCACCGGCCGCGGACCCGTCGGCCACCGGGTGGAGACGACCTCGTCACCGGAACGTCTGTTCGTGGCCGGATTCGTATGGCAGGCTCGGTTCCCCGTACGCGTCACGACTGCCCCACTGCATGACTGCACGACTGCGACCCTTCACGACCTCACGCCGTCACGACCGAAGAGAACACCGCTGTGCTGTCTCTCCCTGTCACGCTGGCCGCCCGCCTGCTGCCCGTCGCGGTGCTCGCCGCCGCGGGCTGGGGCCTGACCGGTGATCCGTCCGGGGCCACGCGTCCCGCGGCATCCTCCGACACCGCGCCGTCGCTGAAGTCGGCCCCCGCCCCCGGCTTCGACAAGCCGCCCGCCCCGTGCGGCGCGCTCTCGGCCAAGACGGTCGGGAAGCTGGTGCCGGGCGCCGGAGCGAACGGCTCCGAGATCCGGAGCACCGATGCCCGGCGGCGTTCCGGCTGTTCGTGGCATGCGCTGCAGGGCTTCGACTACCGGTGGCTCGACGTGGCGTACGAGGTCTCTCCGGCCGGCGAGCGGAGCCGTACGGCCGGTGCGGTGTACGGCGGGCACCGGCAGCCGACGGCCGTACCGGACCTGGGCGACGAGGCCTCGGTGGGCACGGAGGTCACCGAGGAGGACGGCCAGCCCACCCGCCGGACGGTGGTGGCCGTCCGTGCGAAGAACGCGGTGGTGACCGTGACGTACAACGGCAGCGACTTCGAGCACAGCACGGCCCCGTCGTCGGGAACGATGCGCGAGGGAGCGCTCACGGCAGCGCGGGAGGCCGTCGCGGAGCTGGCGGGCGTGGGTTCCTGACGCCGGCGGCGCCGGACACCGGACCGACACCGCGCCCCCGGACCGTCCGTGGACGGTCCGGGGGCGCGGGGCGTTCGGGTGCGGTGCGTTCGTCGGCTGGGACGTTCGTCGCTGGGGCGTTGGGGCGTGATCAGTCCGCCAGCGGCAGATAGACCCGGTTCCCGCTCGCCGCGAACTCCTTGGACTTCTCCAGCATCCCCGCCTCGATCTCCTCCGGATCGGCGCCGGAGTCACCGCCGAACTGCTCGGTGATGCTCCGGCTGATCTTCATCGAGCAGAACTTCGGACCGCACATGGAACAGAAGTGCGCGGTCTTGGCGGGCTCCGCCGGAAGGGTCGCGTCGTGGTAGGCGCGCGCCGTGTCCGGGTCGAGCGCCAGGTTGAACTGGTCCTCCCAGCGGAACTCGAACCGGGCGTCGGAGAGCGCGTCGTCCCACACCTGCGCGTCCGGATGCCCCTTGGCGAGGTCCGCCGCATGCGCAGCGATCTTGTACGTGATGACACCGGTCTTCACGTCGTCCCGGTCCGGCAGGCCCAGGTGCTCCTTGGGCGTGACGTAGCAGAGCATCGCCGTGCCCCACCAGGCGATCATCGCGGCGCCGATGCCCGAGGTGATGTGGTCGTACGCGGGCGCCACATCGGTCGTCAGCGGGCCGAGCGTGTAGAACGGCGCCTCCTCGCAGATCTCCTGCTGGAGGTCGATGTTCTCCTTGATCTTGTGCATCGGGACATGGCCCGGGCCCTCGATCATCGTCTGCACGCCGCGGGACTTGGCCACGGAGTTGAGCTCGCCCAGCGTCCTCAGCTCCGCGAACTGCGCCTCGTCGTTGGCGTCCGCGATGGAGCCGGGGCGCAGCCCGTCGCCCAGCGAGAAGGTGACGTCGTAGGTCGCCAGAATGTCGCAGAGCTCCTCGAAGTTCTCGTAGAGGAAGCTCTCCTTGTGGTGCGCCAGGCACCAGGCGGCCATGATCGAGCCGCCGCGGGAGACGATGCCGGTCTTGCGGCGGGCGGTGAGCGGGACGTAGCGCAGCAGCACGCCGGCGTGGACCGTCATGTAGTCCACGCCCTGTTCGGCCTGCTCGATGACGGTGTCCTTATAGATCTCCCAGGTCAGTTCCTCGGCCTTGCCGTCGACCTTCTCCAGTGCCTGGTAGAGGGGGACGGTGCCGATCGGGACGGGGGAGTTGCGCAGCACCCACTCGCGGGTGGTGTGGATGTTGCGGCCGGTGGAGAGGTCCATGACCGTGTCGGCGCCCCAGCGGGTGGCCCAGGTCATCTTCTCCACCTCCTCCTCGATGGAGGAGGTGACCGCGGAGTTGCCGATGTTGGCGTTCACCTTCACCAGGAACCGCTTGCCGATGATCATCGGCTCGATCTCCGGGTGGTTGACGTTGGCGGGGAGCACCGCGCGTCCGGCGGCGATCTCCTCGCGCACCACCTCCGGGGAGACGTTCTCGCGGAGCGCGACGTACTCCATCTCCGCGGTGATCTCCCCGCGCCGGGCGTACGCGAGCTGGGTCACCGCGGCGCCGTCCCGGCCCCGGCGGGGCTGCCGCGGACGGCCCGGGAAGACGGCGTCGAGGTTCTTCAGTCCGCCGCGCGGCGCGGTGTGCTTGATGCCGTCGTCCTCGGGGCGCAGCGGACGCCCGGCGTACTCCTCGGTGTCGCCCCGGCCGATGATCCAGTTCTCCCGGAGCGGCGCGAGTCCGCGGCGGACGTCGGTGTCGACGGCCGGGTCGGTGTACGGGCCGGAGGTGTCGTACAGCGTGACGTCCCGGCCGTTGGTGAGGTGCACCTGCCGCACCGGGACCCTGAGGTCGGGGCGCGATCCGGTCAGGTAGCCCTTGTGCCACCCGATCGTCTTCGCCTCGTCCGCAGTCGAGGCAGGCGTGTGTGCATCCTGGATGGTCATGAGACCTACTCCCTACGCCGGCATTACCCGGTAACAGGTTCGGCGGTCGACGCAGCTGTGGGGTCCGGGGTCTTCCCCGGGTCCGTCCGTCAGCGCCCTCTCAGCCCGGTGCTCCGAGCTCCCGCGTGTGCAAAGTGCCTTCACGTTAACGGTTCGTTCCGGAAGGTGAAAAGGGGGGCTGCGGGGGCGCGGTCCCGGCCCGGGCGCTCCCCCGGTTCCCGCTCGCCGAACTCCCCTGCGCACGGCCCGGTGTGCGCGGCGTGCGACCGGGCGCGGCCGGTCCGGAGGCACCGAGCCGTACCCGCGAGTACCGGCGGCGCGGGTTCCGCCCGTTCCCGCTCTTGCGATGATCGGTCGGTGACCCCATCGCCCGATGCCCACGCGCACACCCACAGCCACGGTCCCGCCGCGCCCGTCTCCCGGCACCTCCGCAAGGTCATCGCGGCGGTGCTGATCCCGTTCGCCGCGGCCGTGGTGGCGGGGCTGGTCGTCCTCTGGCCGGGCGGTGTACCGGACCACAAGCCCTCCGGGGTCGGCTTCGACCGGAAGACCGAGTCGGGCCGGGTCCTCACCGTCACGGCGGTGAGCTGTGCCGCGGCGGGCGGCGGGTCCCAGCAGCCGCCCGCCTCCGGTGGGCCGGGGCAGCAGCCCCCGCAGGGGCAGGGCGGTGCGGGCCGGGACGGCGGCACCTGCAAGAAGGCGACCGTGGAGATCACCTCCGGCAAGGACCGGGGCCGGAAGTTCGACGAGATCGTCCAGCCGGACGCGCCACGGCAGTTGGACGCCGGGCAGGGGGTCGTCGTGGCGTACGCCCCGGACGCGCCGCGGGAGTTGCAGTACTCGGTCACCGACGCCGACCGGACGGTCCCGATGGCGCTGCTCGCGGGCATCTTCGCGATCGCGGTGGTGGCCGTGGGCCGGCTGCGGGGCCTGTTCGCCCTGATCGCGCTCGCGGTGAGCTTCGCGGTGCTGTCCCTGTTCATCCTGCCGGCGATCCTGCAGGGGTCGAATCCGCTGGTGGTGGCGGTGGTGGGGAGCAGCGCCATCATGCTGATCGCGCTGTACATGTGCCACGGCGTCAGCGCCCGGACGTCCGTGGCGGTGCTGGGCACGCTGATCTCGCTGCTGCTGATCGGTCTGCTGGGCTCGCTGTTCATCGGCTGGGCACGGCTGACCGGCAACACCTCGGACGAGACCGGGCTGATCCACGGCCTGTTCCCGGGCATCGATCTGAGCGGTCTGCTGCTGGCCGGGGTGGTCATCGGTTCGCTGGGGGTGCTCGACGACGTGACGGTGACGCAGACCTCGGCGGTGTGGGAGCTGAAGCAGGCGGATCCGTCGATGTCGGTGCGCCGGCTCTACCGGGCGGGTCTGCGCATCGGCCGGGATCACATCGCGTCGGTGGTCAACACCCTGGTGCTCGCCTACGCGGGCGCGGCGCTGCCGCTGCTGCTGCTGTTCTCGGTCGCGCAGAGCAGTGTGGGGACGGTCGCGAACAGCGAGATCGTCGCGGAGGAGATCGTGCGGACGCTGGTGGGCAGCATCGGTCTGGTGGCGTCGGTGCCGGTGACCACGGTCCTGGCCGCGCTGGTCGTCTCGGCGGACCGCCCCGCGGCCGCGGAGGCGGACGGGGCGGTTTCGGAGCGGACGGGGCGGGGCCGCCGCCGCAAGCGCTGACGATCCGGGAGCGGGCGGCTCAGCCGGCGTTCCGCTCGGTGGCGAGGATGTCCTCCAGGGCTGCCTCCAGGCCGCCTTCGAGATCGGCGCACCATGGCTCGCGGCCCAGCGGGACCAGCCGTTCGGTGCGGTCGAGGAAGGCGATCAGCGGTGCGGCGCCGACGCGGAACGCCGCTCCGTCCTCCCCGACCTGAAGCCGGATCAGCACATCGGTGCTGAAACCCGGCAGTTGCGGTCGGATGTGCACATCTCCGTCACCGACCGGCGCCACGAGGCCGTCGTGCAGCAACTCTCTGGCGAAGGCCCAGGTCACAGGGGCGTCCCCGGGGAGGTGGAAGGTGAGCCGGACGGCGTACGGATCCGCCACCTCGTACCGCAGCTCCACCGGAATACGGAACGACAGCTCCTCGGAGACGAGGAAGCTCATCATCAGCTCTGCCTGGATCGCGTCGCGCATGCGGGACATCGTCCATCACCGCCCCGAAAGATCACAAGGAGTGAGTTTTCAGATACTGATAGTGAGCGCCCAGGTGGTGAGGAGCTCTCCGATCCCGGCCCGGAGCTCCTCGACGACCGGCCGGAGCCGTTCCGCCTGGTCCGACGGGAGCGAGACGGCCATGGTGGCCGCCGCCGAACCGGCGGTGATCGGCAGCGCGGCGCAGACCGCGCCGAGGGCGTACTCCTGCCGTTCGACGACCGGTTGCCGCGGGCGGACCGCGGCCAGCCGCTCCGCCAGGGCGTGTTGGTCACGCACGGTGTACGGGGTGATCGCCCGGACCGGATGGCGGGCGAGGTGGTCGCGCCGGGCGTCCTCGTCGAGCTGGGAGAGCAGGCACTGCCCGATCGCGTGGGCGTGCCCGGTCTCCCGGAAGTCCGCCCACTCCTCGACCGCCGGGGCCCGGGCGCTGTCGGCCACCGCCACCACATCGATCTCGCCCTCGCGGTAGACGGCGAAGTAGACCGGGACCCCGAGCCGGCGGCTCAGGGTCCGCACGGATTCCGTGACGCCGGCCCGGCCGCGCTGCCGCTCACCGATGGTCCCGAGGCTCGCCGCGGCCTCGCCGTAGACGAACACCCCTTGTTCGCGGCGGAGATAGCCCTCGTGGGTCAGGGTGCGCAGCAGGTGGTAGGCGGTGGGCAGCGGCAGCCCGACCTCGCGCGCGAGCTGCTTCGCCGGGGCCCCGTCGCGATGGTTCCCGACCGCCTCGAGGAGGCGCAGCGCGCGCTGCACGGACCCGATCAGCGTCGGAGGGGAGGCCCCGTCCGCGGAGGCCCCGTCCGTGTGCACCGTAGCCAATGACACCCCCAGCGTCGGCCGTCGGCACTGTAACCGGAGGGCAGCGGCGACAGGAGGGATTCCTTCCGGCTGTCGCCCGGCTGGGCTAGGACCCGCCGTTCGGACAGGCCCGGGCCGCCCCCGGAGGGACGCCCGCGTCACCAGTCGCCGCGGGAGGAGGTGGAGGAGGAGGTGAACTTCCGCACCACGTACACGAGCCCGGCGAAGAGCGCGACGAACACCAGGATCTTGAAGAGCAGATGAATGACGATGCCGAGCACCGTCCCGATCAGCCCGCCGAAGACGACGAGCGCCAGCACCGGCACCGCGATCCACTTCACCCACCACGGCAGGCCATTGAAGGTCTCCTTGACTGCCATGACCGTCCCCGCTTCCACTCGTCCGTCCCGGTCCGTCCGGGTTGCTCTCGATGCTAGGCGGGCGGGGCGCCCGGCGGACGGCCCGCGCCCCCCGTCCTCCCCTGAGCGGTCCCCTACGGGACCGGGCGGTTCCGGTCAGCTCTCCGGCGGAGAGAAGACGACCATGACCCGCAGGTCCTCGCTGATGTGGTGGAACTTGTGGGGCACTCCGGCGGGCACGTACACCACGCTGCCCCGGGCCACCTGGGTGGTCTCCATACCCACGGTGATCGAGGCCCGGCCGCTGACCACGAAGTAGACCTCGTCCTGCCGGTGCGGGCTCTGGGGATCGGTGGTGCCGGCGTCCAACGCGTAGAGCCCGACCGACATGTTCCTTTCGCGAAGGAACTGTAGATATGCCCCGTCGTTGGCGGCCCGCTCCGCCTCGAGTTCTTCCAGCCGGAAGGCCTTCACCACTCCACCCCTTACCCTTCAGGTTCTCTCTGCGACGATCCCACCATGAAGAACTTCGTAGTCAAGACACTCGCCAACGCGGGTGCCCTGGCTGTGGCCATCTGGCTGCTCCAGGGCATCACCCTGCCCGGCACCGGCACGGGCCGCCAGGCACTCACCCTGATACTCGTCGCCCTGCTCTTCGGGCTGGTGAACTTCGTCGTCAAGCCGGTCGTCAAGTTGCTGTCGATCCCGCTGTTCATCCTCACACTGGGGCTGATCATCCTGGTGATCAACGCCCTGATGCTGCTGCTCACCTCCTGGCTTGCGGGCGAGCTCGGCCTCACCTTCCATGTGGACACGTTCTGGACCGCGGTCGTCGGCGGCCTGATCGTCTCGATCGTCTCCTGGGCGCTGCACCTGGTCCTGCCCGACGACGACTGATCACCCATGACCGGAACAGCAGGGAGAGTGCCCATGACCGGTGACGGAACCCGTGCGGTGCGGGCCGGCCTGCCCGAGCCCGTGCCGTACGAGCCGAGCCTGCCGGGACCGGTTTTCGCCGCCCACTACCACCTGCCGGGCGACCCCGTCGGCCCGTACACCTACGGCCGCGACGAGAACCCGACCTGGACCGGGCTGGAGCGGGCCATCGGTGAGCTGGAGGCCCCGGGGGAGGAGGTCACGACGGTCGCCTTCCCGTCCGGGATGGGCGCCGTCTCCGCGGTCCTCCTCTCCCAGGTGCGCTCCGGGGACGCCGTGGTGCTGCCGGACGACGGCTACCAGGCGCTGCCGCTGGTCCGGGAGCGGCTGGAGGCGTACGGCGTCGAGGTGCGCACCGCGCCCACCGCCGGGGACGCCCAGCTCGCGCTGCTCGACGGCGCGAAGCTGCTGTGGCTGGAGACACCGTCCAACCCCGGGCTGGAGGTGTGCGACATCCGCCGCCTGGCGGACGCCGCGCACGCGGCCGGGGCCCTGGTCGCGGTGGACAACACCCTGGCCACCCCGCTCGGCCAGCGGCCGCTGGACCTCGGCGCGGACTTCTCGGTCGCCAGCGGCACCAAGGCGCTGACCGGGCACGGCGATGTGCTGCTCGGCTACGTCACCTGCCGCGATCCGGAGCGGGCCGCGGAGGTGCGGCGGTGGCGCAAGACCGCCGGGGCGATCCTCGGGCCGATGGAGGCCTGGCTGGCGCACCGTTCGCTGGCCACCCTCCAGCTGCGCGTGGACCGGCAGGCCGCGACCGCCCTGGCGCTCGCCGAGGCGCTGCGCGGCCGGCCGGAGGTGACCGGGCTGCGCCACCCCGGCCTGCCCGGCGACCCGTCCCACGCGGTCGCGGTCCGGCAGATGCGCGGCGGCCGGTTCGGCTGTGTGGTGTCCTTCGTGCTGGCGGACCGGGCCCGGGCCGAACGGTTCCTGGCCGCGCTGTCGCTGGTGGACGACGCGACCAGCTTCGGTGGTGTGCGGTCCACCGCGGAGCGGCGCGGCCGGTGGGGCGGCGACGCGGTGCCGGAGGGCTTCATCCGCTTCTCCGTCGGCGCCGAGGACCCCGAGGACCTGGTGGCGGATGTGCTGCGAGCACTGGACGCGTCCGCGGAGGCTGCGACTGGGTAACCGGCCTGAGCACGCGGCCGGCGAACCGGCGACGGACGGCTCGAGCCTCCCCCCTCGTGGCTCGAGCCGTCCCGGTTCAATGAACAACGAACCGCGGATTCCAGGCTAGTTGACTCTGCGTCAGTGTCCAATCACCGTAGCGACACAGGCCTATCGGCATTCTTATAGTTGACGGACTGTCCGCGTCGGCGAACGGAGGGTCAGCATGGACCTGACCTTGCTCCGTACCTTCGTGACCGTGCACCGGGCGGGGTCGTTCACCCGCGCCGCCGCCCTGCTCGGTCTCTCCCAGCCCGCCGTCACCGGCCAGATACGCGCCCTGGAACGGCAGCTCGGCCGTCCCCTCTTCCTCCGCCGGGCCCGTGGCGTCGTCCCCACCGGCGTCGGCGACGAGCTGGCCCACCGGGTGGCTCCGCACCTCGACGCCCTGGTGGAGATCACCGGGGCCGACGGCCCGGCGCGGCGCACCCTCCACCTCGCGGGCCCGCCCGAGTTCACCGCGCTGCGGGTGCTGCCCGCCCTGATGCCGCTGCTCGCCCAGGGACCGGCGCTCCGGACGGCCTTCGGCGGCGCGGAGGAGACCCTCGGCGGACTCGCCGCCGGACATCACGATCTGGCCATCACCACCGCCCGCCCCCGCGGCGGTCTGCTGACCGCGACTCCGCTCTGCGACGAGGAGCACGTCCTGGTGGCCGCGCCCCGCTGGGCGGCCCGGATCGGCGCGTACGGCGGTGTCCAGGCGCGGGGGTTACCGGCCCTGGAACAGCTCCCGGTGGTCGAGGTGCACGAGAGCCTGCCGCTTCTCTCCCGCTACTGGGCGGCCGTCTTCGACGCGAAGCCCGCCGCCCCGGGCACCGTGATCGCCCCCGATCTGCGCGCGGTGCTGACCTGTGTGGCGGCCGGGGCCGGGATGGCCGTGCTCCCCCGCTACCTCTGCGAGGACGCGCTGGACACCGGGGAGGTCGTCGCGCTGCTCGACCCGCCGGTGCCGCCGCTGCGCACCTACTTCCTGGCCGTGCGGACCGGCACCCTCGGGCTGCCGCACATCGCCCGGGCGCACGACTGGCTGTTGCGCGCCGCGGTGGACTGGTGACCGTCGGGCGAACACGGTGACCCCGGGCAGGAGGGGCCGCCTCCGGAACGTTTCGGAGGGCCCCGGCCGGGCGACATCTCTCCCATGACCGAACGACCCGTGGTCAAGCGAACCGCCCGCGCCATCCTGCTCGACGGCGACGAGATGCTGCTGATCAAGCGGACCAAGCCCGGGTGTCCGCCCTACTGGATCACCCCGGGCGGCGGGGTCGAACCGGAGGACGCCACCGTCGTCGACGCCCTCCACCGCGAGGTGGACGAGGAGCTCGGCGCCAAGGTCACCGATGTCGTCCCGGTCTTCGTCGACACCGTCGAGCACATCACCGACGGCGGGGTGACCGGGGTCAAGGTGCAGCACTTCTTCGTCTGCCGGCTCGAATCGCTGGACCTCTCCCGGCGGCACGGACCCGAGGTCGAGGAGCCGTGCGGGGAGTACGCCGTGGAGCGCATCCCGTTCAGCCGGGTGGGCATCGCCTCGGTCGAGGTCGTCCCGCTGTCGCTGCGCCACTACCTGGACGGCAACATCGAGGGCGTGCGGGCGATGCACGCCCCCGACCTGGGCTGATACGACGGCAGCCGGCCGAGGAGGCGCCCCGGACGGCCGTCCGCTCAGCGGAACCAGCCGCCGTACGGCGCCGGCCGGCTCCCCGCGTCCCGGCGGCGGGCCTCCGCGAGGGCCTGTTCGGCGACCCGGCGCCAGCCCGCGGCCCCCTCGCCGGCCCACGGCGGCCCGTCCGCGCCCTCCCGGGGCGGCCGGGTGTACGGCGGACGGCTGCCGGCCTCGGCGGCCGCGCCGAAGAAGTCCCCGCCCTTGCGCTTGACGTCGTCGGTCCCCCACGCCTGCGCACGGTCCTGCGCCGGGACCTTCCGCAGGTGCGGGATGTGCTTGGCGCAGTGGATGTACGCCTCCTCGACGGTGACCTCGACCCAGACCCGGGCCCGGCGGCCGGGCACCGGGTCGGCCGGCAGCTCCGGACGGGCGGCCCGCATCTCCGCGTCGGGGACGATCCTCGCCCGGCCGTTGACGTGCAGCCCGATCCGGTCCCGGAGGAAGTCGATCAGCATGATGCCGAGGTGCGGGTTCTCCTCGATGTTGCCCAGACTGGCGTGCACGCCGTTGCCCCGGTACTCGGGGTAGACCAGCGTCCGGTCGTCCAGGACCCGGAGGAAGCCGGGCGGCCCGGCCCGGAACGAGCTGTCGCACTCGCCGTGCCGGTCCGCGGTGGCCAGGAAGAACATCTCCTGCCGGCCGACGAACTCCCGCATCCGGTCGTTCAGCCGGTCGAGCACCTGCTCCCGGTAGAACCGGTCGGCGCGGGCGGTCGTCCCCAGCGCCCGCTGCACCGCGTGCTCACCGTCGCTGCCGGGGCGCTCGACGGGCCCGGGCGCCCCGGGAGGCTCGGTGGCGGACGGCGCCGCACCGGGATCCGTCTCCACGTCCGCGTCCATCAGGCGCCCGCCGCCACCAGCTCTTCGAGGGAGTCGTGCCGGATGCGGTGCGAGGGGATGCCGATGCCGGTGAGCGCGTCGATACCGCTGCGGATCATGCCGGGCGGGCCGGAGAGGTACGCGTCGAAGGCGTTCCAGGGGCCGTACTGGCGGACGGCGTCGGGCAGCGGGCCGCTGAGGCCGTTGGTCGGGCCGTGCGAGACGACCGGCCGCACCGCCAGCCAGGAGTGCGACTTCTCCAGCCGCAGCAGGGTGTCGATGTCGTAGAGGTCGTGGTCGCTGCGGGCGCCGTAGAAGACCTCGACGGGGCGCTTGCGGCCGTGCTCGGCGACATCCTCCACCAGCGCCTTGATCGGGGCGATGCCGGTGCCGCCGCCCAGGCAGAGGAGTCCGTTGTCGGTGCTGTGGTCGACGGTCATGGAACCTGCGGGCGGGCCGAGGCGGATGCTGTCGCCCGGACGCGCCCGGTGCACCAGGGCGTTGGACACCCAGCCCGCCGGGACCGCCTTCACATGGAAGGAGAGCAGCCCGTCGGAGCGCGGCGCGGAGGAGAAGGAGTAGTGCCGCCAGACGCGCGGCCACCAGGGGGTCTCCAGCGACGTGTACTGGCCGGCCCGGAACGGGTAGGGCTGGTCGGGCCGCACGGTGACCACCGCGATGTCGGGGGTGCGCAGATCGTGGGCGACCACCTCCGCGTCCCACCAGGCGGGGGCCGTGCGCTCGTTCTCGGCCGCCGCGTCGATCATGATCTGGGAGATCGCGGTGTAGGCGCGCACCCAGGCGGCCTGGGTCTCGGCGCTCCAGCTCTCCGGGGCGTGGCGGGCCAGCGCGCCGAGCAGGGCCTCGCCGACCGCCGGGTAGTGCTCGGGCTGGGTGCCGTACTTCCGGTGGCCGCGGCCGAGATGGGAGAGGTACTCGCTGAGCGTGGCCGAGTCGTCCACATGCCGGGCCGCCGTCAGCAGGGCCTTGAACAGGCGGTCGCGCTGGGTGTCCATGGAGGCGGGGAACAGCGCCCGCAGATCGGGGTGCTGGACGAAGAGCATCGCGTAGAAGTACGAGGTGACCTTGTCCGCGATGGGCTCGATCTCCGCCATGGTGCGCTGGATGAGGATCGCGTCCGGTGAGGCGGTACCGGCCTCGGCGGCCGGGCGGGGCCGGTCCGCGGGGGGCGCCTCGGTCGCGGGGCCGGCGGTGTTTGCGGGGCTCGCGGTGCCTGCGGGGCTTGTGGTGCCTGCGGCGGTCGTGGCGCCTGCGGCGGCGGGGGCGGCGGACGAGGTGCCGCCCGCCGGGCCCGCCGGGGGCTGCGGCGAGGCCGGGTGCGCGGGGTGCTGGGGCTGCTGATGCTGGGGCTGGGGCTGCTGCCGGGGCGGGGCGGCCGGCGGCGCCGTCGCGGCGGGTGCCTGAGGGGCGGGTGCCTGAGGGGCGGACGGCGCGCGCGGCGCAGGCGGCGTGGAGGCGTATGGCGGCTGCGGTCGGTCGGCGTTCGGGGGCTGCGGGGCCTGCTGCCGGTCGGCGTGCGGCCGGGGCACGGTGGCGTGCGGCGGCTGCGGGGCCTGCTGCGGCTGGGGGCGGCCCGCCGCGGCGGCGTCCCCGGGGCGAGGCGCTGCCGCGCGCTGCTCCTGGGGGTAGCGCTCTTCGGGGTAGTGCTCTTCCAGGTAGCGCTCTTCGGGGCGGTGCGGGTCGGTGGCGCCCACGCCCTGGCCGGTCCGGCGCATGAAGGAGGGGACCAGCTGCTCCTCCTCGGCGGGAGCGGGCTCGCCGGACCCGGCGGCGGGGCCGACGGGCGGCGCACCGTGGTCACCCGCGTACGGACGGCCCTGCGGCGCGGTGCCCGGAGCGGGCCCGGGCTCGCCGGGCGCCCGGTATCCGCGGGCCGCGTAGCCGTCGGTGCGGTCGGGGGCGGGGCGCTCGGGGTCGCCGTACCCGGGGGCCGCCCGCTGCGGGCCGGTTCCGGGACGTACGCCCTGGCCGGGGCCGTGGTCGGCGGGCCGCTGATGCTCGGGGGCGCCGCCGAAGGCGTTCGGCGGGGCGGCGGGGCCGGACCGGGGGGCGTCGTCGTACTGCTCGGCCGGCCCGCGGTCCTGGCCGCGGCCGCCCACCGGGCGGATCGGGCTCACCGGACGGCTGGGTATCCGGTCGGTCTGTTCCCGGTCCTCGTTCTCGGGTTCCGTTGCCCGCTTCCTGCTCGGCCCAGGAGTGAACCAACCCCAGTCCCCACCGTTTCCGCCAGAGCCGCCGTTATCGGCTGACGTAGTGGTCGGAGCATCCATGGTCTGCCTCGCCTCGAACGTCTTTCGGTCAGTCTTCGCACATCCAAAGGTTGGAATGTGCCCGCAATTGATCGCTCTCGATCAATATTCTTTACGGCTCTTACCAGTGCCGACGAGTCAACACAAAGCGGACGAAAGCCGCCTGGTGTGACATTGGCCGCAGTTCCCTTCCGTGCAGCGTGCCACTTCCCATGACCTCGCCGGACAAATAGCCGGAAGTCCGGGTAACGAAGGCCGCATTCCCGCTAGGCTGCCATGTCACTCTCGACGTGACGGCAGCGAGTCGTGGCTGAACTGGAGTCGACCATACCGGGCGCGGATGAAACCACAAGTCCCGATCTCGATCACTTCCGGAAACCCCCCGATTTCCGTGATCTCGCCCACAATGCCGAGAATTCCCTAGGCAACTCGTCAGTAATGAATTACCGGCGGTTACGCACCAGTTCGTAAGCCTCTCGGAGATCACGTCCGGTGTATGCCCACGAGGCGAGGTCCGTCAGATGGTGGTCCGCGTTCACCGCGACCGATGTCGGTACCGCCGCGAAGAGCTCCGCGTCCGACATGGAGTCGCCGTAGGCCACGCAGTCCGCGCGCGCCACCCCGAACCGCGCGCACAGCTCGTCGGCGATCCGGACCTTCGCCGCGGCGGAGAGGATGCCCGCGGGGTCGACCGGCTCACGGAACGGCACCGCCGGGAAGCGCGATCCGTACGCCGCGTGCGCCCCCCAGTCCAGCAGCCGCTCCACGAAGAAGCCGGGCGACAGGGAGATCACCGCGCAGTGGTCGCCGCTGTCCCGGATGCCCGCCCACACCTCGCGGATGCCGTCCAGCCACGGTGCGCCGTCGAACGCAGCCGCCACATGGGCCTCGGTGAGGTCGGACCAGAGGTCGCGGACCCGCTCCGCGAACGCGGGCGGCTCGATCCGCCGCGTCGCGAAGGCCCGTTCGAGCTCGGCGATCTCCTCGGTCAGACCGAGCTGCCGGGAGATCTCCACGGGCGCCGCCGAGCCGTGTATCAGGGTGCCGTCCAGGTCGAAGAGGTGCAGAGTCGCCATGCCGCGAGAGTAGGCGTACTCGCCCGCGCGCAGCGGCGGATACTCCCGCTGCGGGATGCGCCCGGGCCTCGCCGCGGCGACCGTGGAGGCATGCAACTGACCCGCCCCGCCCGCCGGGCCGCCCTCGTCGTCCATGTCTGTGTCGGTGTCGGCTGGCTCGGCCTGACGGTCGGTCTGCTCGCCCTCGGCATCGCCGCCGCGGCCACCGAATCCGCCGTCACCGCCGAGGCCGCCTACCGTGCGATGAAGATCTTCGGAGACTGGCTGGTCGCCCCGCTCAGCGTGCTCTCCCTGCTCAGCGGGGTGGTGCTGGCCCTGGGCACGCCCTGGGGGCTGGCCCGGCACCGCTGGGTGCTCACCAAGTTCTGGCTCACCCTCGCCGCGACCGGCGCCTCGGTCGTCGCCCTCCGCTCGCGGATCGACCACGCGGCGGCGGCCGTCGATTCCGGCGGACCGGTGGGGGCGGCCGCCACCGATCTGGTGGTCGCCCCGGCGGTGGCCACGGCCCTCTACGTGTTCCTCACCGCGGTCTCGGTCCTGAAGCCCTGGGGGCTCACCCGCCGCGGCCGCCGGGTGCGGGAAGCCGCGCGTTCCGCAGGCGCTGGTCGCCGCGGTGGAGGCCATCGGCCCGGCGGCCCCGGTCGTCGCGGTCTGAAAGCCCCCGATTCCGGGACGCGGCCCCTCTAGGGTGCGGTCATGAATGATCTTGAGATCCGCCCGGCCACGCCGCAGGACATCCCCGCCGTCGTCGCGATGCTGGCCGACGACCCGCTCGGCGCCCAGCGCGAGTCGCCCGACGACCCGGCGCCGTACCTGCGCGCCCTGGAACGCCTGGCGGCCGACCCGAACCAGCATCTGGTGGTGGCCGAACGCGCGGGCCGGGTCGTGGGAACGCTCCAGCTCACCGTGATACCCGGGCTCTCCCGCCGCGGCGCCACCCGCTCCGTCATCGAGGGCGTGCGCATCCACGCGGACGAGCGGGGCGGCGGCCTGGGCACGCTGCTGATCGAGTGGGCGGTGGCCGAGTCGCGCCGCCAGGACTGCGGGCTGGTGCAGCTGACCTCCGACGCCACCCGCACCGACGCCCACCGCTTCTACGAGCGGCTCGGCTTCACCGGTTCGCATATCGGTTTCAAACTCCAGCTCTGAGGCCGGCGGCGGAGACCGGCGGCACCCACGGCGGCATCCGTGGGTGCCGCCGTGGATCTCCTACGGCGGTCCGTGCCGTCGGCCACTCCTACGGCGGCGACCGCTACGGCAGCGGCCGCCAGCCCTGCGGGTCGACCCCGCCCGGCACGGGTGCCGCGGGGTCGTACGGCTGCCGGGTGAACACGAAGGACCCCAGGTCGAGGTGGCTCACCGAGCCGTCGTCGGACCGCACCGCGCGGAGCGTCTCGCCCGCGTGGTATCCGTCCAGGCCGGTCCACGTCCCGTCCTTCTCGGCCCGGAAACGGGAGGCGCGGCCGGCGCCGCCGAGCGGCGTGAGCTCCAGGGAGCGGCCGGCGGCCAGGCGCAGCGTGTACGGCGTCGGCCCCCAGTACCAGGGCCCCGTCAGCGCCAGCAGCTCCGGATCGGCCTCCGGGAGCGGCTTCCACGGGGCGGGGACGACGGGCTCGCGTTCGGCCACGATCCGGACGAGTTCCGCGGCGACGGCGGCGACCGCGGGTCCCGCGGTGACATTGGCCATGACCACGGCGGCCAGCCGGTCCTCCGCGCTCGTCCACAGCGTGGCGAGGAAGCCGGGCAGGGAACCGGTGTGTCCGGCCAGTGTCCGGCCGTCCCGGCGGACGAGCTGGAGGCCGAGGCCGTAGCCCGCGTCCCAGCTGTCGCTCCCGGGTGCCGCGGCCGGGGTGCGCATCTCGGCGAGGGTCTCCGGTGCGAGCACCCGTTCGTCGCCCGCCATGAGGAAGGCGCCCCAGCGGCCGAGGTCGGCGGCCGTGGACCAGAGTTGACCGGCGGGTCCCATCAGGCCCAGGTCCTGGGCGGGTTCGGGGAGCAGCACATCCGCCCACGGGTGGACCGCCCAGCCGTCGGCGCACGGGGCCCCGGGCCGCGTCGTCGTCCGGTCCATCCCGAGCGGCTCCAGCACCTCGCGCCGCAGCACGGTCTCCCACGGTTCGCCGCGCAGCTGCTCGACGAGGGAACCGAGCAGGGTGTAGCCGGGGTTGGAGTAGTGGTGCACCCGGCCGGGCGGGTGCCGGAACGGTTCCTCGCCCAGGACGTCGGGGAGCGCGCGGCGCAGCTCGCCCGGAGTCCGCTCCCACCAGGGGCCGGGGGTCTCGGCGGCCAGGCCGCCGGTGTGGGCGAGCAGCTGGGCGATCGTCACCTCCCCGGCTCCGGTCGCCGGCAGGTGCTTGTCCAGCGGGTCGGCGAGATCGAGCAGCCCCTCGTCCCGCAGGCGCAGCACCAGAACGGCGGTGAAGGTCTTGGTGATCGAGCCCGTCCGGTACTGCGTGTCGCCGTCCGGCTCCCGTCCCGCCACCGCGCCGCGGCCCCCTGTCCACACCGTACGGCCGTCCCGCACCACCGCCCCGACCAGCGACGGGGAACGGCCCTGGGCCTGCGCGGTGGCGATCCGGTGGTGCAGGGCCCGCCGGGTGTCGGGCAGCAGATTCTCGAACGGGTCAGTCATGGGGACCACTTCTACCGGTGCGCGGGACACGGCGCACGCTTCCGCCGCGCCCGCGGGGCGTACGGCGGGGCATCGGGGTCGCTCGGGCGGGCCGTGTCGGGGTCACTCGGGCGCGTCGTACGGGCGGGCCGTATCGCGGGGCACCGGGGTTACTCGGGCACGTCTTATAGCGGAGGGCCGGGGGTCACTCGAACCGCGTCGCATCGCGGAGGACCCGGGGGTCACCGCCGGGACGTGCCGCGCGGTCGGGGGCGCCCATCCGGCCTTCCTCCTCCCGGCCCTTCTCCTCCCGGACGGCCGGAGCCGTACGCGCGGAACCGGCTCAGCCACCCTCCCGGCGCCCGGGCCGTACGACCGAACCCGCCCGTCCGGCACTCCCGGCGACCGACGCACGACCGCAGCCGGCTCACCCCCACCTCACGCTCTCCCGCCGTCGGGCTCGCGGAGCGCCTTCACCATCACCCGCTCACGGGTGACGCCGTCGGACAGCAGCGCACCGGGCTCAGGCGTGGGGACGAACCCGTTGCGCCGGTACAGGGCGACAGCGGGCTCGTTGCCCGGGATCACCGCGAGCCGCAGCACCCCGGCCCCCGACTGCCGGGCCCAGGTCTCGACCGCTTCGATCAGCCGGTCCCCGACACCATGGCCCCGTGCCTCCGGGCCGACCCACACCGACCTCAGCTCGCACCCGCCCCGGCCGTCGGGAATGCCCCGGGCGACCCCGACGGCCCGGCCGTCCAGCAGGGCGACGACATGGTGGGCGCCGGGCATCTCCAGCCGCGCCCGCCACTGCTCCTCCCCGCCCCGGCCCCAGTCCGCGAGCCGGGCGGTGAACGCCTCCGGCGCCTCGGCCAGGGCAGCGAGCCGGACGTCCCGCCACAGCGGCCAGTCGTCCACCGTGAGGACCCGCAGGGACACCACCATGCCGCCGAGTCTGCCGCGCGCCCAAGGAGCCGTCCATGCACTGCGCGGCTCGCAGGTTCCGCCGATGGGAGGCATCGGGACGATCCGCCGCCGGCCGTCGGTGGCATTCCCTCGCGAGGGCGAGGCCGAGATCAGGCGGCTTGCCCGTGTCGGCCGAGTACACCACGCTGAGCCCCGAGCACGAGGACCACCGGCGAGCCCGGATCGCGCACCGATGAGTTCTCGCGCCACGCTGGTCCATACGCCGGGCACCCACGGACGGAAGGCTGGGCCATGCGGAAACTGATCTACGGCATGAACCTGACCCTGGACGGCTACATCGCCGCGGCCGGCGACGACATCGGCTGGGGCGGACCGCCGAGCGACGAGCTGTTCCAGTGGTGGCTCGACCACGAGCAGGCGAGTGGCCTGTCCCTGTACGGGCGCAAGCTGTGGGAGACGATGAGTTCCTACTGGCCGACCGGCGACCAGCAGCCGGGCGCCACCCCGGCGGAGATCGAGTTCGCGCGGAACTGGCGGGACACGCCGAAGGTGGTGTTCTCCTCGACGATCGACAGGGTCGACTGGAACACCCGCCTGGTCACCGGCGACGCGATCGCCGAGATCACCCGGCTCAAGGCCGAGGACGGCGGCCCGATGAACATCGGCGGCGCAACGCTCGCCGGGGCGGCCATGCGCGCCGGGCTGATCGACGAGTACGCGATCGCCGCCCATCCGGTCCTGGTGGGCGGCGGCACGCCGTTCTTCACCGCGCTGGACAGCTGGGTGAACCTGAACCTGGTGGAGACGCGGACGTTTCCCGGCGGCGTGGTCCTGACCAGGTACGAGACGAGGCGCTGAGCAGCAGCACCCACGCGCTGGTCTCACGGTGATGTCGCACATGACATCGGTACGACACGGCCCGTGCGATGACGACATCAGCCGCGAGACCCTGCACATCCGCTCCGTCAGGTCTGAGCCATGTCCACGAACCGGGAGTAGTGGCCCTGGAAGGCCACGGTGATCGTCGCGGTCGGACCGTTACGGTGCTTCGCCACGATCAGGTCCGCCTCGCCCGCCCGCGGTGACTCCTTCTCGTAGGCGTCCTCGCGGTGCAGCAGGATGACCATGTCGGCGTCCTGCTCGATGGAGCCCGACTCACGCAGGTCCGACACCATCGGCTTCTTGTCCGTCCGCTGCTCCGGGCCACGGTTCAGCTGCGACAGCGCGATGACCGGGACTTCGAGCTCCTTGGCCAGCAGCTTCAGGTTCCGGGACATGTCCGAGACCTCCTGCTGACGGCTCTCGGGGCGCCGCGCGCCGCCGGACTGCATCAGCTGGAGGTAGTCGATGACGACCAGTTGCAGGTCGTTGCGCTGCTTGAGACGCCGGCACTTGGCCCGGATCTCCATCATCGACAGGTTGGGCGAATCGTCGATGTAGAGCGGGGCGCCGGAGACGTCCGGCATCCGGCGGGCCAGCCGGGTCCAGTCCTCGTCGGTCATGCTGCCCGACCGCATGTGGTGCAGGGCGACCCGGGCCTCGGCGGACAGCAGTCGCATCGCGATCTCGTTGCGCCCCATCTCCAGGGAGAAGATCACGCTCGGCAGGTTGCTCTTGATGGAACAGGCCCGGGCGAAGTCCAGCGCCAGGGTGGACTTACCCATCGCGGGACGGGCCGCGATGACGATCATCTGGCCCGGGTGCAGTCCGTTGGTGAGCGAGTCCAGATCCGTGAAGCCGGTCGGGACGCCCGACATCTGGCCGCTGCGCGAGCCGATGGCCTCGATCTCGTCGAGGGCCCCCTCCATGATGTCGCCGAGCGGGAGGTAGTCCTCGCTGGTCCGCTGCTCGGTGACGGCGTAGATCTCGGCCTGGGCGTTGTTGACGATCTCGTCCACGTCGCCGTCGGCCGCGTATCCCATCTGGGTGATACGGGTGCCCGCCTCGACCAGCCGCCGCAGCACGGCACGCTCGTGGACGATCTCGGCGTAGTACTCCGCGTTCGCCGCCGTCGGCACCGACTGCACCAGGGTGTGCAGATAGGACGCGCCGCCGACCTTGGTGATCTCGCCGCGCTTCGTCAGCTCCGCGGCGACCGTGATCGGGTCGGCGGGCTCGCCCTTGGCGTAGAGGTCGAGGATCGCCTGGTAGACGGTCTCGTGCGCCGGGCGGTAGAAGTCGTTGCCCTTGAGGACCTCCACCACGTCTGCGATGGCGTCCTTGGAGAGCAGCATGCCGCCGAGCACGGACTGCTCGGCGTCCAGATCCTGCGGGGGTACGCGCTCGAAGCCGGATCCGCCCGACCAGTCGTCCTGGCCGCGGTCGTGCCGCTCGGTCCGCGCCCGGTCGCCGCCGCGGGGGGACCGGGAGGCCGGCAGGCGATCACTCGGACCCATGTCCGCCGCCCAGGCATCTTCCATCTCCTGTTGGCTCACCCCGGCACCTCCCTCCGACCGCGACGCGCGCCCTGCCGGGCACGGCGCATTCCCCGATGCCGTCCTCGTCCTTCATACGGCACCGCGCTGACACATGAGGCGCCCGACTCCCGGTCCGGCGCGTCGAGTTCGCTGGGGTTTCGAGGCCGGAACAGGCGGCGGGCGCCGCACCACGGTAGGGCCGACGCCACCGTCAGCCAAGACGGTTATCCACAGGCCATGTGGATGGTCGGGCCCAACCTGTGGAGAAGCGCGCCAAACCTGTGCACAGCGCGGGGGAAAGCGCTGTGGACAAACACACAATCACCCCAACCGCCCTGCCCTGACCTGCACTTTTGCCATCCACCGGCTGTGCAGAAGAAAAACTTTCGCGAGGGATTCAAGATCGCGACAAACGGCGCAGAGGAGATCGCCCCTCCGAGCGCCCAGTAAGGGACCTAAGGCTCTTGCGCCTCTTACCTGTGGAAGATTACGGTGGGGCGCATGAATCAGGGCCCCGCGACCGCGCAGCGCAGCAGACGCCACGATCGCGAGATCGTGGCGCTCGCCCTCCCCGCCTTCGGCGCCCTCGTCGCGGAGCCGCTCTTCCTCATGGTCGACAGTGCGATCGTCGGCCACCTCGGCACCCCGCAGCTGGCCGGGCTCGGCATCTCCGGCGGCCTGCTGCTGACCGCGGTCAACGTCTTCGTCTTCCTCGCCTACGCCACCACCGCTGCGGTCGCCCGCCGGGTCGGCGCGGGTGATCTTCCGGCCGCCATCCGACAGGGCATGGACGGCATCTGGCTCGCCCTGCTGCTCGGTGCCGCCGTGGCCGCGGCCACGCTGGCGGCCGCTCCGGCACTGGTCGGGCTCTTCGGCGCCTCCGACACGGCCACCCCGTATGCCGTGACCTATCTGCGGGTCAGCGCCCTCGGCATACCGGCCATGCTCGTCGTGCTGGCCGCCACCGGCGTGCTGCGGGGCCTGCAGGACACCCGGACGCCGCTCAAGGTCGCGATCGGCGGCTTCGCCGCCAACGCCGCCCTCAACGCCGCCCTCGTCTACGGCGCCGGTCTCGGCATCGCCGGCTCCGCCTGGGGCACCGTCGTCGCCCAGTGCGGCATGGCGGCGGCCTACCTCGTCGTCGTGGTGCGCGGAGCGCGCAAGCACGGCGCCTCCCTGCGCCCCGACGCCGCCGGCATCCGGGCCTGCGCCCAGGCTGGGGCGCCCCTGCTGATCCGTACGCTGTCGCTGCGGGCGGTCCTGCTGATCGCCACAGCGGTGGCGGCCCGGCTCGGCGACGCCGAGATCGCCGCCCACCAGATCATCGTGTCCCTCTGGTCGCTGCTGGCCTTCGCCCTGGACGCCATCGCCATCGCCGGACAGGCCATCATCGGCCGCTACCTGGGAGCCGAGGACGTGGCCGGCGCCAAGGCGGCCTGTCGGCGGATGATGCAGTGGGGCATTGCCTCCGGGGTGGTGCTGGGCCTGCTGGTGGTGATCGCCCGGCCGCTGATCCTCCCGGTGTTCACCGGTGACCCGGCGGTGCACGAACTGCTGCTCCCCGCCCTGCTGGTCGTCGCGCTCACCCAGCCGGTCTCGGGGGTGGTCTTCGTCCTGGACGGTGTCCTGATGGGCGCCGGCGACGGTCCGTACCTGGCCTGGGCCATGATCGCGACACTCGCCGTGTTCGC
This sequence comes from Streptomyces sp. bgisy100, assembly GCF_057709105.1. Lineage (NCBI taxonomy): Bacteria > Bacillati > Actinomycetota > Actinomycetes > Kitasatosporales > Streptomycetaceae > Streptomyces > Streptomyces sp. bgisy100. The sequence goes on from NZ_JBYITE010000001.1 coordinate 163,138, forward strand.
CCCGGTGGCGCTCGCCGTCCCGCATCTCGGAGGCGGCCTCACCGCACTGTGGTGGGTGATGGCCCTGATGATGTCTATCCGGCTGGTCACGCTCGCGACGCGGACACGGTCCGGGCGCTGGATCGTCACCGGCGCGACCCGCTGAGACCGGGCCCGTCCGAACCGCGCCCGTCCGACCCCGCGGCCGTCCGACGCCCCGTCCGGGCGAACCGCGTCCGAGCGAACCCCGTCCGGGCGGAACGGTACGCCGTCAAGAGGGATGCCGTACCACGACAGGACTCCGCCGGTCCGAACCGGATCATGCGCCACCGCGGACACGGCGCCCAAGCCGCCGGCACGGCTCCCCGTCCGCGGACACAGCCCGGTCACCTTGTCCGGGACACAACCTCCGGTCTCCGGGGGACACCACCTCGTCACCGCGACACCCCCTCGTCACCGCGAGAATGGCGAAGGGGCCGCACCTCGTCCGGTGCGGCCCCTTCGACACGATGTGCCGAGCACAGCGATCAGGCGGCGACGACCTCGATGCCGACCTTCGCGGAGACCTCGGCGTGCAGACGCACGGACACCTGGTGCGCGCCCAGGGTCTTGATCGGCGTGCCGAGCTCGACGCGGCGCTTGTCCACGTCCGGACCACCGGCAGCCTTGATCGCCGAGGCGATGTCGGCCGGGGTGACGGAGCCGAAGAGACGGCCGGCCTCACCCGAGCGGACGGCCAGGCGGACCTTCACGCCCTCGAGCTGAGCCTTGACCTCGTTGGCCTGCTCGATCGTGGCGATCTCGCGGATCTTGCGACCGCGACGGATCTGCTCGACGTCCTTCTCGCCACCCTTGGTCCAGCGGATCGCGAAACCGCGCGGGACCAGGTAGTTGCGAGCGTAGCCGTCCTTGACGTCCACGACGTCGCCTGCGGTGCCGAGGCCGGAGACCTCGTGCGTGAGGATGATCTTCATGATTCGGTCACCCTCCCTTTAGCGAGCAGTCGAGGTGTAGGGCAGCAGCGCCATCTCACGGCTGTTCTTCACGGCCGTGGCGACGTCACGCTGGTGCTGGGTGCAGTTGCCGGTGACCCGGCGGGCACGGATCTTGCCGCGGTCGGAAATGAACTTCCGCAGCAGGTTCGTGTCCTTGTAGTCGACGTAGGAGATCTTCTCCTTGCAGAACACGCAAACCTTCTTCTTAGGCTTGCGAGCAGGCGGCTTCGCCATTGTCTCTCTCCAGTGTGATCAAGAAGTTTGTGCTGGTCGCCCTGACCAGGCCGCCGAGGCGGCCTAGAAGGGCGGCTCGTCCGAGTAGCCGCCGCCGGAGCCGGAGCCGCCGCCCCAGCCACCGCCACCGCCCTGCTGGCCACCGCCGGCCGGCGCGCCGGTCGCCCACGGGTCGTCGGCGGGAGCCCCGCCGCCGCCCTGCTGGCCGCCACCGGGGCCGCCGCCCCAGCCGCCGCCACCCTGGCCACCGCCGCCACCGCCGCCGTAACCACCCTGGCCACCGCGGCCGGTGGTCTTGGTGACCTTGGCCGTGGCATTGCGCAGGCTGGCGCCGACCTCGTCGACGTCCAGCTCGTAGACCGTGCGCTTGACGCCCTCGCGGTCCTCGTAGGACCGCTGCTTCAGCCGGCCCTGCACGATGACGCGCATGCCGCGCTGGAGCGACTCGGCGACGTTCTCCGCCGCCTGCCGCCACACCGAGCACGTGAGGAAGAGGCTCTCGCCGTCCTTCCACTCGTTGGTCTGGCGGTCGAAGGTGCGGGGAGTGGACGCGACGCGGAACTTCGCGACCGCCGCACCGGACGGGGTGAAGCGCAGCTCGGGGTCGTCGACGAGATTGCCGACGACCGTGATGACGGTCTCGCCTGCCATGGGTGAACCTCTCGGCGGGTGTGCTGCTGGCTGCTTGCTGCTCGGACCCGATTACCGCTGAACGTCAGTCGCGAGGACTGAAGATCAGTGGGTCTCGGGACGGAGGACCTTGGTCCGGAGGACCGACTCGTTCAGGTTCATCTGACGGTCGAGCTCCTTGACGACTCCAGGCTCGGCCTGCAGGTCGATGACCGAGTAGATGCCCTCGGGCTTCTTGTTGATCTCGTACGAGAGACGACGACGGCCCCAGGTGTCGACCTTCTCGACCTTGCCGTTGCCCTCACGGACGACGGAAAGGAAGTTCTCGATCAGCGGGGAGACAGCGCGCTCCTCGAGATCGGGGTCGAGGATGACCATCACCTCGTAGTGACGCATGTGGAACCCACCTCCTCTGGACTCAGCGGCCACGGCATTTCCGTGGCAGGAGGGTCGTAATGCGTTCGCAACGGTATCGGCTGCCACTGACAGTCGGTTCCCGTCCCGATGCGGGACCGGAATTCGACCTGGACAGACGCCGGTGCAGACCGTACAGAGTACCTGCTACGAGCCTTCCGGTTGAAATCCGGACTCGGATGGCCGCAATCTGTACACATCGGGTGGGTGCGGCGCTACAGTGCGCCGCCGATTCGCCAGGAGGTGCCCCATGGCGCAACCGGTCCGACAGTCCCACGGCCGCCGCTTCTCCGCACTGACCTCTGTCCTCAACAGCGACGGCAAGGCGCATCCCGTCGCGAACAGCCTGGTGGCTGCGACGATCGTGCTGGGGGTTGTCGCCTTCGTCACGGCGCAGTTCGACAACCTCCACCTGATCAGCTCCTGGACCGGCCTGATCGGTGTCCTGACCGGGGCATGGGGGCAGATGATCTCGGCGACCACCGCTGAGCGCTTTCTCCTGATCATCGGGCTCGGTGCGGCGGCGTTCGGCTTCTTCCTCGGCATGGCCCACGGCGGGCTCTTCGGCGGGGTGCTCGGCTAAGGCCCGCCGGCGGGGCGCAGGTGGCCGGGGGACCGTGCACGGGAGGGCACGGACCTTGGCGCAGTAGGCTTCCGGCGAGAGCCGGAGCCCCGACCCTGGGGACACACCTGCCGAGGAGCGCCCCGCATGAGCTTGACCCTGAGGACGATCAGCCGTGAGCAGCATCTGGCGTACATCCAGAGCCTGCCTGCGGCGAGCCACATGCAGGTACCGGCCTGGGCCGACGTCAAGTCGGAGTGGCGCTCCGAGAACCTCGGCTGGTTCGACAGGAACGGTGAACTCGTCGGCGCGGGCCTGGTCCTGTACCGGCAGCTGCCCAAGATCAAGCGCTACCTGGCCTATCTGCCCGAGGGTCCGGTCATCAACTGGTTCTCGCCGAACCTCGAGGACTGGCTGCAGCCCATGCTGGCGCACCTCAAGCAGCAGGGCGCCTTCTCCGTGAAGATGGGCCCGCCCCTGGTGATCCGGCGGTGGGACGCCGCCGCGATCAAGGGCGGCATCCAGAACCCGGATGTGAAGCGCCTGCGCGACGTGGAGGCGACCCACATCGAGCCGCGCGCCTTCGAAGTGGCGGACCGGCTGCGCAAGATGGGCTGGCAGCAGGGCGAGGACGGCGGGGCCGGCTTCGGTGACGTGCAGCCCCGCTACGTCTTCCAGGTGCCGCTGGAGAACCGCTCCCTCGAGGACGTCCACAAGGGCTTCAACCAGCTGTGGCGCCGCAACATCAAGAAGGCCGAGAAGGCCGGCGTCGAGGTCGTCCAGGGCAGCTACGAAGACCTGGCCGAGTGGCAGCGCCTCTACGAGATCACCGCGGAGCGCGACCGCTTCCGCCCGCGGCCGCTCGGCTACTTCCAGCGGATGTGGACGGCCCTCAACTCCGAGGACCCCAACCGGATGCGGCTCTACTTCGCCACGCACGAGGGCGAAGCCGTCGCGGCCGCGACCATGCTGATCGTCGGCGGCCACGTCTGGTACTCCTACGGAGCCTCCGCCAACCACAAGCGCGAGGTCCGGCCCTCGAACGCGATGCAGTGGCGCATGCTGCGCGATGCCTACGCCCTCGGCGCCAGCGTCTACGACCTGCGCGGCATCAGCGACTCCCTGGACGAGAACGACCATCTCTTCGGTCTGATCCAGTTCAAGGTCGGCACCGGCGGGCAGGCAGCCGAGTACCTCGGTGAGTGGGACTTCCCGCTCAACAAGCTGCTGCACAAGGCGCTCGACATCTACATGTCGCGGCGCTGACCGATCCGTCGACGACGCCACCGTCGTCCCCCACGTTCTCCGCTTCATACCTCCCATACACCGCAGATACGAGAGAGGTTCCGGACCGGCCATGGCGCTCACCCTTTATGTCGACACCGCGCGCTGGCGGGAGCATCAGCAGTCGGTGATCCAGCAGTTCCCGGGGATCGTCCCGGTCTGCAAGGGCAACGGCTACGGCTTCGGCCACGAGCGCCTGGCCGAGGAGGTCACCCGCTTCCGCTCCGACATCATCGCCGTGGGCACCACGTACGAGGCCGCGCGGATGAAGGACTACTTCGGCGGAGACCTGCTGGTCCTCACCCCGTTCCGGCGCGGCGAGGAACCCGTGCCGCTGCCGGACCGGGTGATCCGCTCGGTGTCCTCCGTCGAGGGCGTGCACGGCCTGGTCGGCGCGCGCGTCGTCATCGAGGTCATGAGCAGCATGAAGCGGCACGGCGTGAGCGAGCACGACCTGCCCATGCTGCACGCGGCGATCGAGGACGTGCGGCTGGAGGGCTTCGCCCTGCACCTCCCGCTGGACCGCACGGACGGCTCGGACGCGGTCGAGGAGGTCATCGCCTGGATGGACCGGATCCGCGCCGCCCGGCTGCCGCTGCACACGATGTTCGTCAGCCACCTGGGCGCGGACGAACTCGCCCGTCTCCAGCAGCAGTTCCCGCAGACCCGCTTCCGGGCCAGGATCGGCACCCGGCTGTGGCTCGGCGACCACGAGGCCACCGAGTACCGGGGATCGGTGCTGGACGTCACGCGGGTCGCGAAGGGCGAACGCTTCGGATACCGCCAGCAGCGGGCCGCCTCCGACGGCTATCTGGTGGTGGTCGCCGGCGGCACCTCGCACGGGGTCGGGCTGGAGTCCCCGAAGGCCCTGCACGGCGTCATGCCCCGTGCCAAGGGGGTGGCCCGCGCCGGACTGGCGACGGTGAACCGCAATCTGTCGCCCTTCGTCTGGTCGGGCAAGCAGCGCTGGTTCGCCGAGCCGCCGCACATGCAGGTGTCCATCCTGTTCGTGCCGAACGACGCCCCCGAGCCCAAGGTGGGTGAGGAGCTGGTGGCCCACCTCCGGCACACCACGACCCAGTTCGACCGGGTGGTCGACCGCTGAGGTCCGCAACACCCACGGCGAGGGCCCGGGGACGCACGGCCGACGTGCGGACCCGGGCCCTTCCCGTCTTTCCGGGCCCGCCCGTGCACTGCCGTCCCTCCGCACCCTCCGGGCCGTTCCCGCACGCACGCGACCGGCCCGGCAGTCCCCGGCCCGCCCCGGCTCACGCTCCGGGCCGCCCCCGCCGGCCGAGCACGTACACCGGTGTGCCCTCCGCCGTCACCCCGGACCGCCGGATGCAGTCACGGCGCAGCAGGAAGTGCAGGCAGTCCCGGACCCGGTCGACCGACAGTCCGGTGCGGGCCGCGATCGACTCCAGCGGACGGCTCATCTCCCCGGAGCGCACCAGGTGCGGCACGATGTGCGCGGCCACCGCGTCGACCTCCTCGGTGAGGGCGAGCCGTTCCCGCCAGTCGGTGAGGACCGCCTCGGTGGACAGGGCCGGGGCTCCGGGCCGCGCCTTGGGGGAGCGTGAGCGCATGCGCCGGGCGATGCGCTCCAGCGAGTCCGCGATCCGGGCCATCGACCGCACCACGTCGAGCTGCGCGTCGATGCCCTCCCGCCGCGTGCGGGCCCCCTCCCGGCGGACCGGAACGAGCCCGTGGTCGAACGCGCCCCGGCGCTGCTCCAGCCCGGTGATCGCGTCGATCACCGCGTCCGGCACGGCACGGACCCGCGGCCCGTCCGCCCGGCCGGGACACCGGCGGGGCTGCACCTCGGACTCGGCCAGGACGTAGCCTCCGTCGCGCTGCACGGTGTGCACGACCTCGGCGATCCAGCTCCGGAACGGCTGCGCGGCCGGCTCGGCGCAGCCCCCCACGAGCAGGACGAGCCCCTGGAGGCTGACCATGCCCGTCCGCTCCCTGACCGCCTGCCCCGCCATGGCCCGGAGCGCATCGCTCCCGGCGACGCTCCGCGCCAGTTCGTCGAGGGTGGCCGTGTGCTCTCCGGGCACCAGCCGGGCGACGGCGAGCAGCGGCTCCGGGTACCCGAGCGCCTCGGCCACCTCCGCCGCCGGGAACCAGTGCTCTCCGCCCGGCATGGTCAGTCGGCGCACCCTGGCGCCCGTGGCCGCGTAGACGAAGTCGTCGACGTCGATGGCATCGTGTTCCGGCGCTCCGACGGATGATTCACCGCGTTCGCTCATGGCGGAACATCACCTCCGCCGCGCACGCTAGGTGAGTTGGTAAACCACATTCACCCGCACTGGGGGAAGTTCACTCCATAGATGCCGAATGTGCGGTTCCGTGAGCCCGCACTCCCCACTGCACGTAGGTCCCGCCGTCGTAGAGGGCGTGCCGCGCGTGCTGCTCCCGGCCGAGGACGAACGCGTCCGGGGCACCGTCCAGGACGCCCCCCGACGGGTCGTCCGAGCCGTCGCGCCGCACGACGTCCCGCTCGGGGAACAGCGCGTCCCGCACGATCACGGCGCAGAGGTAGAGCGTGCCCAGCAGGTGGATGAGGATCACCAACTGGTACCCCTCGGGCGGCAGACCGTGGTGCTTGTCGCCGCTGGAGGTGTACGCGAGGTACATCCAGATGCCGGTGAAGTACATGACCTCGCAGGCCTGCCAGATCAGGAAGTCCCGCCAGCGGGGGCGCGCCAGCGCCGCGAGGGGGATCAGCCACAGCACGTACTGCGGCGAGTAGACCTTGTTCACCAGGATGAACACGGCGACGACCAGGAACGCGAGCTGGGCGAAGCGGGGGCGGCGGGGCGCGGTGAGGGCCAGGGCCCCGATCCCGGCGAACAGCACCAGGGTGATCACCGTGGCCCAGGTGTTGGCGTTCTCCAGGGGGTCCCCGGTGCGCTGCGAAATGATCAGCCAGAACGAGCCGAAGTCGACGGGCCGCTCCTGGCTGAACGTGTAGAACTTCTTCCACCCCTCCGGGGCCAGGGCCATCACCGGCAGGTTCACCACCAGCCAGGCGCCGGCCGCCCCGCCGAAGGCCCGGCCGAACGCACGCCACCGCCCGGCCCGCAGGCACAGCAGGAACAGCGGCCCGAGCAGCAGGAAGGGGTAGAGCTTGGCGGCCGTCGCCAGCCCGATCAGCACCCCCGCGGCGAGCGGCCGGCTGCGCGACCACATGAGCATCGCCGCGGCGGTGAGCGCGACGGCGAGCAGGTCCCAGTTGATCGTGGCGGTGAGCGCGAGGGCGGGGGCCAGGGCCACGAGCAGCGCGTCCCAGGGGCGGCGCCGGTGGGTCCGGGCGACGCAGACGGCGAGGACGGCCGTGCAGGCCATCAGCATGCCCGCGTTGACCAGCCAGTAGATCTGCTCCCGGTGCTGGACCCCGCCGCCCGGGGTCAGCCACGAGGCCACCTCCATGAACAGGCCGGTGAGGACCGGGTACTCCAGGTACTCCATGTCACCGGTCAGCCGGTCGAAGTACGGAGTCAGGTTCGACGCGAAGCCACGGGCAGAGAAAAGGTGGGGAATGTCCGAATAACACGCGTGGGTGTACTGACTGTCGGCCCCGAAGAACCAGGCGCCGTTGTAGCAGGGCAGCTTCTGCACCATGCCCAGTGCGAACATCCCGATCGCCACGAGCGCGACGACCCGCACCGGCGTCCACCATCCGGTGCCGGGCAGCGCACGGCGGCCGGCCGGGCCGCCGATCAGCTCGCTGCCGGCCGCGGCGACCTCGTCCTCCGTCGTGGGCCGTACGGGCTGCCGGTCCTCCTGCACGCTCGTCATGGTCCACATCCTGCCGTACGTGCCCTCACGACGGAGCCCCCGCCCGGTCGGACCGGGCGGGGGCTGTGTCGTGTGCGGGTCACGCGCGAACGGTCACTCGCGGCGGGTCGCGGTGGGCCCGCCGAAGAGCTCGCCGCCCCCGTTGCCGTTTCCGTTGCCGGGTGGTGTCGGCGTACCGGTGGACCCGGCGTCGGTACCGCCGTCGGCACCCGCGTCCGTACCGCCGTCACCGCTCGCCCCGCCGTTCGGCTCGCACCGCGGGTCGAAGACGCTGCAGGTGTCCGACGGGCTCGGAGAGGTGGACGGGGAACTGCTCGGCGATTCGGACGGGGACTTCGAGGGAGACGCCGTGGGCGTGTCCGACGGGGTCGGCGTCGGAGTCGGCCGCACGGCTCCGGTTCCGAAGATCTTCCTGCCGATCGGCTCCGCGGCCGGGAACGGCTTCGCCGGAAGCCCCTGCATCGCCTTGCCCATGTAGTCGGCCCAGATCTCGGCCGGGTACGAGGCACCGTGGATGCTCTTCTCGCCGCCCACGCCGTACATCTCGAGGAACTTCTGGCTCTTGGCCTGGTCGTTCACCCGGAACATGCCGATCGCGGTGGACAGCTGCCGCGTGTAGCCCGCGAACCAGGCCGACTTGTTGCCGTCGGTGGTACCGGTCTTGCCCGCCACCTCACGGCCCGGGAGCTGGGCGGAGGTGCCGGTGCCCTTCTGGACCACGGTCTTGAGGACGTCGGTGACGTTGTTCGCCACATTGGGGTCGAACGCCGTCGCGACCTTGTCCTTGTGCGTGTAGTAGTTCCGGCCCTTCCGCTCGACCTTCGAGACCGAGTACGGGTCGATCTGCTGGCCGCTGGCCGCGAAGGTCGCGTACGAACCGGCGAGCCGGATCGCACTGGGCGCGGAGGTACCGAGCGAGAAGGACGGCATGATCGAGGAGAGCTGTTCCTCGGTCATCCCCGCGGAGAGCGCCGCTTCCTTCACCTTGTCGGTACCGACGTCCATACCGAGCTGGATGTACGGGGTGTTCACCGAGAACCGCATCGCGGTCCGCAGGTCGATCTGCCCGCGGTCCTCGTTGCCGTCGTTCCGCTGGTGCCACTCCTTGTTGTGCTCGTTGTACCAGACGGAGCCGTCGTAGTCCTTGAGCGTCAGGTTGTTGTCACCGTCGTAGACGCTGGACGGGGAGATCGGCGTCCGCGACGCGTCCTCCTGGACGCGCGGCCCCTTCGGATCCCTCCGGCCGTCGGTCATCGCCGCGGCCAGCACGAAGGGCTTGAACGTCGAACCGACCTGAACGCCGGTGTAGTCGGCGTTGTTGGTGTAGTGCTCGGTTGCGTCCTTGCCGCCGTAGATCGCGACGATCTTGCCTGTCTTGGGCTCCACCGAAGCGCCGCCGAACTGGACGTACTTGTCCCGTTCCCGCTTGTCCGGGTCCAGGTTCTCCTTGGAGACCCGGCGGACGGCCGACTCGAGCTGACGCATCTTCTTCTCGTTGAACGTGGTGTGGATCTGGTATCCACCCTTGTCCAGCCGCGCCTTGCTGATCTTGCTGTTGGCGACGATGTAGTTGTCGGCGAGGTTCACCAGGTAACCGCGCTGCCCCGACATCGAAGTGGCGGGCTTCGGCGGGTCCGGCGTCGGGAAGCCCCGCTTGAGGAACTTGTCCCGGTCCGCCGGTTCCATCCGGCCGACCTGGACCTCGCGCTTGAGGGTCCACGCCCAGCGGGCCTTCGCCCGCTGGTAGTTCTTCTCCCGGGTCGCCAGCGGCCCCTGCCCGCCCGAGGGGTCGTACAGGTTGGGACCGTTGAGCACCGCGGAGAGGAACGCGCCCTGGCTGGCGTTGAGCTTCTTGCAGTCCACGCCGTAGTACGCGCGGGCGGCCGCCTGGATGCCGTACGCCCCGCGACCGTAGTAGGCGGTGTTCAGATAGCCCGCGAGGATCTCGGGCTTCTCCTTGGTGGCGCCCACCTTTATGGAGATGAAGAGCTCGGAGAGCTTCCGCTTGAGCGTCTGCTCCTGGGTGAGCATGGCGTTCTTGACGTACTGCTGGGTGATCGTCGAACCGCTCTGGGTCGCGCCGCCCTTGGCCATGTTGAACACGGCGCGGGCGATACCCATCGGGTCGACACCCGAGTCGTCCTCGAACGAGGCGTTCTCCGCCGAGATCACGGCGTTCTGCATCGACACGGGGATCTCGGTGATGGGCACGATCTGGCGGTTGAAGTCGCCGCCGCCCGCGACCGCCATCTGCTTGCCGTTCGACCAGTAGTAGACGTTCTTCTCGACCTCGGCGGCGTCGTTGACGTTCGGCACCTCGACCACCGCGAGGGCGATGCCCGCCCCGGCGACGATCAGGCCCATGAAGCCGATGCAGGTGCCGAGCGTCTGCTTCCAGGACGGCACCCAGCGGCGGGCACCGTCACGGTCCGACCGCGGGTAGTCGATCCAGCGCTTCTTCCCGGGTTCCCGCGCGGAGGCCCGGCCGGCGGCCCGGGCACCGCCCTCGAGCCCCACGGCGGCACGTCGTCTGCCACCACCACTTCGTTGGGCGGCTCGGCGCGCTTCCGCGCGCCCTTGGTTCCGCTCCTCGTCAGGGCCCTGTGCGGACCCGGTCGTGCCGCGCTGTGGCGCGGCTCGGCGGCCGGACGGTGGCTGCTGCCCTCCGCGCCGGGCCGCAGCGCGTCCACCGCCTGGCGACTGCGGTGGTTTGCGACGGTGCTCGCTCATGGAACAGCTACTCCTCGGGCAGGCGCTCTCGCCTGACAGCGACAGTTGACTTCCGGTCCCCCCGAAGCGCGGACCCGCCCCGGAGGACGACAGGCCGCACTGCACCGGTGACGAGGACGTCCCACGGTGCTGTTTGGTTCCCACTGGTCTGCATGGCGCACAGACTACGCAGGCCCAAAACCCGCGCAGCACGCATCTTCACCCCAAATCAGTCCTGTTGATTCCTACGAATCAGTGATGTGACGCCGTTCACCATGGCTCCCCTTGTCGCGACCGGAGGGCCGTTCTATCGTCTGGATGTATCGAGTCGATACATCAGCTCGGCATAAGGGATTCAGGAGAAGGGGAGGCGAAGGATGAGCAGACGCTCCGGCATCCTCGAGTTCGCCGTTCTCGGGCTGCTCCGCGAGTCCCCCATGCACGGCTACGAGCTGCGCAAGCGGCTCAACACCTCGCTGGGTGTCTTCCGCGCCTTCAGCTACGGCAGCCTCTACCCCTGCCTGAAGACTCTGGTCGGCCAGGGGTGGTTGATCGAGGAGCCGGGAAGCGCTCCGGAGGACGCTCTCGCGGCCTCGCTGGCCGGCCGCCGGGCGAAGATCGTCTATCGCCTGACCGCCGCGGGGAAGGAGCACTTCGAGGAGCTGCTCGCCCACTCCGGTCCCGACGCGTGGGAGGACGAGCACTTCGGCGTCCGCTTCGCCTTCTTCGGCCAGACCTCGCGCGATGTGCGGATGCGCGTGCTGGAAGGGCGCCGCAGCCGGCTGGAGGAGCGCCTCGAGAGGATGCGCGCCTCCCTGGCCCGCACCCGGGAGCGGCTGGACGACTACACCCTCGAGCTGCAGCGGCACGGGATGGAATCCGTGGAACGCGAGGTCCGCTGGCTCAACGAGCTGATCGAGAGCGAGCGGACCGGGCGTGACCGGCGCCCGTCGGCCGGGGACGGTTCCGTGCCCACCGAGCGGCCCGCATCGCACACACAGGACCAGTCAGGGAACGCGGGCGGCCTGCCCCGGGACCGGGGTAGCTCCCGTCCGGATCCGTCCGACGACACCGCCAAGTGAGGTCCTGCACCCCGCAGGACCTCGTCGAGAACACACAGGGAGCAACCGGAATGGGTTCGGTTCGCGTAGCCATCGTCGGCGTGGGCAACTGCGCCGCCTCGCTGGTACAGGGCGTCGAGTACTACAAGGACGCCGACCCGAAGAGCCGCGTGCCGGGTCTGATGCACGTGCAGTTCGGCGACTACCACGTGCGGGACATCGAGTTCGTGGCCGCCTTCGACGTCGACGCGAAGAAGGTCGGTCAGGACCTCGCGCACGCGATCGACGCCAGCGAGAACAACACCATCAAGATCTGCGACGTGCCGCCGACCGGCGTCACCGTTCAGCGCGGCCACACCCTCGACGGTCTGGGCAAGTACTACCGCCAGACGATCGAGGAGTCCGACGAGGCGCCGGCCGACGTCGTGCAGGTCCTCAAGGACCGGCAGGTCGACGTCCTGGTCTGCTACCTGCCGGTGGGTTCCGAGGACGCGGCGAAGTTCTACGCGCAGTGCGCCATCGACGCCAAGGTGGCCTTCGTCAACGCCCTCCCGGTCTTCATCGCGGGCACCAAGGAGTGGGCGGACAAGTTCACCGAGGCGGGCGTGCCCATCGTCGGCGACGACATCAAGTCGCAGGTCGGCGCCACCATCACGCACCGTGTGATGGCGAAGCTGTTCGAGGACCGGGGCGTCGTCCTGGACCGCACGATGCAGCTCAACGTCGGCGGCAACATGGACTTCAAGAACATGCTGGAGCGCGACCGCCTGGAGTCCAAGAAGATCTCCAAGACCCAGGCCGTCACCTCGCAGATCCGCGACCGCGAGCTGGGCGAGGACAACGTCCACATCGGCCCGTCGGACTACGTGGCCTGGCTGGACGACCGCAAGTGGGCGTACGTGCGCCTCGAGGGCCGCGCGTTCGGCGACGTCCCGCTGAACCTGGAGTACAAGCTCGAGGTGTGGGACTCCCCCAACTCCGCGGGCGTCATCATCGACGCGCTCCGGGCCGCGAAGATCGCCAAGGACCGCGGGGTCGGCGGGCCGGTCCTGTCGGCGTCCTCGTACTTCATGAAGTCGCCGCCGGTGCAGTACTTCGACGACGAGGCGCGCGAGAACGTGGAGAAGTTCATCAACGGCGACGCCGAGCGCTGATGACGCCGGTCCGGCCGTGAGCGGACGCCGGTTCATCCCGTGACCACCGGCCCCCGGGCAATCCGCCCGGGGGCCGGTGCGCTGTGTGAGGCTGTGAGCCATGCCCGTTGTGCGTGATCTGCGCGTGCTGCTGCGGCTGCGCGACTTCCGCCGTCTGCTCGCCGTCCGCCTGCTGTCCCAGTCCGCCGACGGCGTCTATCAGGTCGCGCTCGCCACCTACGTCGTCTTCTCTCCGGAGCGGCAGACCTCGCCCGGTGCGATCGCCTCGGCGATGGCCGTGCTGCTGCTGCCCTACTCCGTGGTCGGCCCCTTCGCGGGCGTCCTGCTGGACCGCTGGCAGCGGCGGCAGGTCCTGCTCCACGGCAATGTGCTGCGGGCGGTCCTCGCCTGCGGAACGGCGGTCCTGATCGTGGGACGCGTCCCCGACTGGCTCTTCTACGTCTCCGCGCTCTCGGTCACCGCGGTGAACCGCTTCGTTCTCGCGGGGCTGTCCGCCGCCCTGCCGCACGTGGTCGACAGCCCGCGCCGGCTGGTGATGGCCAATGCCGTCTCACCGACCGCCGGGACCCTGGCCGCCACGGCGGGCGGCGGCCTGGCCTTCCTGCTCCGCCTCGTGGGCTGGGACTCGGACGCCGTGACGGTGCTGCTGGGAGCCGCCCTCTATCTCTGCGCGGCCCTCGCCGCCCTGCGCATGGCGCGCGGGCTGCTGGGACCGGATCCGGCGCTGGTGCAGCCCGGGCTGCGGGCCGCACTGGCCGGCACCGTCCGCGGGCTCATGGGCGGGGTGCGCCACCTGGCGCGGCGGCCGCCCGCCGCCCGCGCTCTGGCTGCCATGACCCTGATGCGCTTCTGCTACGGCGCCCTCACGGTGATGGTGCTGATGTTGTGCCGTTACGCCTGGTCGGACACCGATTCGAAAGGGCTTGCGCTCCTCGGACTGGCGCTCGTCGCGTCAGGCGTGGGTTTCTTCGCGGCGGCCGTGGTCACCCCCTGGGCCGTCGAGCGGCTGGAGTCCGCCGACTGGCTGGGGCCGGACGGCCCGCTGCGCTGGGTCATCGTCTGCGCCGGCCTGGCCGCTGTGCTGGAGCCCGCACTCGGCCTTCCCTTCGCACCGGCGCCGATGCTCGTCGCCGCGGGGGTGCTGGGGCTGATCACCCAGGGGTCGAAGATCGCCACGGACACCGTGGTCCAGTCCGCGGTCGACGACGCCTTCCGCGGACGGATCTTCTCCCTCTACGACGTGTTCTTCAACGTCGCCTTCGTCGGAGCCGCCGGGGTGGCCGCCCTGATGCTGCCCCCGGACGGGCAGTCGTCCGTGCTGGTCATCACCGTGGCCCTGCTCTACGCGGCCATCGCCGTGGCCACCGGCCGGCCCCGGCCCGCATAGGCGAAGGGCGGTGTTTCACGTGAAACACCGCCCCTGAGACCGTCACCGTGTCCCGAGACCGTCACCGCGGAGGCATGTTTCACGTGAAACACGCGCCCCGCAGCCGGGTCAGCCCGTGGACGCCTCCTGGGCGGCCCACCACTCCTTGAGCGCGGCCACGGCGCTGTCGCGCTCCATCGGACCGTTCTCCAGCCGGAGCTCCAGCAGGTGCTTGTACGCCTTGCCCACCGCCGGGCCGGGCCCCAGGCCGAGGATTTCCATGATCTCGTTGCCGTCGAGGTCGGGCCGGATCGAGTCCAGCTCCTCCTGCTCCTGGAGCCGCGCGATCCGCTCCTCCAGGCCGTCGTACGCACTGGAGAGGGCGTTGGCCTTGCGCTTGTTCCGTGTGGTGCAGTCCGACCGCGTCAGCTTGTGCAGTCGGTCCAGGAGCGGACCGGCGTCCCGCACGTACCGACGGACCGCCGCGTCGGTCCACTCGCCCGTGCCGTAGCCGTGGAAGCGCAGGTGGAGCTCCACCAGGCGCGACACGTCCTTCACCAGCTCGTTGGAGTACTTCAGCTTGGTCATCCGCGACTTGGTCATCTTCGCGCCCACCACCTCGTGGTGGTGGAAGGAGACCCGGCCGTCGGACTCGAAGCGCCGGGTGCGGGGCTTGCCGATGTCGTGCAGCAGCGCGGCCAGCCGCAGCACCAGGTCCGGTTCACCCTCTTCGAGGGCGATGGCCTGGTCCAGCACGGTCAGCGAGTGTTCGTACACATCCTTGTGCCGATGGTGCTCGTCGCGCTCCAGCCGCAGCGCCGGGAGCTCCGGCAGGAAGTGGTCCGCCAGTCCGGTGTCGACCAGCAGCTTCAGCCCCTTCCGGGGGCGGGCCGCGAGCACCAGCTTGTTGAGCTCGTCACGGACCCGCTCGGCGGAGACGATCCCGATCCGGTCCGCCATCGCCGTCATCGCGGCGACGACGTCCGGCGCCACCTCGAAATCCAGCTGGGCGGCGAACCGCGCGGCCCGCAGCATCCGCAGCGGGTCGTCGGAGAACGAGTCCTCCGGGGCACCCGGAGTCCGCAGCACCCGGTCGGCCAGGTCCTGCAGACCGCCGTGCGGGTCGACGAACTCCTTCTCGGGCAGCGCGACGGCCATCGCGTTCACCGTGAAGTCACGGCGGACGAGATCCTCCTCGATGGAGTCGCCGTAGGACACCTCCGGCTTCCGGGACGTCCGGTCGTAGGCCTCGGAGCGATAGGTGGTGATCTCGATCTGGTAGCTCCGGGTGCCGTCACCGCCACGGCTGTGCTTCAGGCAGCCGACGGTGCCGAAGGCGATGCCGACCTCCCACACGGTGTCCGCCCACGGCTTCACGATCTTCAGCACGTCCTCGGGGCGGGCGTCCGTGGTGAAGTCCAGGTCGTTGCCGAGCCTGCCGAGCAACGCGTCCCGTACCGATCCGCCGACCAGGGCGAGACTGTGGCCCGCCTCCCGGAAGCGGCGTGCGAGGTCGTCGGCGACGGGGGACACTCGCAGCAGTTCACTGACGGCACGGCGCTGCGCCTGGTTCAGCTCGCTCGCCGGCGGCGAGGGCTGCGAGGTCTGCTGGGCGTGGCTCTCATTCTTGGCGTTCGGCACAACAGAACAGGGTACGTGCCGCAACCGGCCGGGGCGTCCCCGTTCCGGGCGGGCCGGACACCCCGGCGATCATGTGGAGCACGCCCCGGCACGTAGCCCCGGCCGACCTCGTTACCATGCGGGGACGCACATCCGACGACCACCACTGACGACGACGAGGGACGGGCGAGGCGTGGCCGAGGCGGCACAGAAACAGGGGACGCGACCCGCTCCCGCCCGCCGGTGGCTGCGGCGCACCGCCGCGCTGCTGGTGGGGGTGCCACTGGTCGCGGCTCCGCTGCAGCTTCCCGCGGCGCCGTCGGCCCAGGCCGCACCGAAGGCGACCGGGTCGCGGTCCGTCGACGTCTCGATCAACTCGATGACACCGTCCTCGCCCTCGAAGGGCGACACGATCACGATCAAGGGCACCGTCACCAACGACAGCAGCTCCACGGTGACCGATGCCCATGTCGGACTGCGGGTGGGCGCGACGCTGAACAGCCGGAGCGGCATCGACAGCGCCGACCGGCGCACCGGCTACCTGCCCGGTTCCGACGGGCAGGAGATCGGGGGGAAGCACACTCTCGAGCTCCGGGATCTTCCCTCGGGCATCACGCGCGGGTTCAGTCTCAGCGTCCCGGCCAAGGACCTCGACCTGAAGCAGGCGGGCATCTACCAGCTCGGTGTCTCGGTCTCCGGGCAGACCCGGGCGCAGCGGTACGAGCACGTCCTGGGCATCGAGCGGACCTTCCTGCCCTGGCAGACCTCGGCCACCCGGGAGAAGACCCGGCTCAGCTTCATGTGGCCGCTGATCTCCTCTCCCCACCTCAGCGCGGAGACGGGTTCCGACCCGCAGCAGACGCCGGTCTTCCGTGACGATTCCCTCACCGAGGAGCTGGCCACCGGCGGGCGGCTCCAGCAGATGGTGAGCCTCGGCAAGAGCCTCCCGGTGACGTGGGTCGTCGACCCGGACCTGCTGGCCGCCGTCTCCGCCATGGCGGAGAACTACCGGGTCGAGCAGCCCGACGGCTCCACGGTCGCGGGCAAGGGGCAGGCCGTCGCCAGGCAGTGGCTGAGCGACCTCCAGCAGGCCACGGACGGTCATGAGGTCGTCGCCCTGCCGTACGGCGACCCCGATCTCGCCTCCCTCGCCCACCGGGGCAAGGACGTCTCCGGAGCGCTGGCCCACCTCAAGCCTGCCACCGACCTCGCCTCACAGACCGCGGGGACGATGCTGCCGGGCGCGAAGCTGCGCACCGACTTCGCCTGGCCCGTGGACGGCGCCATCGACTCCTCGGTCGTCGATGTCGCGACCTCGGCCGGCGCCCACAACGTGATCACCCGCAACGACAGCCTCCGGGAGTCCGGGGCCCTCTCCTACAGCCCCACGGCGGCCCGTCCGATCGGCGGCGGCAACCGGGCGATCGTGTCGGACGCGCGTCTCTCCACCGCCTTCGAGGGCGACCTGTCCGAGGCCGAGGAGTCCACCCTCAGCCGGCAGCGGTTCCTCGCCCAGACCCTCATGGTCACGATGCAGGCGCCGGGCAAGCAGCGCAGCATCGTCGTGGCGCCCCAGCGCATGCCCACCGCGAGCCAGGCACGGACGATGGCCGAGGCGGTCAGGGGACTCGAGGACGAGCGCTGGACCGAACCGCTGGATCTGGGGGACGCGGCGAAGGCGAAGCCCGACCCGCGGGCCAACAGCCGGATCCCGAGCCCCGCGGCCTACCCTCGCTCGCTCCGCAAGCAGGAGCTGCCCACGGAGGCCTTCCGGGAGATCCAGCGGACCCAGGGGGCGCTCGAGGGCTTCCGGGTGATCCTCTCCCGTCAGGACCGCGTGGTGACGCCGGTGGGCAATGCGATCATGCGCGGGATGTCCACGTCCTGGCGCGGGGACGCCGACGGCGCGGCGGCGTTCCGCGACACCGTGCAGGATTACCTCTCGGGCCTCACCCAGGAGGTCCGGCTCATCCAGAAGTCGACGCAGACGCTGTCCGGGCGGAGCGCGACCATCCCCGTGACCGTGCAGAACAACCTGGTCCAGGGCGTCAAGGGGATGAAGCTGGTCCTCACCTCCGGCCAGCCCAACCGCCTTGACGTCGGCGAGGGGCAGCCCATCAGGATCGAGGGCGGTCACAGCCAGTCGGTGAAGTTCGACACCACGGCCCACGCGAACGGCAAGGTCTGGGTGACCGCACGGCTCGAGACCGAGGACGGCACGCCCTACGGCGCCCCCATGACGTTCCAGGTGAACGTCACCGAGATCACGTCCACGGTGATGCTGGTCATCGCCGGCGGCGTACTGCTCCTCGTGCTCGCCGGAATCCGGATGTACACCCAGCGCAAGCGGGCGGCCGCCCGCGACGCCGCGGAGGGCTCCGAGCCCGTCGAGGAGGGCGCCGGCACCTCCGGCGAGCCCGCGGAAGCGACCGGTGAAGAGGCGGATTCCGATGGTTCCGGCGCCGGTGCACCCGGTTCCGGGCAGCAGGGTGACGTGACGCCGGACACCGGACCGGAAAGCGATGACGCATCCGGCACGGGTGAGAAGGTGGACCGTTGAGCGTAGTCGGGGCCGTGCGGCCGGGGACGATGAGGTGGGGTAGCGATGAACGCGCCGTACGACGGTGACCGCGGGCAGAGTCCGGCCGGTGACCCCGCGGCCCAGGTGCCGTCGGCGCCCCCCGGCCCGGACCCGTACGGGCAGGACGCGTACGCCCACGACCCGTACCGCGACCAGGCACCCTCCGCCCAGGACCCGGTGACCGAGGCGCTGTACGACCGTGCGGCGCACCCTCCGCCCCCGGGGACGCAGGCCGAGGCCCGTCCCTTCCACCAGCCTCAGCAGGCTCCGGACCCGCGGCTGTGGGGCCCTCCGCCGACCCCCGAACAGGGTGCGGTCGGCCGCCCGCCCTACGGGGAGGACACGGCGACCACACAGCTGGGCGTGAACCTGGCCGGCCGGGCGTCCGACGAGACCCGGCAGCAGAACGCGTTCGCCCACCTCTACCGGGACCAGCAGCAGCCGTACGACCAGCAGGCCGCACCCAGCACCGCTCCGCCGCCTCCTGCCGAGCCCGTCGCGGACCCGGCCCCGGAGCCGCCGGCAGCCCCTGCCAAGCGCTCCGGCGGCCGCGCCTCGAGCATCCTCAAGTCGAGCGCTCTGATGGCGGCCGGCACGATCGTCTCCCGGATCACCGGCTTCCTGCGCACCCTGGTCATCGCCGCGGCGATCGGTGTGGGCACCCTCAACGACACGTACCAGGTCGCCAACACCCTGCCCACGATGATCTACATCCTGGTCGGGGGCGGCGCCCTCAACGCGGTGTTCATCCCGCAGCTGGTCCGTGCCATGAAGAACGACGACGACGGCGGCGACGCCTACGCGAACCGCCTGCTCACGCTCGTCATGGCCCTGATGGCCGGTGTCACCACCGTCTGTGTCCTGGGCGCCCCGCTGTTCATCCGCATGATGTCGCCGAAGATCGCCTCCGACCCCGAGCAGATGGAGGTGGCGGTCGCCTTCGCCCGGTACTGCCTCCCCACCATGTTCTTCATGGGCGTGCATGTGGTGCTCGGCCAGATCCTCAACGCCCGGGGCCGCTTCGGCGCCATGATGTGGACCCCGGTCCTCAACAACATCGTCGTCATCTCCACCTTCGGCGCCTTCATCTGGGCCTTCGGCGGCTTCACCGACACCCGGGTCAGCGCCGCCACCATCACCCCCGAAGGGGTCCGGCTGCTGGGCATCGGCACCCTGCTGGGCCTCGTCGTCCAGGCCCTGGCGATGGTGCCGTACCTCCGCGAGGCCGGGTTCCGTATCCGTCCGCGCTTCGACTGGCGCGGCCACGGGCTCGGCAAGGCCGCGCGCCTCGCCAAGTGGACCTTCCTCTTCGTGCTGGCCAACCAGCTCGGCATGGTCGTCGTCACCCAGCTCGCCACCTGGGCGGGCTCGGTGGCCGAGGACCAGGGCTACACCGGAACCGGCATCACCGCGTACAACTACGCGCTGCTCCTGTGGCAGATGCCGCAGGCCATCATCACCGTCTCCGTGATGACCGCCGTGCTGCCGCGCATCTCCCGGGCGGCCCAGGACGGCGACGCGAGCGCCGTCCGGGACGACATCTCGTACGGGCTGCGCACGTCGGCCGTGGCGATCGTTCCGTGCGCCTTCGCCTTCCTGGCGCTGGGCGTGCCGCTGGCCACCCTGCTGTACGCCGGTTCCGGGGAATCCGGCGCCCGCAGCATCGGCTACGTCCTGATGGCCTTCGGCCTCGGCCTGATCCCCTACTCCGTGCAGTACGTCGTCCTGCGCGGCTTCTACGCCTACGAGGACACGCGGACCCCCTTCTACAACACGCTGATCGTCGCGGCCGTCAACGCCGCGGCATCGGGCCTCTCGTTCGTGCTGCTCCCCGCCCGCTGGGCCGTGGTCGGCATGGCCGCCTCCTACGGGCTGGCGTACGTCGTGGGGGTGGGTGTCGCGTGGCGACGGCTGCGCACCCGTCTGGGCGGTGATCTGGACGGCGCCCATGTGGTCCGCACCTACGCCCGGCTGATCGGAGCCAGCGTTCCCGCGGCTCTCCTGGGCGGAGCCGTGGCGTTCGCCGTCCTCGAACTCCTCGACAATGGCGTACTCGGCTCTCTCGCGGCCCTCGTCGGTGGTGGGATCGTGCTCATCGGCGTGTTCTACGGAGCGGCGAAGCGCATGCGGGTCGAGGAACTGACCGCCATGGTCGGAATGGTCCGCGGCCGACTCGGTCGCTGACGGAGCACAACCATCGTGCGCCACTGTGTGTCGTGCATAGCGGCGGACTGTGGGCACAATTGTCTTTGCTGTGGTGCGAAAGCGTGCAACGGATGGGGAGGCAGGAACGACGGTGGCGGAACGGAGCACGGCTGCCGTCGACGTGGCCGACAGCGGCGATGAGTCGCTGACCGCCCAGGCGGGCGAGGCCACGGCCGACGGGGTGGAGACCCAGGAGAAGGCCGGCGAGGACGCGGAGAACGCGACCACCGGCGCGGCACGGAACACGAGCATGAGCTCTGTGCCGGACGTGGAGCCCCCGGAGCTGCACAGCGGCCACAAACTGGCCAGACGCTACCGCCTCGAGGAGTGCGTCACCCGACTGGACGGATTCAGCAGTTGGCGTGCCGTGGACGAGAAACTCCGGCGGGCCGTCGGCGTCCATCTGCTGCACGCCGACCACCCGCGGGCCCGACCGGTCCTGGCCGCGGCCCGTTCCGCGGCACTCCTGCCCGACCCCCGCTTCGTCCAGGTCCTCGACGCCGTCGAGGAGGACGACCTGGTCTACGTGGTCCACGAGTGGCTTCCCGACGCGACCGAGCTCACCACGGTGCTCGCCTCCGGGCCGCTGGAGCCGCATGAGGCGCACCAGCTCGTCAGCCAGGTCTCCCAGGCGATGACGGCTGCCCACCGGGAAGGTCTGGCCCACCTGAGGCTCACGCCGAGCTCGGTCCTGCGCACCGAGTCCGGCCAGTACCGGATCCGTGGTCTGGCCGTGATGGCGGCGCTGCGCGGCATCAGCTCCCAGCAGCCCCAGCGGGTGGACACCGAGGCCATCGGGGCGCTCCTGTACGCCGCGCTGACCCAGCGCTGGCCGTACGAGGAGAACGCCTACGGTCTCTCCGGCCTGCCCAAGGGCGTGGGGCTGATCGCCCCGGACCAGGTCAGGGCAGGCGTGCACCGAGGCCTCGCGGAGCTCGCGATGCGCGCACTGGCGAACAACGGCGCCACGCCGTCCCGCCAGGAGCAGCCCTGCACCACGCCGGAGGAGCTGTCGAAGGCCGTGGCCGCGCTGCCGCGCATCCGTCCGCCGGAGCCGTCCTTCGCCACCCCCGCGTACCAGCCGGCGGGCTACCGCCGGAGCCAGTACGCCACCCCGCCCGGCCACAACGGGCCGGGGGTCCCGGCTCACGCCGTTGCGGCGCCTCCCCCGCCGCTCCAGACACGCAGCGGCAAGATGCTGAAGTGGACCGTGGCCGCCCTGCTCATCGCAGCGCTGGGCCTCGGCAGTTGGCAGCTGGCCGACGTGTTGATCAACCGTTCGGACCGCACCGACGAATCCAACGGCACCCCCCAGCGCACGGGGGGCGGTGGCTCCGGGAAGAAGAAAAAGGTCCCCGGCAAGCCGCTGGAGATCGCGAACAGGACCGAGTTCTCGTCGGGGCGCCAGCCCATGGTCCCCGCGAAGGTTCCCAATTCCGCGGACAAGGACCCGGGCACCGCCTGGGTGACCAAGGCGTTCTACGGCTACCCCAACTTCGGGAACCTGCCGGAGTACCGGCAGGGAAGCGGCATCGTCGTCGACCTCGGCAGCGCCAAGCAGGTCTCGGGCCTCGATGTGGACTTGTACCGCAGCGGGCAGACCGTGGAGGTCCTGGCCGCGGACGAAGCCGCGACATCGGCCTCCGTGCTCTCCGACTTCCCCAAGCGCCTCACCGAGCTGGAGAAGGCCGGCGACAAGCTCAAGACCACGCTCGACAAACCCGTGCGGACGCGATACGTACTGATCCACATCACCGAGCTGCCGCCGGACAAGTCGCCCAATGAGTACCGCGGGGGCATCTCGGAGATCGAGATCACGGGCTGATCCGGTCGGCAGGACAGGTGAAGGGGAGGGGTTCCGAGGTGGACGACGACGCCATGTACGGCGCCGCGAGCGACCAGGAGCTCCTCACCGCCCACGTCGCGGGTGACCACGACGCCTTCGGGGAGATCGTCCGGCGGCACCGGGACCGGCTGTGGGCGGTGGCCCTGCGGACCCTCGGTGACCGTGAGGAGGCCGCGGACGCCGTCCAGGACGCCCTGGTGTCCGCCTACCGGGCCGCCCACACCTTCCGCGGCCAGTCGGCCGTCACGACGTGGCTGCACCGCATCACCGTCAATGCGTGCCTCGACCGCGCCCGCAAGGCCGCTTCACGCCGCAGCTCCCCGGTCGCCGAGACCGAACGCCTGGAGCAGCTTCTCGAGCCCCATGAGTCCGCCGCCGCTCCCGTCGAGCGTGACGACTTGCAGCGGGAGCTGCTGCAGGCGCTCGGCACCCTGCCCCAGGAACAGCGGGCTGCGCTCGTCCTGGTGGACATGCAGGGCTACCCCGTCGCGGAGGCGGCCCGGATTCTCGACGTCCCGACCGGGACCGTGAAGAGCCGGTGCGCCCGTGGCCGCGCACGACTGCTGCCGCAGCTCACCCATCTGCGCCCCGGAGGCGGAGACGGTACGGACCCGGGACAGGGACGGAACCGGACACGGCGGCCATCCGTCCCACAGGCGGCAGGACCGAGGGACACAGATGCCGTGAAGGGCGGAGGTGGGCGGGCGTGACATCCTCGACTGACACGGACCAGCACCCGGAAGTGGCGGAGATCTCCGCACTCGCCGAGGGACTGCTCTCCCCGGACCGCACGGCGGACGTACGAGAGCATCTGGCGAGCTGCGAACCGTGCGCCGATGTCCGTACCTCGCTGGACGAGATCCGGGAGCTTCTCGGCACCCTCCCGGGCCCTGCCCGGATGCCGGCCGACATCGCGGGCCGCATCGACGCGGCGCTCGCCGCGGAAGCGCTCCTGGACGCCACCGCACCTGCGGCTGTTTCACGTGAAACCGGCGTATCCGTCTCCGCGTCGCCCTCTGTTTCACGTGAAACAGAGCCGGCCCGCGGACCGCGGACCGTGGACCGCCCCGAGGGACGGCCGCGCGGGACGACGGGACCCGGTCGCGGCCGCCGGACACGGCGCTGGCGGACCGCTGTACTCGGCTCCGCCACGGCGCTGGCCGCACTCGGACTCGGCGGCGTCGTGATCCATGCCATCGGCTCCCCGGGCAGCACCGCGACGCCCCCCGGTGCGACGGCTTCTCCGGGCAACCACACCGCGGCCGGGAGCTTCTCGGGCCAGAAGGTGGAGTCGCGGGTCCAGAGCCTGCTGGCCGCCGGCCCGAACAAGAAGCCGTCCGAGGACATGGGCGCGAAGCAGGGCCCGAACCGGACCCTGCGGGGGAGTGCCGTCACCGTGCCGTCCTGTGTACGGGAGGGGATCGGCCGCTCCGACGCACCCCTCGCCGCCACCGAGGGCACCTACCGGGGCACCGAGGCCTATCTCGTCGTCCTGCCCCACCCCTCCGACACGGCGCGGGTCGATGCCTACGTCGTCGACTCCTCCTGTGCCGGAAGGGCCCCGCAGGGGCCGGGCGAGGTCTTGCTCACACGCAGCGTCCGACGCGGCTGACGACCCGCGTGCGGCGTGCCACTCCGGGAATGCTCGCCCCGTAGGATCCGTTGGGTGGGATGAGAGTCCCCACGGACCGAAGAGCAGTCGGCAGAGACGAGGAAGACACCCGTGAGCGACGTCCGTAACGTGATCATCATCGGCTCCGGGCCGGCCGGTTACACCGCGGCGCTGTACACCGCGCGCGCCTCCTTGAAGCCTCTGGTCTTCGAGGGCTCCGTGACCGCCGGTGGTGCGCTGATGAACACCACCGAGGTGGAGAACTTCCCCGGCTTCCGCGACGGCATCATGGGTCCGGACCTGATGGACAACATGCGCGCCCAGGCCGAGCGCTTCGGGGCGGAGCTGATCCCCGACGACATCGTCTCCGCGGACCTGACCGGCGAGGTCAAGACCGTCACGGACTCGGCGGGTACCGTGCACCGCGCCAAGGCAGTGATCGTCTCCACCGGGTCCCAGCACCGCAAGCTGGGGCTGCCGCGCGAGGACGAGCTGTCCGGCCGCGGTGTCTCCTGGTGCGCCACCTGCGACGGGTTCTTCTTCAAGGACCAGGACATCGCCGTGGTCGGCGGTGGCGACACCGCGATGGAAGAGGCGACCTTCCTCTCCCGCTTCGCCAAGTCGGTGACCATCGTCCACCGCCGTGACGCCCTCCGCGCCTCCAAGGCCATGCAGGAGCGGGCGTTCGCGGACCCGAAGATCTCCTTCGCCTGGCACAGCGAGGTCTCCGAGATCCACGGTGACCCCAAGCTCGCCGGGCTGACGCTGCGGAACACCAAGACCGGCGAGCTGTCCGAACTTCCGGTGACCGGACTCTTCATCGCCGTGGGCCACGACCCGCGCACCGAACTGTTCAAGGGTCAGCTCGACCTGGACTCCGAGGGATACCTCAAGGTCGACGCGCCCTCGACCCACACCAACATCTCCGGCGTCTTCGCTGCGGGTGACGTGGTGGACCACACGTACCGCCAGGCCATCACGGCCGCCGGGACCGGGTGCTCCGCCGCCCTCGACGCCGAGCGGTTCCTCGCCGCGCTCAGCGACTCCCAGCCCGCTGAGCCGGAGAAGGCCGCAGCAGCTCTCTGAGACCTCTCTTCCTCTCGCACCAACGATTTAGGAGACCGCCATGGCCGGCGACCTCAAGCACGTGACCGACGCCAGCTTCGACGAGGATGTCCTGAAGAGCGACAAGCCCGTCCTCGTGGACTTCTGGGCTGCCTGGTGCGGCCCGTGCCGCCAGATTGCCCCGTCGCTGGAGGCCATTGCCGCCGAGCACGGCGACAAGATCGAGATCGTCAAGCTCAACATCGACGAGAACCCGGGCACGGCGGCCAAGTACGGCGTCATGTCCATCCCGACGCTCAACGTCTACCAGGGCGGCGAGGTCCGGAAGACCATCGTCGGTGCCAAGCCGAAGGCCGCGCTCCTGCGCGACCTCGAGGACTTCATCGGCTGACGCTCCGCCGTTTCACGTGAAACAGGCCCGCCCCTTCGGGGGCGGGCCTGTTTCACGTTCTCTCACAACGGACGGAGGGCGGGTTCCTTCTGGACCGCCCCCAGCAGCCGGTCCAGGGCCAGTTCGACGTCTTCTTTCCAGGAGAGGGTGGTCCGGAGCTCCAGCCGCAGACGCGGGAAGCGGTGGTGCGGCCGTACCGTCTTGAACCCCACCGCGAGCAGATGGTCGGCCGGGAGCACACACGCCGACTCCTGCCACCGGGCGTCCCCGAACGCCTCGATCGCCTTGAAGCCCCGGCGGAGAAGGTCCTTGGCCACGGTCTGCACCATGACCCGCCCGAGCCCCTGGCCCTGGTACCCGGGAATGATCCAGCCGGTCATGAGCTGCACGGCGTCCGGTGACACCGGGCTGGTGGGGAACGCCGTGGAGCGCGGCACATAGGCAGGGGGCGCGTAGAGCACGAAGCCGACCGGGACCTCGTCCACATAGATCACCCGGCCACAGGAGCCCCACTCCAGGAGCACGGCGGAGATCCAGGCCTCCTTCTCCAGTTCCGGCCTGCCGGCCTTTACCGCGGCTTCTCCGCTGACCGGGTCGAGCTCCCAGAAGACACAGGAGCGGCAACGCTTGGGAAGATCCGGGAGGTTGTCCAGTGTGAGCGGTACGAGCCGACGCCCCATGCAGCCTGTTCCTCGCTTCCGTAGCCCGCCGCCCCTCGGGCGGCTGCCAGCGCTTCGCGCTCCCTGATGAGGCTGCCGACGAAGCCGCCGACTGCTCCCAGGCTCAATCCTGCTGCGATCAATCCGGTGCGGCTCACCGTTCGCATGGCCCTTCCTCTCAAAGAGGTCTCTCCACGTGGATGCGCCATACCCGACCACATCGTATCCAGGTGGAGATTGCACCGATACCGCAGAAATGCAAAGGGCGGTCCGTGTCGTCCTGCTGGAACTCCGGGTGATCCCGACGTCCCAGCAGGCACACGTCCCGCCCTGGGTTTGCGGAGAGGCAGCTGTTCAGTCCTCGCTGTCCGCGGCCTCCTCCGAGAGCTTCTGCTCCAGCACCCGGCCCTCACCGGGGGCCAGTGTCCCGAGGATCCGCTCCAAGTCGTCCATCGAAGCGAACTCGACGACGATCTTGCCCTTCTTCTGCCCCAGGTCCACCTTCACCCGGGTCTCGAAGCGATCGGACAGCCGCGAGGCGAGGTCCGTGAGCGCCGGCGACACCCGGGCTCCGGCCCGCGGCCCCTTGGGCTTCGGCCCGCTGCTCGGCCGGGAGCCCATCAAGGTGACGATCTCCTCGACGGCCCGTACGGAGAGCCCCTCGGCAACGATCCGATGGGCCAGCCGGTCCTGCTCCTCGGAGTCCTCGACCGACAGCAGCGCACGGGCATGTCCGGCCGACAGCACCCCCGCGGCGACCCGTCGCTGGACCGACGGGGAGAGCTTGAGCAGCCGCAGCGTATTGGAGACCTGGGGACGCGACCGGCCGATGCGGTCGGCGAGCTGGTCATGGGTGCAGCTGAAGTCCTTCAGCAGCTGGTCGTAGGCGGCAGCCTCCTCCAGCGGGTTCAGCTGCGCCCGGTGGAGGTTCTCCAGCAGCGCATCGAGCAGAAGCTTCTCGTCATCGGTGGCCCGGACGATCGCGGGGATCCGCTCCAGCCCTGCCTCACGGCAGGCGCGCCAGCGGCGCTCCCCCATGATGAGCTCATAGCGCTCCGGCGCCAACTGCCGGACCACCACCGGCTGGAGGAGCCCGACCTCCTGGATCGAGGTGACCAGTTCCGCGAGAGCGTCCTCGTCGAAAACCTCACGGGGCTGCCGGGGGTTGGGCGTGATCGAGTCCAGCGCCAGTTCGGCGAAGTGAGCTCCGCTCGGCTGCTCCTCCGGAGCAACCGCCGCCGCAGCCTCGTCCGGGGAACCGGCTTCCGTTTCACGTGAAACGGCAGACGGCAGGGTGGCCACCTTGGCAGCCGCCACCCCCCGGTCGGTGGTGAGCACCGGAACCGCCGACGGGGAGGTCGCCCCTGGGCCCACGGTCGGCCCGGCGTTGTCCGCCCCTTGCGGAGCCGCGGGAATCAGAGCACCGAGCCCGCGGCCCAGTCCCCTACGACGATCACTCACTGCATGCCCTCCGACATCGTGTGCTGGTCCTGCTGCTGGGCGCCCTGGCCGACAGCGTGCGCACGCTGCGGCTCATAGTGCACGCCCACGCCCCGGAGTGCGATCTCCCGGGCGGCCTCCAGGTAGGAGAGCGAACCACTGGAACCGGGATCGTAGGTCAGCACCGTCTGCCCATAGCTCGGGGCCTCCGAGATCCGCACGGACCGCGGGATGCTCGTCCGCAGCACCTCGCCGCCGAAGTGGCTGCGGACCTCGTCCGCCACCTGGGAGGCGAGCCGCGTCCTGCCGTCGTACATCGTCAGCAGGATCGTGGACACGTGCAGCTGAGGGTTGAGGTGACCCCGCACCAGGTCCACGTTGCGCAGCAACTGCCCGAGCCCTTCCAGCGCGTAGTACTCGCACTGGATCGGGATCAGCACCTCGGCACCCGCCACCAGGGCGTTCACCGTGAGGAGCCCGAGCGACGGCGGGCAGTCGATCAGGACGTAGTCCAACGGCTGCTCGTACGACTGGATCGCACGCTGCAGCCGGCTCTCCCGCGCCACCAGGGAGACGAGCTCGATCTCGGCTCCGGCGAGGTCGATGGTGGCCGGAGCACAGAACAGTCCCTCGACATCCGGAACCGGCTGCACGACGTCGGAAAGCGGCTTGCTCTCCACCAGCACGTCATAGATCGACGGAACCTCGGCATGGTGGTCGATACCGAGAGCCGTCGAGGCATTGCCCTGAGGGTCGAGGTCGATCACCAGAACCCGGGCACCGTGCAGCGCGAGGGATGCGGCGAGGTTGACCGTGGTCGTGGTCTTCCCGACCCCGCCCTTCTGGTTGGCCACGACCATCACCCGCGTCTGCTCGGGGCGTGGCAGCCCCTCACCGGCGCGGCCGATCGCTTCCACCGCCAGCTGGGCGGCGCGGCCGATGGGGGTGTCGTCCATGGGAGCTGGCGTTTCACGTGAAACGTCTTCCCCCACCGATTCGGTGCGGGGGCCGGGGACCGGATCGGTCATCGGTCCCGCGATGTTGGCGTCGGACCGCAAGGATTCACTCTCCTCGACTACAGGCTCGCAATGAACAGAGCCTGCCATGCTTTCGGGGTCGTGAACCAGCGAGGCCCGTCCTCCTGTGGATGAATCCACAGAGATGGCGGCTCTACGGTCGCGCGGCGAGGCAGCCGCACGGCCACGGCTGATGATTCCATGCAACAGGGAGCGACGTTTCACGTGAAACACCTTGCATGGGCACACGCCTTACTGGGTCGCGACACTCCGATTTGTGTAGTTTTGGCAGGTTGTATGGAGCATTGGGGCTACGATCGACGTCGTCGCGCCCGTCCCGTCCGGGCCGCCTTGGCTCGTTTGGCTGCGAAGCGCACGCCACCGGGGCTCTCCCCGACCTCTGCGCGCACCACCGTGGAGGGTGGGTTCACCACGCCTTCCCCCACCTGCAGCACCGATGTCTTCACCACTCCGAGCTTGCTCAGTGCGGCGCGGGCGCCCTTCAGCTCCTCCTCGGCCGTGTCGCCCTTGAGCGCCAGCATCTCTCCGTAGGGGCGCAGCAGCGGGACACCCCAGCCGGCCAGCCGGTCGAGCGGGGCGACGGCGCGCGCCGTGACCACATGCACCGGCTGCAGCTTTCCCAGCACTTCCTCCGCACGGCCCCGCACCACGGTCACATGGTCCAGGCCCAGCAGCTCCACCACTTCCTGCAGGAAGGTGGTGCGCCGCAGCAGCGGCTCCAGCAGGGTGATCCGCAGATCCGGGCGGACCAGGGCCAGCGGAATGCCGGGCAGCCCGGCCCCCGAGCCCACATCGCACACCGTGACACCCTCGGGAACGGC
Source organism: Streptomyces sp. bgisy100 (assembly GCF_057709105.1). Taxonomy (NCBI): domain Bacteria; kingdom Bacillati; phylum Actinomycetota; class Actinomycetes; order Kitasatosporales; family Streptomycetaceae; genus Streptomyces; species Streptomyces sp. bgisy100. The sequence goes on from NZ_JBYITE010000001.1 coordinate 192,607, forward strand.
CTCGGACAGCACCGCGCAGTTGAGCAGATGCCGCTCCCACAGCCGCGGGACCTCGCGGGGTCCGATGAGCCCGCGTCGGACACCCGCGTCGGCGAGCAGCTCGGCATAGCGCACCGCTTCCGGAAGGCGCTCGCCGAATACCGCCACTGCCTCCTGCGGGGCCGGTGGGAGCTCCGTTTCCTCCATCACGGGGACCGTCCTTCCGTACACGCTGTGCATGCTGATGTTCAGGCTGACAAAAGACGGCCCCGCCTGCGAACAGGCGGGGCCAGGAGTACTCGGGGACCGGTCGGTCAGGCCGGGAGCACCACGACGCAGCGCTGGGGCTCCTCGCCCTCCGATTCGCTGCGCAGCCCCGCTGCCGCCACCGCATCGTGGACCACCTTGCGCTCGAAGGGCGTCATCGGCTTCAGCTTCACCGGCTCGCCGCTGCCCTTCGCCTCCTCGGCGGCCTTGGCGCCCAGCTCCGCGAGCTCCTCACGCTTCCGGGCCCGGAATCCGGCGATGTCCAGCATCAGGCGGCTGCGGTCGCCGGTCTCGCGGTGCACCGCGAGACGGGTCAGCTCCTGCAGTGCCTCCAGCACCTCTCCATCGCGACCCACCAGCTTCTGCAGGTCGCGGCTGGTCGAGTCGCTGATGATCGAGACTGCGGCCCGGTCGGCCTCGACATCCATGTCGATGTCCCCGTCGAGATCCGCGATGTCGAGCAGCCCCTCGAGGTAGTCGGCCGCGATCTCCCCTTCCTGCTCCAGACGGGTCAGGGTGTCGCCGCCCTCGGCGGCGTCGGTCGCCTCCACCGAGGGCGAGGGGCTGGTCGTGCCTTCCGTCACCGGACGGTCTCCTTACTTCTTGGACGGGTGCTTGGGCCGCTGCTGGCCCTTGCGCTGCCCGGACTTCGCGTTACGGGAGGTGCCGCCGGCAGGCTTCGGGCCGCCGGCGTCCTGCGACTGCTCCTTCTTCTGGAGCGACGGCTTGTCGGGCGACGAAGCGGAGCCCGCGTCCGTCCCCTTGGCCGTCTGCTGCGTCGCACCAGCGGTGTGCCGCTTCGCCTTGCTCTGGCGCTTCGGCTGCTGCCGCGTGGCCCGAGCGGTTTCGGCAGCCTTCTTGGCCTCGACCTCGGCGGGGTCCTCCTTGAGCTTGCCCTTCGCCCGCAGCCGGTCCTGGCGCTCCTTGAACGCGAGGCTGCCGGGGGTCGGGTTCCGGCGGATGACGAACATCTGCTGGCCCATGGTCCACACGTTGGTGGTCAGCCAGTAGACGAGCACACCGACCGGGAAGTTGATGCCGAAGACGGCGAACATGATGGGGAAGACGTACATCAGCATCTTCTGCTGCTGCATGAACGGCGTCTTCACCGTCATGTCGACGTTCTTCGTCATCAGCTGGCGCTGGGTGTAGAACTGCGACGCCGACATCAGCACGATCATGATGACCGTGACGACCCGCACATCGGTCAGCGTGGCACCGAGCGACTGGACCTTGTCCGCGCTGTCCAGGAACTTGGAGGCGATGGGAGCGCCGAAGATCTTCGCGCTCCGGGCGCTGTCGACGAGGCCCTGCCCCATCACGCCGACGGGCTTGTCGTTGGCGATGTGGTTCAGAACCTGGTACAGCGAGATGAAGAAGGGCGACTGCGCCAGAATCGGGAGACAGCTCGAGAGCGGGTTGGTGCCCGACTCCTTGTAGAGCTTCATCATCTCTTCGGACTGGCGCTGCTTGTCGTTCTTGTAGCGCTCCTGGATCGCCTTCATCTTCGGCTGGAGCACCTGCATGTTCCGCGTCGCCTTGATCTGCTTCACGAAGAGCGGGATCAGGCAGATGCGGATCAGCACCACCAGGGAGACGATGGACAGACCCCAGGCCATCCCACTGTCCTTGTCGAAGACAAGGCTGTACAGCGAGTGGAACTGGACGATGATCCAGGAAACTGCGGTATAGAGAGGACCGAGGATCGTGTCCACGAATCAGGCTCCTTGGGCGTTGGGCTGAGTCTCGGCCTGGCCCGCGGGCGTTCCGGAGGAACGACCGCTCCACCGGCTCCTCAGCCGTTGGTGCCAGACCGGATGCTTCCGGGGAGGAACGTGGTCGACGCCACCGAGCGACCACGGATTGCAACGCAGAATGCGCCAGGCGGTCAGCGCCGTCCCTTTGACCGCGCCGTGTGCGTCGATGGCCTGGTAGCCGTAGTGCGAACACGACGGGTAGTACTTGCAGACCGGCCCGAGCAACGGGCTGATGGTCCACTGGTACAACTTGATCAACCACAGCAGCGGGTATTTCATCGCGGCGCCCTCCCCTCGGCTTCGCCATGGGTGGCCCCACCCACCAGGCGCTGCAGCGCGGCGTCGAGGTCACGGGCCAGCTGGTGGTGGTCCGCCTCTCCGGCACCGGGCAGCGCCCGTACCACAACCAGGCTACCTGCGGGGAGCAGGGGGAGCCGGTCACGCATCAGGTGACGCAGCCGCCGCTTCACCAGGTTGCGGACGACCGCGCCGCCGACAGCCTTGCTCACGACGAAACCCGCACGCGCCGGGGTAGCGTTCTCCCCAGACGCATGCGGGTCCGTGCCTCCTCGTATCGAGGAGGTGGCGCTTCGAAAATGGACAACAAGGTGGGGTCGCCCCGCCCTGCGTCCTCGGCGAACCGCGGTCGCAAAGTCCTCACGCCGCCTCAGCCGATTCTCGGAAGGCAGCACGGACCGGGCCTGTTCCGATCAGGCGGACAGGCGCGCGCGACCCTTGCCACGGCGAGTCGCGAGGATCGCACGGCCGGCACGGGTACGCATACGCAGCCGGAAGCCATGGGTCTTCGCGCGGCGACGGTTGTTCGGCTGGAAGGTGCGCTTGCTCACTCGGGGGCTCCAGAAATGAATCGGGTGATGGCGGGATATCGCCTGGCTGTCACCGTGCGCCCACGAGTAGCTCGCAATACGCCCGAGTGCACCGCTTCATGACCACAATTTCGTGATCTTTGCCCATCGGAGGCAGGCGGCAGCAGCCATCGACAACTCGACCTGGTCACGGTACGCGCGGCTACGCCATCCGGTCAAACCGGTGGCGCTCCGGTGATACGGAAAGCCGCTTCTTCACGGGCCAGGGTACGGGAGCCGACTCCGGCATGGCACATTTGTACACACCCTGTGGACAACGACTTGAACCGCGCACGCCGCCCTGACTACCGTGGCCCAACTCCGTTTCCTGCCCGCCCGTCCCGAGAACCACACATTCGTGGGACCCGTCGGCGCCACCCCCCACCCAGCGAGTGAGAGAGCGTGCCCTGTGGCTGACGTACCTGCCGATCTTGCCGCAGTGTGGCCACGCGTGCTCGACCAGCTCCTCGGAGAGGGGCAGGGCATCGAAGCGAAGGACCAGCGCTGGCTCAAGGACTGCCAGCCCCTGGTGCTGGTCGCCGGCACCGCGGTGCTCGCCGTGCCCAACGAGTACGCCAAGGGTGTTCTCGAGGGCCGGCTCTCCCCGCTGATCAGCGACGCGCTGAGCCGCGAGTGCAACCAGTCGGTCCGCCTGGCGATCACGGTGAGTGCGGCCGAGGAGCCCCCCGCACCGCAGATTCCAGGGCCGCACATTCCGGAACCCCTGAGGCCGGAACCCCAGAGGTACGACGAGCCCCCGCGGCACCAGCCCCCGCACCAGGAGCCCGGCCGCGACGGCTACGACGGTTACGAGGGGTATGCCGCTCCTTACGGCCGGGGCTCCGAGCCGCTGCCGACCGCCCGTCCCGCGTACCCCGAGTACCAGCAGAGCCGCCCCGAGCCGGGTGCCTGGCCGCGGGGCTCCGGTATGGGCGGCCACGTTCCGCGCGACGACTACGGCTGGCAGCAGCAGCGGCTCGGCGGCTTCCCCGAGCACGACCCGTACGCCTCGCCGCGCGCCGCGCCGCAACAGGACCGGCCCTACGACGGGCAGCAGGAGCGGGGGTACGAACCGCAGCAGGACCGGCCGTACGAGCCGCCGCGCCGCGAGATTCCGGAGCAGGGGGGGCACGGCCGCTCCCACGGCGGTCCGCCCGCGCCCAGCGGTGCCCCGGGGCCGCTCGCCGCGCAGCCCGCGCCGGCCACCGGCCCCGGTGAGCCGACCGCCCGCCTGAACCCGAAGTACCTCTTCGACACCTTCGTCATCGGTGCCTCCAACCGCTTCGCGCACGCCGCGGCGGTGGCGGTCGCCGAGGCCCCGGCCAAGGCGTACAACCCGCTCTTCATCTACGGCGAGTCCGGCCTGGGCAAGACCCACCTGCTCCACGCGATCGGGCACTACGCGCGCAGCCTCTACCCCGGGACCCGGGTGCGGTACGTGAGCTCCGAGGAGTTCACCAACGAGTTCATCAACTCCATCCGCGACGGCAAGGCGGACGCGTTCCGCAAGCGGTACCGGGACATGGACATCCTGCTCGTCGACGACATCCAGTTCCTGGCGAGCAAGGAGTCGACGCAGGAGGAGTTCTTCCACACCTTCAACACGCTGCACAACGCCAACAAGCAGATCGTGCTCTCCTCGGACCGGCCGCCGAAGCAGCTGGTCACCCTGGAGGACCGGCTCCGGAACCGCTTCGAGTGGGGACTGATCACCGACGTCCAGCCGCCCGAGCTGGAGACCCGGATCGCGATCCTCCGCAAGAAGGCGGTGCAGGAGCAGCTCAACGCACCGCCCGAGGTGCTGGAGTTCATCGCCTCCCGGATCTCGCGGAACATCCGTGAGCTGGAGGGCGCACTGATCCGGGTCACGGCGTTCGCGAGCCTGAACCGGCAGCCGGTGGACCTGGGGCTCACCGAGATCGTGCTGAAGGATCTGATCCCCGGCGGCGAGGACGCGGCTCCCGAGATCACGGCCACGGCCATCATGGCCGAGACCGCGCAGTACTTCGGGCTGACCGTGGACGATCTCTGCGGCTCCTCCCGCAGCCGGGTGCTGGTGACCGCGCGGCAGATCGCCATGTACCTCTGCCGGGAGCTGACGGATCTGTCGCTGCCGAAGATCGGTGCGCAGTTCGGCGGCCGCGACCACACGACCGTGATGCACGCGGACCGGAAGATCCGCGCGCTGATGGCCGAGCGGCGCTCCATCTACAACCAGGTCACCGAGCTCACGAACCGCATCAAGAACGGCTGACAGCGGGCACGGAAGCCGGTCCGAGCACACCTGAAGGGCGCCCCGGGGACGATTCCCCGGGGCGCCCTTCGTCGTCGGGGCAGGGCGCCTTCGTCGTCGGGGCAGCCGGGGCTGTTCGAATCCGTGCCCGGCCGGCCGGCTTCTCCACAAGACGGCCGCCGATGACCCGTCCACACCCTGGGGACTTGGGAGTTGTCCAGATCGCGTCCACAACCGGCTGCCATGACGGAGCATCCTGGGAGGTCAGCGGGGTGTGGATTTGTGGCCAACCGGATTCCACAGACTGTGGATGACGAGAGTGCCCACAGCGGGCCCGCTGCGTTGTCCACCAGCCGCCCACAGGGAGAGGCCACTTGTGCACAGCCTTTCCACACCGTTGTCCACTGTTCGGCAACGCAACACCCGCTCTCGCCGGGCCGAGTGAAAGGCATCACACCAACGAGGCCGGTTGGGCTGGGGAGAACCTGGGTAAACCTGGGGACGCCGCTGGGGAGAACCGGGTGCAGGCTGTGCACCGCGTGTGCAGAACTTTCCCGCGTCCACAGACATGCCCGGTTGTCCACGGGCTGCGCCCACAGGGGCGGTGGACAAAATTACAGCTCTGACCTGGGCAGACACGGTTATCCACGGTTTCCACAAGGCCTACTACTACGACCACGTAGATCTAGCGGGAAACTCCTCTGGAAACGGGCCCTGTGCACAACTCGGCCCCGGAGCGACCGGGGCCCCTCGCAACGACTTGACCCCGAGCCGCACCGACTGTCCGTGGCGTGCGTCAGACTGGTCTCCGGCATCGGCCCTGCCTCCGGCCGGAGGATCCGGTGCCGACGACGAAGAAGGCCAGCAGGGCGAGTGAGCAACAGCAGGAGGCGGTTCCGGTGAAGATCCGGGTGGAACGCGATGTACTCGCGGAGGCGGTGGCCTGGGCAGCCCGCAGCCTCCCGGCCCGTCCGCCGGTGCCCGTCCTCGCGGGCCTGCTGCTGAAGGCGGAGGAGAGCTCCCTGAGCCTCTCCGGCTTCGACTACGAGGTGTCGGCCCGGGTCTCCGTCGACGCGGACGTGGAGGAGGACGGCACCGTCCTCGTCTCCGGCCGCCTGCTGGCCGACATCTGCCGTGCCCTTCCCAACCGGCCCGTGGAGATCTCCACGGACGGGGTGCGGGTGACCGTGGTCTGCGGTTCCTCCCGCTTCACCCTGCACACCCTGCCGGTGGAGGAGTACCCGGCGCTGCCGCAGATGCCGACCGCCACCGGCACCGTCCCCGGTGACGTCTTCGCCGCGGCCGCCGCCCAGGTCGCCATCGCCGCCGGCCGTGACGACACGCTGCCCGTGCTCACCGGCGTACGGGTCGAGATCGAGGGCGACACCGTCACCCTGGCCGCCACCGACCGCTACCGCTTCGCCGTCCGCGAGTTCCTGTGGAAGCCCGAGACGCCGGACGTCTCCGCCGTCGCCCTGGTGCCCGCCAAGACGCTCCTCGACACCGCCAAGTCGCTGACCAGCGGTGACACCGTGAGCATCGCCCTGGCCGGCTCCGGCGCGGGCGAGGGCCTGATCGGCTTCGAGGGCGCCGGGCGCCGTACCACCACCCGGCTGCTCGAGGGCGACCTGCCGAAGTACCGGACGCTCTTCCCGACCGAGTTCAACTCGGTCGCGGTGATCGAGACCGCCCCGTTCGTGGACGCGGTCAAGCGTGTGGCGCTCGTCGCGGAGCGGAACACCCCCGTCCGGCTGAGCTTCGAGCAGGGTGTGCTGATCCTGGAAGCCGGCTCGAGCGACGACGCACAGGCTGTGGAGCGCGTCGACTGTCAGCTCGAGGGCGACGACATCTCGATCGCCTTCAACCCGGGCTTCCTCCTCGAGGGCCTCAGCGCCATCGACTCCCCGGTGGCCCAGCTGTCCTTCACCACGTCCACCAAGCCTGCGCTGCTGAGCGGCAAGCCCGCCGTGGACGCCGAGGCGGACGACGCGTACAAGTACCTGATCATGCCGGTGCGGCTGAGCGGCTGAGCCACGGCTGTCGTCGGCCGTCACCGGGCCTCCCACCTGCCGAAACGCCGCGGGCGTCGGTCGGTGCGGAGGCATCGTCCCGGGGCGGTCGGCTGAGCGGCCGAGCCCACAGGTGAGCACCGGTGACCGGGCGTAGGCTCGACCGCAGGTACGCAACGCTATGAAGGGGCACTGATGGAGCTCGGTCTGATCGGTCTCGGCAAAATGGGCGGCAACATGCGCGAGCGCATCCGCCAGGCAGGCCACACCGTCATCGGATACGACCGCAACCCGGACCTCGCGGATGTCCACAGCCTCGAGGAGCTTGTGGGCAAGCTCAAGGGCCCGCGGGTGGTGTGGGTCATGGTCCCGGCCGGAATCGCCACCCAGACCACCATCGACGAGCTGGCCGAGCTCCTCTCGCCCGGCGATGTCGTCGTCGACGGCGGGAACTCCCGCTGGACCGACGACGAGAAGCACGCGGAGCAGCTGGCCCACCGCGGCATCGGCTTCGTGGACTGCGGTGTCTCCGGCGGCGTCTGGGGCCTGGAGAACGGCTACGCCCTGATGTACGGCGGCGCCGCCGAGGATGTGGCGAAGGTCCAGCCGGTCTTCGACGCCCTCAAGCCGGAGGGCGAGTTCGGCTCGGTCCACGCGGGCAAGGTCGGCGCCGGGCACTTCGCGAAGATGGTCCACAACGGCATCGAGTACGCCATGATGCAGGCCTACGCCGAGGGCTGGGAGCTGCTGGAGGCCGTCGACTCCGTCACCGACGTCCGCGAGGTCTTCCGCAGCTGGCAGGAGGGGACCGTCATCCGTTCCTGGCTGCTCGACCTGGCGGTCAACGCCCTGGACGAGGACGAGCACCTGCAGAAGCTGCGCGGCTACGCGGCGGACTCCGGTGAGGGCCGCTGGACCGTCGAGGCGGCCGTCGACCACGCGGTGCCGCTGCCCGCGATCACGGCGTCGCTCTTCGCGCGCTTCGCGTCCCGTCAGGACGACTCCCCGCAGATGAAGATGATCGCCGCGCTGCGCAACCAGTTCGGCGGCCACGCGGTCGAGTCGGTCTGATCCGGGGCCGGGGAGGTCTCCCCGGGCGTCACAGTCACACAGGTCAAGGGAGGTCGGCGGCGTCCGCAGCCGCAGCGCGTCATGTACGTATCGCACCTGTCGCTCGCCGACTTCCGCTCGTACGCCCGGGTCGAGGTCCCGCTCGACCCGGGCGTCACGGCTTTCGTGGGCCCCAACGGGCAGGGCAAGACCAACCTGGTCGAGGCGGTCGGCTATCTCGCGACGCTGGGCAGTCACCGGGTGTCCTCGGACGCCCCCCTGGTGCGCGCCGGTGCCGAGCGGGCGATCCTCCGGGCGGCGGTCGTGCAGGGCGAGCGCCAGCAGCTGATCGAGCTGGAGCTTAACCCGGGCCGCGCGAACCGGGCCAGGATCAACCGGTCGTCGCAGGTCAGGCCGCGTGACGTGGTCGGCATCGTGCGCTCGGTCCTCTTCGCCCCGGAGGACCTGGCGCTGGTCAAGGGCGACCCCGGCGAGCGGCGCCGCTTCCTCGACGAGTTGATCACCGCGCGCTCGCCGCGGATGGCGGGCGTGCGCTCCGACTACGACCGGGTCCTCAAGCAGCGGAACACCCTGCTGAAGAGCGCGGCGATGGCCCGGCGGCACGGCGGGCGGTCGCTCGACCTGTCCACCCTCGACGTCTGGGACCAGCATCTGGCCCGGGCGGGTGCCGAGCTGCTGGCGCAGCGGCTGGACCTGATCACGGCCTTGCAGCCGCTCGCCGACAAGGCGTACGAGCAACTGGCGCCCGGCGGCGGCCCGGTCGCGCTCGAGTACCGCGGCTCGGCCGGCGAGGGCGCGGCGGATGCGGGCACCCGGGAGGAGCTGTACCAGCTGCTGCTGGCCGCGCTCGGCGACGCCCGGAAGCAGGAGATCGAGCGCGGAGTGACGCTCGTCGGCCCGCACCGCGACGATCTGGTGCTCAAGCTCGGCCGGCTCCCGGCCAAGGGCTACGCGAGCCACGGCGAGTCCTGGTCGTACGCCCTCGCGCTGCGCCTGGCCTCGTACGACCTGCTGCGTGCCGAGAGCCTCGGCAGCGCGGATCCGTCCGTGCCGGAGGGGACGCGCCGGTCCGGTGAGCCGGTGCTGGTCCTGGACGACGTCTTCGCGGAGCTGGACGCCAGGCGCCGGGAGCGGCTCGCCGAGCTGGTGGCGCCGGGTGAGCAGGTGCTGGTCACCGCGGCGGTGGCGGAGGACGTGCCGGCGCTGCTGGCCGGGGCCCGCTACGCGGTGTCCGGCGGCACCGTCGAAAAGGTGGGCGCGTGATGGCGGAGTCCCGCCCCCCGGAGCCGTCCCCCGGTGCGGAGCCCTCGGGCGTCGATCTCGCCCGGGTCGCGCTGCGTGCGGCGAAGGAGCAGGCCAGGGCGCGTGGCGCGGCGGCGCAGCAGAAGAAGCAGGCGCGGCGCGGCGGGCTGCGGTCCGGTGCCCGCGCGGACGGCCGGGATCCGCTGCCGCTGGGCGCCGCGATCAACCGTCTGATCACCGAGCGCGGCTGGGAGGCCCCGGCCGCGGTCGGCGGGGTGATGGGCCGCTGGCCGCAGATGGTGGGCCCGGAGGTGGCGCAGCACTGCGAGCCGCAGCGGTACGACGAGGACGCGCGGGTGCTGACCGTGCAGTGCGACTCGACGGCCTGGGCGACGCAGCTCCGGCTGCTGGCCCCGCAGCTGGTGGCCCGCCTCAACGCGGATCTCGGGCAGGGCACCGTGAAAATGATCAAGGTGCTGGGCCCCGGCGGGCCGCCCCGTCGCTTCGGTCCGCTGCGCTCCCCGGGCAGCCGCGGACCGGGTGACACCTACGGGTGAGGCCCCTGGGACGGAGGGTCGCGGAAGAGGTGTCCCTCACCGTAGCGAAGGGTTGACACTCGGAAGCGCTGAGCGCCGCCGTGAGCCTCTTGGAGCCCTGGGCCGCATATGGGGAGTCGGCGGATGGAGGTTCAGGGCGGCACATGCGGACTCAGGCGCCCGCAAACCCCCATTCATGTCAGCGCTACCGGTAGACTAGAGAGCAATCCCGCCCACTCGCGGAACAAGTCGAACGACGCAGCCGCTCCTGCATGCCCCGGAGACGGCTTGTGCTGTGCCAGAAAGGGCGCTTCGTGGCCGATTCCGGCAACCCCAACGAGAACAACACCGCTTCCAGCCCCGACGGAGCCGTCGCGAGCTCCGGCGACGGGTCGGCGACCGGCAAGGCGTCCTACGACGCCAGCGCCATTACGGTCCTCGAGGGTCTGGACGCGGTCCGTAAGCGACCCGGCATGTACATCGGCTCGACCGGTGAGCGGGGTCTGCACCACCTGGTGTACGAGGTCGTCGACAACTCCGTCGACGAGGCCCTGGCCGGGCACGCCGACACCATCGACGTGACGATCCTGCCGGACGGCGGCGTCCGCGTCGTGGACAACGGCCGCGGCATCCCCGTCGACATCGTTCCCTCCGAGGGGAAGCCGGCGGTCGAGGTGGTGCTGACCGTGCTGCACGCCGGCGGCAAGTTCGGCGGCGGCGGCTACGCGGTCTCCGGCGGTCTGCACGGCGTCGGTGTCTCCGTGGTGAACGCCCTGTCGAGCAAGGTCTCGGTCGAGGTCCGGCGGGACGGGTCCCGGTGGACCCAGGACTACAAGCTGGGTGTGCCGACGGCCCCGCTGGCGAAGAACGAGCCGGTCGACATCACGGGCACCTCGGTGACCTTCTGGGCCGACCCGGACATCTTCGAGACCACCGACTACAGCTTCGAGACGCTGGCCCGGCGCTTCCAGGAGATGGCGTTCCTGAACAAGGGCCTCACCATCTCGCTGCGGGACGAGCGCCCCGACCACGTCGACGAGGAGGGCAACCCGCTCTCCGTCCGGTACTACTACGAGGGCGGCATCGTCGACTTCGTGAAGTACCTGAACTCCCGCAAGGGCGACCTGATCCACCCCACGGTGATCGACATCGACGCCGAGGACACGGAGCGGATGCTCTCGGTGGAGATCGCGATGCAGTGGAACTCGCAGTACAGCGAGGGTGTCTACAGCTTCGCCAACACCATCCACACCCACGAGGGCGGTACGCACGAGGAGGGCTTCCGCGCGGCGCTGACCGGTCTCATCAACCGCTACGCGCGCGACAAGAAGCTGCTGCGGGAGCGCGACGACAACCTCACCGGTGAGGACATCCGCGAGGGTCTGACCGCGATCATCTCGGTCAAGCTCGGTGAGCCGCAGTTCGAGGGCCAGACGAAGACGAAGCTGGGCAACACGGAGGCGAAGACCTTCGTCCAGAAGATCGCCCACGAGCATCTGACCGACTGGCTGGACCGCAACCCCAACGAGGCCGCGGACATCATCCGCAAGGGCATCCAGGCCGCCACGGCGCGGGTCGCCGCCCGCAAGGCGCGCGACCTGACCCGCCGGAAGGGCCTGCTGGAGAGCGCGTCGCTGCCGGGCAAGCTCAGCGACTGCCAGTCCAACGACCCGACGAAGTGCGAGATCTTCATCGTCGAGGGTGACTCGGCCGGCGGCTCGGCCAAGTCCGGCCGGAACCCGCAGTACCAGGCCATCCTGCCGATCCGCGGCAAGATCCTGAACGTCGAGAAGGCCCGCGTCGACAAGATCCTCCAGAACCAGGAGGTCCAGGCGCTGATCTCGGCCTTCGGTACCGGGGTCCACGAGGACTTCGACATCGACAAGCTCCGCTACCACAAGATCATTCTGATGGCGGACGCCGATGTGGACGGCCAGCACATCAACACCCTGCTGCTGACCTTCCTCTTCCGCTTCATGCGGCCGCTGGTCGAGGCGGGACACGTCTACCTCTCCCGCCCGCCGCTCTACAAGATCAAGTGGGGGCGTGACGACTTCGAGTACGCGTACTCGGACCGTGAGCGCAACGCCCTGATCGAGATGGGCCGGCGGAACGGCAAGCGCATCAAGGACGACTCCGTCCAGCGCTTCAAGGGTCTCGGTGAGATGAACGCGGAGGAGCTGCGCATCACCACGATGGACACCGACCACCGTGTGCTCGGCCAGGTCAGCCTCGACGACGCCGCCCAGGCCGACGACCTGTTCTCGGTGCTGATGGGTGAGGACGTCGAAGCGCGGCGCTCGTTCATCCAGCGCAACGCCAAGGACGTCCGCTTCCTCGACATCTGAGTCGGCCCGTTACGCCGCACCTCGAAAGGACTTCGACCAGCCATGGCCGACGACACCCCAGACACTCCCGATCTCCCCGAGACCGTCACGCCGGAGGGCCTGCCCGCCGCCATCGAGGGCGTGGGCATGCGCGTCGAGCCCGTCGGGCTCGAGACGGAGATGCAGCGCAGCTACCTCGACTACGCGATGTCCGTCATCGTGTCGCGAGCGCTGCCCGACGTCCGTGACGGCCTCAAGCCGGTGCACCGCCGCGTCCTGTACGCGATGTACGACGGCGGCTACCGGCCCGAGCGGGGCTTCTACAAGTGCGCCCGCGTCGTGGGCGACGTCATGGGTACCTACCACCCGCACGGCGACTCCTCCATCTACGACGCCCTGGTGCGCCTGGCGCAGACCTGGTCCATGCGCATGCCGCTGGTGGACTCCAACGGCAACTTCGGTTCCCCGGGCAACGACCCGGCGGCCGCCATGCGGTACACCGAGTGCAAGATGGCGCCGCTGTCCATGGAGATGCTCCGGGACATCGACGAGAACACCGTCGACTTCCAGGACAACTACGACGGCCGGAACCAGGAGCCGACGGTTCTGCCGGCCCGCTTCCCGAACCTGCTGATCAACGGCTCGGCCGGTATCGCCGTCGGTATGGCCACCAACATCCCGCCGCACAACCTGCGGGAGGTGGCGGCCGGTGCGCAGTGGGCGCTGGAGCACCCCGAGGCCACCCACGAGGAGCTGCTGGACGCCCTCATCGAGCGGATCAAGGGCCCGGACTTCCCGACCGGTGCGCTGGTCGTCGGCCGCAAGGGCATCGAGGAGGCGTACCGGACCGGGCGCGGCTCGATCACCATGCGCGCGGTGGTCGAGGTCGAGGAGATCCAGGGCCGGCAGTGTCTGGTCGTCACCGAGCTGCCGTACCAGGTGAACCCGGACAACCTCGCGCAGAAGATCGCCGACCTGGTGAAGGACGGCAAGATCGGCGGGATCGCGGACGTCCGGGACGAGACCTCGTCGCGGACGGGCCAGCGGCTGGTCATCGTGCTGCGCCGGGACGCCGTCGCCAAGGTGGTCCTCAACAACCTCTACAAGCACACCGACCTGCAGACGAACTTCGGCGCCAACATGCTGGCGCTGGTCGACGGTGTGCCGCGCACGCTCTCGCTGGACGCGTTCATCCGGCACTGGGTGACGCACCAGGTCGAGGTCATCGTCCGCCGCACCAAGTTCCGGCTGAGGAAGGCCGAGGAGCGGGCGCACATCCTGCGCGGTCTGCTCAAGGCGCTGGACGCCATCGACGAGGTCATCGCGCTGATCCGGCGCAGTGAGACCGTCGACGTCGCGCGCGAGGGCCTGATGGGCCTGCTGGAGATCGACGACATCCAGGCCAACGCGATCCTGGAGATGCAGCTGCGCCGGCTGGCCGCCCTGGAGCGGCAGAAGATCGTGCAGGAGCACGACGAGCTGCAGACGAAGATCAACGAGTACAACGCGATCCTGGCCTCGCCGGAGCGGCAGCGGCAGATCATCAGCGAGGAGCTCGCGGCGATCGTCGACAAGTTCGGCGACGACCGGCGCAGCAAGCTGGTGCCGTTCGAGGGCGACATGTCCATCGAGGACCTGATCGCCGAGGAGGACATCGTCGTCACGATCACCCGTGGCGGCTATGTGAAGCGCACCAAGACCGAGGACTACCGGTCGCAGAAGCGCGGCGGCAAGGGCGTGCGCGGGACGAAGCTGAAGCAGGACGACATCGTCGACCACTTCTTCGTCTCGACCACCCACCACTGGCTGCTGTTCTTCACCAACAAGGGCCGGGTGTACCGGGCGAAGGCCTACGAGCTGCCGGACGCCGGCCGGGACGCCCGCGGGCAGCACGTGGCGAACCTGCTGGCGTTCCAGCCGGACGAGCAGATCGCCGAGATCCTGGCGATCCGGGACTACGAGGCCGTCCCGTACCTGGTGCTGGCCACCAAGTCCGGCCTGGTGAAGAAGACCCCGCTGAAGGACTACGACTCGCCCCGCTCGGGCGGCGTCATCGCGATCAACCTCCGGGAGATGGACGACGGCCGCGAGGACGAGCTGATCGGCGCCGAGCTGGTCTCCTCGGAGGACGATCTGCTGCTGGTCAGCAAGAAGGCGCAGTCGATCCGGTTCACGGCGACGGACGATGCGCTGCGCCCGATGGGGCGTGCCACCTCGGGCGTGAAGGGCATGAGCTTCCGCGAGGACGACGAACTGCTCTCGATGAATGTCGTCCGGCCGGGTACGTTCGTCTTCACCGCCACCGACGGCGGATACGCGAAGCGGACCGACGTCGACGACTACCGCGTCCAGGGTCGCGGTGGCCTCGGCATCAAGGCCGCCAAGATCGTGGAGGACCGGGGTTCGCTGGTCGGGGCGCTGGTGGTGGAGGAGAGCGACGAAATCCTCGCCATCACGCTGAGCGGCGGTGTGATCCGTACCCGGGTCAGCGAAGTCAGGGAAACGGGCCGTGACACCATGGGTGTCCAACTGATCAACCTGGGCAAGCGCGATGCCGTGGTCGGTATCGCCCGGAACGCCGAGGCCGGTCGCGTGGCTGAAGAGGTCGAGGAGATCGCCGACGCAGTCGAGGGCGCCGCGCCGGAGCCTGCCGAGGGCATCGAGGCCCCGGCGGACGAGCACGAGGAGTAAGTCGTGAGTAAAGCCACGGGCGCCGGTTCGGGCGGTCCGACAGCCGGGGAAAAAGCCTCCTCGGAGTCCGCGACCGCGTCGGACGGCGCCCGTGGTGCTTCCGGGGACGCCGCAGCGGCGTCCGCGCGGGACGGCGCCCGGGAGAAGAGCTCCCAGGGCGGCGGCACGACGACGGACACCCGCCCGCTCCGCGCCCAGCCGGAGGCCGCCGCGCAGCCCGAGGCAGCGGCACCGGCGCCGTCCGCGGAGGCTCGGTCGGCGCAGGCCCAGTCCTCGCAGGCCCAGCAGTCCGCGCAGGCGCAGTCCGGGAAGGTGCTCCCGCAGCCCGAGGCCAAGGCCGGGTCCGCGGCCGACCGGCCGTACCACCCGCCGCAGGCCTACCCCGCGCCGGCCGGTGAGGGGCAGGGCGGCGGGCAGTCCTCCGTGCGGCGGCCCCGCACGGACGCGGCGGCGCGAACGGCCCCGCGCATCCGCAAGGCGCGGCTGCGGGTGGCCAAGGCCGACCCGTGGTCGGTGATGAAGGTCAGCTTCCTGCTCTCCATCGCCCTGGGCATCTGCACCGTCGTGGCCGTGGCGGTGCTCTGGATGGTCATGGACGCGATGGGCGTCTTCACCACGGTCGGCAGCACGATCAGCGAGGCCACGGGCTCCAACGAGGGCAGCGGCTTCGATCTGGAGTCGTTCCTGTCGCTGCCGCGGGTGCTGACGTTCACCTCGATCATCGCCGTCATCGACGTCGTGCTGGCCACGGCGCTGGCGACGCTGGGCGCGTTCATCTACAACCTGTCGGCGGGCTTCGTCGGCGGCGTGGAGCTGACGCTGGCGGAGGACGAGTAACCGATTTTGGGACTGCGCCCGACGTGCGCTAATCTTTCGGTGCAGCGCGGGGCTATAGCTCAGACGGTTAGAGCGCTTCCCTGATAAGGAAGAGGCCACAGGTTCAAGTCCTGTTAGCCCCACCAGCGCAAAGAGCACCTGCTATCACTAGCAGGTGCTCTTTGACATCCACGGGTGACATCAACCGATGGGTTTCTCGCCCCTCAGCAGGTCTCCGAGCAGGGTCACCGCGTCCCGCTCGTCCCCGTCGGGCACGTGCGTGTAGATGTCCAGCGTCATGCTGATCTGGCTGTGCCGGAGGATGGCCTTCGCCACCCGCGGATGCACCTTGAGCCAGGCCAGCAGAGTGCCGCAGGTGTGCCGGGCCAGGCGCACGGTGATGGGACGCACGCGGGCCCGCTTCACGAGCGCTTCGAAGGACCGTGAGAATCCCCGCGGCTCGATGGGGCCGCCGTTGCGCTCGGAGAAGATGAGATCCGCGTCCGGCTCCTGGCTCCAGTCCTCGCCGGCCTTCTTCCGTTCCAGGCGCTGCAAATACCGGCGGTCGTCGAGGGCTTCACGGCAGAAGAGCGGGAGCGGCAGAGTCGCGGTGGACGACTCCGTCTTGAGCTTCTTCAGCACGAGCCGGGAGTTTCCGTCCTCGTCCTTCACCCGCTGAATCTGCATGGTGGGTGAGAGCAGGTCGTTCTCCAAGTCGACGTCCTGCCACCGCAGCCCCAGCACCTCACTGCGCCGGAAGCCCAGCACCAGGACGAGCACGAACGCGGCGTAGAGCCGGTGCGCACGGGCCGCGCGGAGGAAGCGGATGGCCTCCGGAGCGGTCCAGGGGGTCTTTCGCTTGGTCTGCTCGCTGGGCATGTCCACGAGCTTGGCCACGTTCCGGCCGACCAACTCCTCCTGCATGGCGCGGTTGAGCGCGTTCCGCAGCACCCGGAGCGCCTCCGCATGCGTCGAGTGCTGCTCGGGGATCTCCCGGCGCATCCAGGCGAGCAGGCCGCGTACCTGTGTGGGCGTCAGCCGGGTCAGGACCGTCCTGCCGAGCTTCGGCTTGAGGTAGAGCCGGGTCATCGTCTCGTACTTGCTGTACGTGCCGGGCTCGCGGTTGGGGCGCACGATCTCGGCCAGCCAGTAGTCGAGCCAGTCCCCCAGCTTCCAGTTTCGGTCCGGAACCGGGACGCCCTGGCGCTCCTGGTCCTGCAGCTTGGAGAGCTTCTCGTTCGTCTCGTCCCAGGTCTTTCCGTAGACGAACTTCCTGACCCGTTCCCCGGACGCGTTCGTCACGTACGCGGCGCCCTGGTAGCGACCGTCGGAGCGCTTGGTGATGGTTCCCCCACCGTTGGGTCGCTTGGCCATCAGGCAGCCTCCTCGATCTTGTGCTGGATGTATGCGGCGAGCGAGACGACGGGGATGCGGCGGGCACGGCCCTCGGTGAAGCTCTGCAGCTTTCCGGTGCGGAGCAGGTCGTAGACCTTGGGGCGGCTCATCCGAAGCCGCTTCATCACCTCCGGAACGGTGAGGACGTCGAGCGATGACGCCCGGTCGGCGGGCGCGGACGGCTCGGAGCCCGTGTCCATCCGCACGACCTCCGCCTCCCGTACGTGGCTTTGCCGGGTCCCGGCCGGGGTCGTGACACTGTGACGGCTGTGACGCTTCATGCCTCACTCCCGTTCTGGCCGGCGACGACGTAACCCCCGGCCTTCCTGATGAGCTGGACGTCGTTGGCCATCCGCGAGCAGGTCTGCCGGACGAGAACCGAATCCAGCCGGGTGCCTTCGGCGATCTGCTTCGGCTTGGCGCCGGGGTGTTCGCGGACGTAGCGAAGGATCGTGGCCCGGGTGTCGCCGATCGTGTGGTCGGCGGCGGGGCCTTCGAGGAGCTGCCAGGCGCCGGCCTCGGCCCAGAAGCGGAGCGCGTACTCGGCCTCGTCGACGTCGCGGCCCGTCACGTGCAGGACACCGTCGGCCTGGCCGCGAGACCGCTTCAGCACGAGGGTGGCGTCTGCGGCACCCGCCAGGCCGTTCGTCCCGGAGACCTCGGCCAGGAAGTCGTCGGACGCGGCCTTGCGCACGTGATGCACCAGCACCACGGCGATGCCGTAGTGATCAGCGATGCGTTTGGCGTGGCCGACGGCCGCGTAATCCGCGTCGTAGGCCGACGAGCCCGGCGCGGAGGTGCCGCGCATCTTGGCGAACACATCGATCACGATCATCCGCGCGTCGGGATGGCGTTCGATCCACTGGGCGATGGCCTCGTTGCCGCCCTGGGGAAGCGGCGGGCACGAGGTGGCCAGGGTGAGCGTCGCCGGTGCCCGGCCGTCTCCGAGCATCTTGCGCATGCGGGTCTGCAGACGCCGCGGAGTGTCCTCCAACGCGAGGTAGAGAACCGGCCCGCCGTCGACCGGAACGCTGTCCATGGCTCTGCCGCCGGCCGCGACCGAGAGAGCAAGTCCCAGGGACAGCCAGGACTTGCCGACCTTCGGCGGTCCGGCCAGGAGGTTGACGCCCTCCGAGATGATGCCGGGGACAGCCCAGCGCGGAGCCGGGAACTCGGTGGCCATCAGCTCATCCGCGGTCCACGCCGTGCGGATGCGCTGCTGGGCGGGCTGCAGGGGCTGCGGCTCAGGGGGCGGCTGTGCGGAGTGCAGGTGGAGCGGGGTGTGGCTCGGGGACTCGTTCACGCGGCCCTCCGAGCGACGGTGCGGGGCCGCTTCGCTCCCGCGCGCCGGCCGGACACGATGGTGCGTCGGGCCTCTGCTTCCGTGATGCCGGTGCGGACAGCGGCGGCAGTCAGCCAGTCGCTCACCTCTTCCGCGCGCAGCTCCCCGCCGGCGACGAGCTGCCCCAGTGCCACCGCGGCCTGGTAGAGAGCGTTGTTGCGGTTGCCTTCCCAGGCCCGGCCGACACGGTCCAGCTCTCCGGAGACGGCGGCACGCAGGTATGCGCTGTGCCGGTCCCGCGCCCTCAGGGGGACCGTGACGGCGCTCTGCGGCGGCAGTTGAGCCGGAGTGAGGAGAGCCGCCAGCCAGCCCGGCAGCGGGGCGGGCAGCTGATCGCGAACGACGGTGTAGGGCTCACCGCTCACGGTGCTGCCGGCGCCGACGACGTAGCCGCCCACTGCCCGCGTGTCGATCTTCCATCCGAGTGTTCCCGCGGTGTTGCGCAGCTCGGGGCCCTCGGGTGCCTCGAAGTACAGATGTGCGCCGCCGGTCGGCGTACGAACGGTGTAGGTGTCGCCGGGAAAGGGCTGCCGTCGGTCCTCGGCGAGTACGGCCAGCATGTCCGCCCCGCAGCCCACAGCGGCAGGGGTTCCGGCGGGCGGGAGGTCCCGGTCGTGCTTCGGGACGTCCAGGTCGATGATCACCAGCCTGGAGGGGCCGGCCGCAATGCCGAGGTTGTACCGCCCGGCGGTCCAGCAGGCGGAGATCCGTCGTGCGTCGTCGGTCGCGCGGGGTTCCCAGGAGCGGATCGCCGGGCGCTTTCCGCCGGGGACGAGGGGAAAGATGTGCCAGCCGCGGGCCGTCGCCTCGTGGGCAGCGCGGAGCAGCGGGCAGGGAGTGTCGTGGTGCATGCTGATGGCACCTCCTGTACCTGGATGGGATGGGAGGCCGGGGCAGCGGGCGTCCTTGACCCGTCGACCGCTGCCCCGGGCGAATTCAGAAGTGCTGAGGCGCTCCGGTGGCAGGTCCGCCGAGGCGGATCAAGACGCACCTGCCGTCGTCTGTCACTCGGTCTCCTCGGTGGTGCCGGCAGGCGCCGCGAGCAGCGCGAAGTGCAATGCCTCTTCTGCCGCTTCGCCGTATGCGTGGGCGCTGTCGGCGAGCCCGGCCGCGATCTTGGCCGCGCTGATCACATCGGCGGACGGGCAGTCGGCAAGGTCCTCGTTGAAGGCGAAGGCGTCGACCTCGGCGCGGGCGCTCCCGCGGTCGATGACGTCCCTACGGAGGAGAGCGAGCCGGTCGTGCCCTTCCCACGTGGCCAGCCGCTCAGCGAGGTCCGGCAGCAGGCCTTCGGGAGGTACGTAGAGACCGTTGACGCGCGGGAGTTCGATGTGTCGGGGACGCGCGCCGTCGAGGACGGCCAGCAGCGCCGCGGCCGTCCCGCAGGCGTAGGCCAACGCCGTGTTCTCGTAGAGCTCCTTGGCGCGGCTCTCCACGTCCTGGTAGAGGTCTCCGAGCCTCCACAGGGTGTCGACGTGCGGTCGGATGAAGTCCCTCCCGGCCACGCTCACCGAGCCTTCGGCAGGTCGGAGCCGTGCCGGTTCGGTGTTCCAGACAGCGGCCTGCGCCGTCTGTCGGGCGGCCCTGCACTCGCGGGTCGCCGCTGCCAGAGCGAACACGCTCTCGGTCAAGCTGTGGAACCACGGGCTGGGATGTTCACGCATGGGCAGTCCTTTCGTGTCGGCGGGAACCGGTCGCTCCGGTCGCCGCATCGGGGAGTCGTTCGTGGGCGTCAGTTGCCGATGTCGCGGATGGCGCTGCCGAGGGCCGTCATCACCTGGTCGACGGATGCGGCGGCGCCCGTCCGCGCGAGGTAGAAGCCGAACAGCCCGGCGACCAGGGCGGCGCCGGCGCCGACGACCTTGAAGCGGAGCAGCAGCGCGAGGAGGAGACCGAACAGGGCGATGGCGGAGATCGTGAGGACCATGGCGTTGCTCCTTCGGGAAGTCAGCGGGTGCCTTCGCTGTGGAGGCGGGAGACGAGGTTGAAGAGGTGGCGCCCGGCGCGGACCCGACGGCCGTAGCCCTCGCAGCGGCGGCACTCCCGGCCGCGGCTGAGGTGTCCGCGACGGCTCTGCTTGATCTGGAAGCCGAACCCCCGGCACCTGCGGCAGGTGCCGAACGGGCTGACCGCGCACAACGCTGCGTAGAAGGCGACAGCGAGCAGCAGGACGGGCATAGCGGAGAGCAGCGAGGACATGAGGTCCCTCCCAGGGCCGGAATCAGGGTGTGCTCGGGCAGGGCAGCTAGGAACTAGTTGCCTGTTCAGAGGGGGTATCTGGCGCTAGCGGCGCTGCTAGACCTAGCGGGGGTCACCGCTAGGTCCGGCGGCGGTCGACGGCTACGCGGCGTCGGAGTTCCCGTCACGCTCCGCAATGGACTGGAGGATGTCGGCGCGCCGGACACCGCGGCGGTTGGCGCCCTTGCCGTCGTCGGTGGTGCCCCACACCTGCACGGTCCGGATGCCGTACGGCTTCAGAGCCGCCGTGAGCTGCTCCGGGGCCCATCCGCCGTAGATGTCGGGCCGCAGCTCCGCGAGACGGGAGACGGCACTCTCGTTCCAGACCTTGGACCGGTTGGCCGGAACGGCGATGAGGAGATCGGCCAACAGGTCGTACGCCGGGGCGGTGTCGGCTGCCGGCCCTTCGCCGAGCGCGTGTCCGGCGAGCGTTCCGGCGCGCTCCCGCATGGTTCGGGCTCGTTGCGCGACGCGCTCCGCCAGCACGGCATCGACTTCGATCGATCGGACGATCCGGGCGTCGGCGCCTTCACCGAGGAAGTAGCAGACCCCCTTGTCGCCCCAGGCGAACATCGTCGCCCGGACGCCGCGCTTGTACGCGCCCGTTCCGAGAACAAGATCGTTCTCGATGTGGCTCATGACCTTGAGGCACCAGCGTGCCGACGCGTTCGCCGAAATGCCCTTCGGGAGGCTGGAGTCGTCCGGCCGCTGGGTGGCCAGCAGCAGCACAATGCCCGTCGCCGGCCCGCGCTTCACGAGGTCGGTGCAGATCTCTTCGAGCTCCTTGCCATGCTTGGAGTGCTCGAACCACTTCTGGCACTCGTCCACGCCCACCACGATGGGGTGCAGGCCGAGAGAGCGCTTCGACGCGAGTTCCGTCGTGACCTTCGATTCCGGGCAGATGTCCCGCGGCAGTTCCCGGATGACCTTCGTACGGCGCCGCAACTCGCCCTGGAGCTCCCGCATGGCGGCGAGCGCGTAGAGGATGTCCTCCTCGTCGTCTCCCGCCCGGTGCCGGTAGCCGATGGCGTTGCCCACCGGGTCGAGATCGCCGGTCCCCTTCAGGTCGTAGCTGTGCACTTCTGCCCGAGGATCGAGAGCGGCGATCAGCAGCAGGAGCCGAAGGAGGAACGTCTTGCCCATGCGCGGGATGGCGCCGATCACGCCGGCGAGGTACATCAGCGTCACATCGACCCACCGACCGCGCTGGTCGGTTCCCCAGGCGCTGGGCTTGAACAGGTCGACCGACCCGGATTTCGCGAGGGGCCATTCCGGCTGCCTGGTCTGGGACATGTCCCGGTCCCCGACCCACAGCCTCAGTCGGCCGGTGTGTTCGTCGGGAACAGCCTCCGGCCACACCGTGCCCAGCGGCCGACGGAGACCGGATGCGAGCTTCTCCCGACGGTCGACCACATCGGTCACGGTCACTCCGAACGGGAGATCCCCCTCGGCCAGCCAGCCGGGGCCGTCCCGGGTGATGGGCGCAGTGAAGGCGAAGCCCTCGCCGCCCTTGGACTGAGCCTGGTTGATCGCCGGAATGCCCAGCGAACCGAGGGCGCGCAGCACGATGTCGCTGGTGAGCCTGGTGGCCTTCGGGATCTCCACAGCCCTGTGGAAAACGGGGTCGTCGGCCGGTTGTCCCAGTCGGCCCATGGCCATGGTCACCACCACGCCCGACAGCATCAGCAGCCAGGACGGGGCGAGGACGTAGAGCGAGAGCGCCGTGGTGAGACCTACGACCGCAGAGACGACGGACACGACGGTGCGCCACCGGACGCGGCGGTCCCGCTGACGGGAGAGCTTCAGATACTCGCCGACGTCCTCGCGGGTGGCCGCGGCCTGTCGGAAGGGTTCCCCTTCGGCGTCCGCGATCCATCGCAGCGATCCACCGATGAAACGGACGGTTCCGCGGGGCACTTGCAGCGTGAGACGCAGGGCATACCAGGGAGTGCGGACTGCGTGGTACGCGGTGAGGTGCCAGGCGTACTCGGCGACCCCCTTCCCCGCGGTCGTGAACTCGTGCCACGACCTGGCCCAGGCAGGAACGACGGAACGACGCTTCGCTCCGCGTACGCGTTGCATCAGCCCAGGGTCGGACGGGCCTCCGGGACGGTCGACCATCGTGATTTCGTCAGGGCCGCCCGACCCACCGCGGTGGGAGTCGGCCGACTCAGTCGGGCGGGTCCGGTCCGGCCGACGCTCGCCGGAGTCGTCGGCCGACTGTCCGGAGTCGGCGTGCATCTCCTTCTCCAGGCGCGCGAAGAACGCGTGCTCCTGGTCGTCGTGGTCCCCGTGATTCACTGGCGGTTCCCCTTTCGGGTGGGAAGCCGGGCCCGGCCCTACCGGCCAAAGCAGCGGCCGGGCCCCAGCTCGATGGATGGATGAGTGCCTGAACAGCGGGGTTCGTCAGACGGCCGCAGGGGTGGGCTCTGCCTCCGCCCCCTGCTGACGGCGCTCGGCTCGCAGGGCGTCCCGCAGGTGGCGGGATCGTTCCTGTCCGCAGCCGACGGCCTTCCGGATGGGATCGGCGTCCAAGTCCTCGTACGGCCAGCCGGCTGTCACTTCGCGGGCCTTGGCCTTCGCCTCGTCCCAGGTCATTCGCGGCCCAGTGGAGACGGCTGCGGCCTTCCGCCGGCGCTGTCGTTCCGGGCCACCCGTCGACCGGCTCTCAGGTTCCCGGCCGACCGGTGGCGGGAGCTCGCTGGCGAGTTCACCCAGCTTGAGCAGCACCAGATCCCGGCGCGGAGCGCTCCTCCGCCAGAGGCGGCCGTAGGTTTCGCGCATTTCGGCACGCGCCAACTGCCGCTGCTTTTCCAGGGCCAGGGCTTCCCGGTAGTCGGTGATCTCCCAGAGCACCATCCGGCGCCACAGCAACAGCGTCGTACGGGGCGCGAACAGCCAGCGGGACCGGCGGATCCGCTCCATCCGCGTTCCCGCGGACACTCCGATGCGGACCGCGTAGACGTGCGCGGCGATCTCGCTCAGTACGACCCAGAGCAGCGGCATCGTGCCGTGAGCGACCCTGGCCGACAGCGAGGTTCCCGCCGCGACGTTGAGCCAGCAGGTGACCAGCGTCAACGCCCACGGCACGAACCGCACCCACGCCAGCGGCATGTTCAGCCTGATCAACAGCAGGTTGGCTGCGGTGAAGACCGGTACGGCAAGGTCGATGCCGACCGGCAGCATCCACGGCGTGGAGAATCCCCAGCGCTGTGCCGCCTCGGAGACGGAGCTGAACGAGGAAGCGAGGCCGAGGCCCCCGACGCCGGCTCCGGTCGCGCCGACGGCGCCGAGCAGCACCTTCTCCGCCCTGCTGAGTGCCGGAGGCTCCCAGGTGGATGTGGTGGCCAGGTTCATGCCGCCTCTCCCTCCGCGGCGGCCGGGACCTCGGCGTTGCGCCAGAGCGGTGCGATCTCGCTGAGCTGCTGGGCGTAGAGCGCGTTCTGGCGGGCGACCTCATCGGTCTCGCCCTCCTCCTGGAGCTCGGCCAGCACCTCGCGGGCAACGGCCGTCCGGGCGGCCCGCTGCACGGGGGACTCCCCGTATTCGCCGAGGAAGAGCTCTCGGAAGTAGGTGGGCACCGGGTCTGTGACGTGGGCCGATGCGTCGGGTTGGAAGCCTTCCGGGGCTTCCTCGTCGCTGACGTGCGTTCGCAATTCGATCTCTCCTGAGTCCTGGATGGGATGGGAGAGCCGGGGCGGCGGGCAAACCTTGACCCGTCGACCGCCGCCGCCGGCTGAAGTGCTCAGCCGCGGGGGCGTCCTGAACTGCTCAGGTGTCGCGCGTCCCGCGGTAACGGGTGCGCGACAGCGGTTCGGCGGTCATGGGGTGTGGCATCGGGTGACTCTCCGTGTGCCCGGAGCCCCTCGGGGATCCCGTAGCTGATCGCGCACTGCATCGGGACTCCTTTCGGCGTGCGTGAACTCCTAAAGAGGTCAGGTCCTCAACTCCTCTTTAGGAGTTTCAACTATGACGTCCACCTCCTCCAGTCGTCAACACCTCTTGAGGACTCGTATGCTGAGCGGGTCCAGCGAGAAGGGGCGGTGAGGGGCAGTGGCGAAGGCGTACGAGCGGATCGCGGACGAACTCCGTCAGTCCATCCGTGCAGGTGAGCTCGGCCCTGGCGACCGGCTACCCGCGGAAACGAAGCTCGCCGAGCGCTACCGACGAAGCGTGCCGACCATCCGGGACGCACTGCGGCTCCTGCAGGCCGAGGGCCTGATCGAGAAGCAGCACGGCCGCGGCAACTTCGTTCGCCGCCCTCGGACGCTCGTGCTGCGCACGAACTGCCGCCATCAGTGGGAGAAGGACCGGGCCCGTGAGCCGGCTGATCGTCGAGCGCAGACCGGAGCCACTGAGCACGACACCGGCCTGGAGCTGAACGACCTCGTCTTTCACGCGGCGTATCGCGAGATCAAGGCGGACAAGGAACTCGCCGAGGCCTTCGGCCTTCCCGAGGGCACGGCTCTCCTGGAGCGCTCGTACCGGACGCGGTACCGGGCCGAGAACGCGCCGTTCAACCTCGTGACCTCCTACCTCGTCCGCGACATGGTCGAGGGGAACCCCGACCTCCTGGACGACTCCAACGAGCCGTGGCCGGGGGGCACGCAGAACCAGCTGCACACCGTCGGCATCGAAGTGGGCCGTATCGAGGAACGCGTCACCGCCCGCCCGCCCACGGCGGAAGAGGCGGAGGAGCTGGAGCTGCCGCCCGGGACCGCGGTCCTGGTCCTGAGGAAGACGTCGTACGACATCAATGACCGGGTGGTGGACGTCTCCGACATCACGCTGCCCGGCGACCGCACGGAAATGTTCTTCACCACTCCCCTGGAAAGGTGGTGAACGCCGTGCGCCGGCGCATCATCATCGTCACCGCTGTGCACGCACCGTCCGCCAAGTTCCTGCCGGACGCTTTCAAGTCGCTCTGCGAACAGGAGCTTCCCCACGGCTGGGAGTGGCACTGGCTCGTCCAGGAGGACGGCTTCACCGACGATGTCGCCCCTCATGTGCCGGACGATCCGCGGGTGACCTTCCGGCAGGGCCGGCCCGGCGGGCCCGGAGTCGCCCGCACGATCGCTCTCGCCCACGCGGACGGCGAGTACGTGAAGGTCCTGGACGCTGACGATCAGCTGACGTCGGGGGCTCTTGCACGTGATCTCGCGGTTCTCGAAGGCGACCCCACCCTGGGCTGGGCCACCTCGCGAGTCCTCGATCTGCTGCCGGACGGCTCAACCGCCGGATTCGACAAGGATCCGGACGAGGGGGCCATCGAGCGCGGTGCCGTGCTGGAGCACTGGCAGCAGCACGACTTCCGCGCCCAGGTGCACCCGGCGACGCTCTTCGCCCGGCGGGACCTGCTGCTCGCCCTCGGGGGCTGGATGGCGCTGCCGGCATCGGAGGACACCGGGCTTCTCCTGGCGCTGAACTCAGTCAGCCGGGGCTGGTTCACCCGCGAATACGGGCTCCTCTACCGCAAGTGGCCCGGACAGGCGACCAGCCAGGCCGCTCACACGGATTCGGGGGAGCGGGACGCCCGGATGGCCGTTGTGGAGGCGAGGGCGCGGGCGTTGTCCTACCTCCAGTGGCGTTACCCGGTCACCGGCTGAACCGGCACTTCGTAGACGATCTCGCAGAGAGCGGCGGGCACGACGATGTCCGCCGTCTCCACCGCCCGGCCCTCGTCGCTGTAGTACGTCCGCCGGATGCGGGTGACGAACGCGCCCCGCTGCACGCCCAGGAGCGTCGCCTCCTCGGCGGTGGCCGCTCCTGGCTCGGGCTGCTCGGTCGCGTGGCTGACGGTGATGCCGATCTCGGTCATGCGGCCCACCACGCCCTTGCCGGCGTGCGGCCCTCCCTCGGGCAGCACTACGAGTGTGCCTGCGGTGATCTCGTACGGCTCCCAACTCGTCGACAGCTGCACGGGCTTGCCGTCCGCAAGGAACTCGTACGCCGTCCGAACGCAGTGATCACCCTCGGCAATGCCGAGCCGGGTGGCGATGTCCGCGGGAGCGGGGACCTTCGACTCGGTTCGGCTTTCCCAGGCTCCCCGCCGCCCGATCGGGGTCATGCCCACGCTGAACAGCGATCCTCCGTGGGGCTCGCGGTACCGCGAGCGGAGCGTGCGCAACCGTGCGCGCGGCTCGGCAACGTACGTCCCTGAGCCCGCGCGCCCTTCCAGGACTCCCTGAGAGATGAGGAGTTCCTGCGCACGGCGGATGACGTTCTCACCCACCCCGCACTCCTGGCCGAGTTGAGTCCGGGACGGCAGCCGGTCACCCGGCGTCCACTCCTGGTCGGAGATGCGCTGACGGAACAGGTCGGCGACTCGGAGGTAGGGAGGCTGCTCGCGCATATGGAAAATCTAGTCCACTAGCTCTAATCTAGTTAACTAGCTTTACACTCGGTGATTCCCGAATGACGGAGGGGTGCTGCGTGCCCTCGCACGATGTTCGCGTCGACGCCATCGCCGCACGCTTCTCCGCTGCTGGGCGCACTCCGCGAGTGAAGGACCACGGCGACCACACCTGCATCGAGATCGGCGTACCGCCCTCGGTTTCCGCCGAGGCGTGGACGGAGCTGGTGACGGTGTTGGAGGTGGCCGACTGGTTCGGCCTCGTCAGTGGCAGGAGCGGCGGCACCGTTTGGGCCGCCATCAGCAAAACCCCCGCGACAGTCGCCACTGTCCGGGGGCACGGCCAATCAGCGTTAGGGAGCTGATCAGCGTGTTCGACCTTATCCGTCGTGTCGCAGCATGGGTTGTGCGGCAGCAGGTTCCACCCTCGGGCCGCCATCGCCGCCGCCCCACGACACCGCTGTCCGGGCAGTCTGCGACTGCACCGCACCCGTCCGTGTCGCTGGAGCGGCGACGACTCCCCAGGTACGCGGAGCCCATCCTCGCCGATGACACGACCCTCATCCGCCCCTACATGTTGACCAGCGAGGAACGGGCACTGCTGCGCAGCCGGGCCGGCCGTCGAACGCTGCTCGTCTGCCCGTCCGGTCCGGCACTGGGGAGTCTCGGATGACGGACCAACATCGCATGCAGGCAGGCATTGCCCCCGTCCCTCCCTACCGGTCGCTCACGTGCCGTATCGGTGCGCACGGTCAGTGCACCGAGGACACGTCGATCCCGCCGCCGCGGGGGCTCCCGGTGATCTACGAGACGTGCGCCTGCTTCTGCCACCGGCAGGAGAGCGGTCGTGGAGCCTCCGGGGAGGCTGCTGATGCCTAGGCGGAACGAGGCAGTCCTGGTCGAAGTCACGTCGGTCACCGTCCAGCGCGGGGACGTCATAACGATCGGCGGGCTGCCGTGCCGGGTGATGGATCTGATCACGTTGCCCGCCCGAGCGAAGCGCTTGCGCTTCACCAGCGGAGAGACCCTGACCATGCACCCCAACACCAGGCTGTCCGCCCTGCGGGCAGCCAGGAGGTGATCGGCACGATGGCTGTCCGCTACCAGCACATCGCAGACGACCTTCGGCGTCGCATCACGTCGGGCGCCTGGATACCGGGCGAGCGCCTGCCGGCAGAATCGGCCCTGGCAGCCTTGCACAAGGTGAGTACGCCGACCCTGCGCAACGCCCTGGACGTGCTCGCAGGCGAAGGCCTCTTGGAGAAGCGCCACGGCGTGGGGAACTTCGTCCGCCACCCCTTCCAGCGGATCACGTACACCAACGACAGGCGCGCGCCGGACCGCAGGCCCCTGGACGACGCTGAGTTGCAGGTCAACGTCAGTGCCAGCCCGAGGGAAGCACGAGGCGATCTGATGTCGCTCCTGCAGGTGGTTGCCGGCACACCGCTCACCGAGTACGTCTACCTGAGCCACCTGGGCGACGCTCCGTACAGCCTGGCGCGCGTCTACGTGCCGCGACACGTGGCGTACTTCAGCATGCCCGATCAGGGCCGGTCACCGTGGGGCGACGACATCGAGGACAGGCTCGCCGCAGCCGGCGTGCGCACTGTGGCCACTGTAGAGCGGGTGACCGCTCGCCG
The DNA here is from genome assembly GCF_057709105.1 of Streptomyces sp. bgisy100. NCBI lineage: Bacteria > Bacillati > Actinomycetota > Actinomycetes > Kitasatosporales > Streptomycetaceae > Streptomyces > Streptomyces sp. bgisy100. The sequence continues at coordinate 221,368 of NZ_JBYITE010000001.1, forward strand.
CCCGACGTCAGAGGAGGCCGACACGCTGCGCCTGAATGCCAGGACTGCCGTGCTGGCGGTGGAACGGACATCGACGGATGCCAAGGGCCGGGTGCTGGCAGCGGCACTCCTGGTGCTGCCCGGTGATCGTGCGGAGGCGGTATTCACCACGCAGGCGTTTGATGCGGAACAGGAGGGGGTCCGGTGACCGAGAACAGCGGCAGCGAGTCCGGTTCGTTCACGAGCAAGGAGGTTGCCTCCGAACTCCGGCTCCTGCCGTGGTCGGGGTCGGAAGGCAAGCCGTGCTTCCTCAGCACGGGTGGTGATGGCGGCCCCCTGGCACGACTGGCTGACAGCGCGGAGGAAGGGATGATCTCGGCCTCAGGCGCGCTCGTGGACTACAGCGAAGCCCTGCTCGGTCGCCCTTCCACATCCGAAGAGGAGATTCTGGCGCTCGCGTCACAACTGACGGATGCGCTGCGGGGCATGACCAGGGTCGCCGTCAGCCGAGGCCGACGCCTGCCGGCGCCCGGAGGTCCTGCCGAGCCGCATGAAGGGGACGACGGCCCGCATCTCCCTGCGGAGTCATTCGGATAGAACGGCCTGCTGCTCAGGATGGCGGCGGTTCCCCCGACCGCTGCCCGAGGCCCGGCTCCCCGCTTCCTGGGAGCCGGGCCTCGCTAGGGCAGGGTCTCGGAATCGACCCGAGAGAAGATCAGATCGCTCTCAGCAGTGATCGGCTTCCGGCAGCGGACCGCGGTGTCGGTGTGATGGAGGGCCGAGACGTAGCTCTCCGGCGTGTACTGGTTCGCAAGGCGGTAGGCGTGGAATCCGTACCGACGCATCGTTTCCATGAGCTCATCAGCCGAGTCACCCACCTGAGCCATGCGGTCCGGAGTGACCTCGACGGTGATCTCCGCATCCGGACGGAGCTGATCGAGGACGGGCGCCAGGCCGCGGACGACCGCTCCCTCTGCCCCCTCCACATCGATCTTGACGACTCTGGCGGTGGCGATCTCCGCCGCCGTGAGCACCTCAGGCAAGGGGCGTGCCTCGATCTCGAACGTGGACTCCGCCGGCCCCTCGTACGGCACGATGCTGTTCGCGCCCATGTTCTTCGAGCTGGCAAGGACGAAGGTCAGCAGCTTCCGGCTGTCGGACACCGCGGTGTTGACGGCGCGGACGTTGTCGGCCGCGTTGAGCCGCACCTGCTGCAGAAGCCTCTCGTGGAAGGTCGGAGAAGCCTCGACGGCGACCACCCGGCCTGTGCTGCCGACGAGGTGTGAGGCGAGCACGCTGAAGTAGCCGATGTTCGCGCCGACGTCGACGAACGTGTCCCCCGGGCGCAGCCTGCGCCGGAGCCAATGCGTCATGTGCGGCTCCCACACCCCGAAGAGGTAGAGGTACCGCTGAATGAGGTCCTGCGTGTCGACGGCGAATCTGGAGCCGAACCGGGCACGGACGACTCGCCGCCGGGGGTGGTCCCGCAGATAAGGGTTGAGGTACCGCGCGGCCAACGCAGTCTTGCCGAGCGACCCCGGGGCATCCCGCACGTATGAACGACAGAGGGTGATCAATGCCTCTGAAGCGTGACTGTCCACCCCGGATACGCCCATGGGACCGACCCTACGACTCGGCCCGCGGGAATGCCTACCGCCCGCTGCCGGCCACAGCCAGCCAGTGAGCGACCCTCCGCACGGTGTCCTCGTCGAGACGGTCCACCAGGGTCTGGATGGCGGCCGAGTCCTCCGGAGTGAAGTCGTAGAGACCGGCCTTGCTCAGCCCCGCCATCAGGGACTGGTGACGCCGGTCGCTCATCCGCTCACCGAGCTTGCCCGTTTCCCGCTGCGCGTCGGCAGCAGGCGCGGTTTCGGGCTCGGGAGCGGCGGCCGCGGGTACGGGGATCCGCTTCCAGGCGCCGTTGTCCGGGCCCCAGAGGTCGACGGTCGCTTCCTCGCCACGCCCCCGAATGGTCTGCTGCATCTGCCCGATCGCGAAGAGCACGGGAGCGCGCTCGGCAGCTTCGGCGCCCACCCTCCATGAGGCTGACGCCTGCTGGTAGAACATCGCGACCCAGCGCGGGGAACCAGCGGGTTCGGGGCTTCGGGGACGTGTTTCCACTGAGCTCACCCTTCGCGAGACGGATGACCGGGGCCGAATGTATCTGACGAACCGTCAGCTATCTACCCGTGTGCGGATCCGCTCACCCAGGGACGGCGTCGTCGAGGCTCTCCTACGGGGTGGGTTCCCGGCAGTCCGTGAGGGAGCGGCCGGCGCGGTGGCTGAGAGGCGATGCGCTCAACGGCCTCACGCGATGGACGGTCGGCCCCACTCCTAAGATCCTCATCAGGACATCTACATGACTGCCTGTCTCTGGGGGATGACGTGGGAGCCGTCGAGCAGCTCGTGACGATCGCCGCGGTACTTCTGGGTGCGTTAACCACGCACGTGACCAACTACGCGATGGAGCGGAACCGGAATCGGTACCAGCTGCTGACCAGGTGGGACAGCAAGAAGCTCGAAGCCTACGAGGGCTACGTGGACTGCGTGCGGGCGTGCATCTTCCTGGCCGTCGAGCTCTACGAGCACAAGGAAGGCATCCGCCGGAGCGACAGGACGGAGCCGGAGATGAACGCGGAGATGGCCCAAGCCGGCCGTCTCCGAGGGCGGGCCTTCGAACGGATCATGCTGCTCGCCGGGGACCAGGTCGTCGAAGCGGCACACCAGTTGAACGCCGCCGCGCTCCAGGTCGACTGGCAGGCTCAGGGCAAGGTCTCGGGTGTGCTGAAGGACTGGCGGGAGCGGAACCGGGTGGTGTTCCGCGAGATCAACGAGTTCCACGAGGCGGCTCGTCAGGACCTCGGTGTTCAGGGGAACGTCACCGGCGAGAAGCATCCGGAGCGGGATCTGCTGCTGCCGCCCTCCCATCGTGGGAGTGACGGCTCTCCGTCTTGACGGGAGGCTCCGCGTGAGTGGGGAGCAGGGCAGGTATTTGGCCTGAGTCTGCCCGACCTCGGAACAGTCCCCGCAGGCACAGGGAGCAGACTTCGTCTTCGACGTGGTCGCCGCCCTTGCCGCTAAACAAGCGCGAGTGGCGTTCACGACCTGCCACAACAAGGGCCTGCACAAGCTCCCCTGGCACCCTCAGCCGGTCAGCTCGCCGGGTGCCCAGGTCTTGCTATGGGATGACGAGCAGGTTGATGCCTCTAATCTGGCAAGCCTGAGAAGTTGCTGCGCCACTACCCCGCTCTCGCTTCCGCAACCGACTGGTGGCCCCGGGGGTCTTGCGCGCGTTCGCTGGCAAGTGAGGAATCGCAGCAGCTCCCCTGTGTCGGAGCCGGGCTCAGCGGACTGTGCTTGGATCCGGTGGACATAGCGGAGGAGGCTTCCCCGTGTGATCACTTAAAGCTACGCTTACATCATTGTGCGTGAGGGGGGTGTATGCGGTACGAGCAGCGTGCCTATGCACGGGTGAAGTTCCTTGAGCTCTTGGCGGAGCTGTACGAGAACGAGTTCGAAGACTTCTTCCACCGGCTCATGTGCTCTCGGTACCCGGACTTCCTGGACGTGCGTACCGCAGGGAGCCTGGGTGATATGTCGGCTGACGGGCTCACACTGTACTCCCGGAAGCTATACGCCTGCTATGCGCCGCAGACGGTTAAGTCCAGCAAGATCCGCGAGAAGTTCGACGGCGATTTGGCTGGTGCGCTTGCCAAGCGGAGTGGGCAGTTCGACACGTTCGTGTTCGTGCACAACGACCGGCGTGGTGTACACCCCGAAGTGGCGACGATGCTGTCTCAGGCGGCCGCCAGCAAGCCCGCAGTGCGCTTCGAGCAGATGGGTAGTCGTCGCTTGTGGCAGGAGTGCATGCAACTGGACGAGGTCACAGCTGAGGACGTCCTCCGGTGTGAGATCCCGATCAAGGAGATGACGTTTGGTATCGGTATGGATGATCTTGAGCCGCTCCTGAAGCAGCTTCAGGAACTACGCACCGACCCTGACCCTCTGATGTCCCTTCCGGACGTGAGACACGAAAAGCTGGACTTCAATCGGCTCGAAGGCGAGGCCCGAGAGGACCTGCTCCGTGGGATGCGCCAGAGTCACCTCGTGGACTCCTTCTACGAGGGCACGATGCGGGAGCTGGAACACGACGAAGTCGCGCAGGGCTTTCGCGTGTACTACGAGCAGGTGCGCAGGGACTGGGACGATCCTGAAGACGTGCTGTGGCAGCTCCAGATGTACGTACTGGGCAACGCCCAGCCGCGGCCGAAGGTACTCCGGGCTGCCCTCGTTGTGCTCGCTCACTTCTTCGAGCGCTGTGACATCTTTGAAGCTCCTCCTGCTGGCTGGCGCCCTGAACTCGGGATAACCGCGTGATCACTCCCACGAAAGGCATCTCACCTGACCGGTGCCTGCTCGCCATCGGGGCACAGATCCTGCTGCAGCTGGACGAGCCGCGGTCTGTCAGTCAGGCGTGGTCCCGGTTGAAGACCTGGCGGGCCGACCACGCCCATACCTCGCCAGTATCGTTCGGCTGGTTCGTTCTGGCCCTGGATGTGCTTTACAGCATGGGTGCCGTAGCGCTGGACCAGGACGTCCTCGTTGCTAGGAGTACGGATGCTGCGCTGCTTGAGCGCTGACGACCAGCGCTTCAAAAAGGTGTCCTTCGTCGAGGGCCTGAACCTGCTGGTTGCGGACACAACTGCCTCATCAGCAGACACTGACAGCCGCAACAGCGCTGGCAAATCCAGTCTGATCGAGCTCATCCACTTCCTGCTGGGAGCGCGAGCTACAACCGCCACGCTCGCGATGAACAAGGCGCTGCGTCACACTACGTTCGGCCTTGAGATGGACTGGCCGGGTCTGGATGCTCCGCTTCGTATCCGCCGCAGCGGGCAGCGAGCCGGGTTCGTGGCGTTGGACCAGGACGTGACCGGCGTGCACGACGGTGCCCTCTTTCCGAACACTGGTGATCTTGAGGTGCCCGTAGAGCGGTGGACTCAGCTCATCGAGCGAGACCTCTTCGGGCTCCGCGGCGACCACCCAGGTGTGAGCGGACGGGTGCTGCTCTCCTTCTTGGCCAGGCGCATTTCGTCGCACGGTTTCAACGAGCCGACTCGTACCTTCTCCCGCCAGTCCGCTCCGGAGGCCGCCTCGAATCTGGCCTACTTGCTGGGCCTGGACTGGCAGCTCGTCGACGAGTACCGGCAGCTTGCGGCACGAAAGGCGACGCGCTCACAGCTGAAGAAGGCGGTCAACGATCCTGTGTGGGGGCGCATCGTCGGCTCCACTGCAGACCTACGAGGACAGATCACGCTGGCCGAAGCACAGGTGGAACGACTGCGCGGTCAGGTCGCAGCGTTCCAGGTCGTGCCCGAGTACGAGCGGCTCAAGGACAGGGCAGATGAAGTTAGCCGGCGCATCAAGCAGCTGGCGCAGGAAGACGTTATTGATCAGCACAACCTCGAAGAGCTCCAGGCGGCCGTCACAGAGACCTCCGACGTCGAAGTCGACTACCTCGAGCCGGTCTACCGCGAACTGGGAGTTGTCCTCAACGAGCAGGTCCGTCGTCGGTTCGAGGACGTGAAGACCTTCCACCACTCCGTCGTCCGCAATAGGCGGCGCTTCCTAGAGGAAGAAATTGCCGAGCTCACCGAACGGCTTCACACTCGCCGCGCGGAGCGAGCACGTTTGGGAGAAGACCAAGCGCGCCTTCTTCGAGACCTTGCTGAGGGCGGCGCACTGGAGGCCCTCACCGCCCTGCAGACGGCCCTTGGACGGGAAGAAGCTGCACTTGAAGCGCTGCGTCACCGCTTCGAAGCAGCTCAGACCCTGGAAGCCAGCGCGCGGCAGATCACCGCGAAAAGCGTGGAGCTACAGCAGGCAGTCGACACGGATCTCCAGGAGCGCCGCCGACAGACAGACGAAGCCATCCTGCTGTTCTCCCACTATGCGCAGCGCCTCTACGGCCAGGGACGCGAGGCCTACCTCGCCATCGAGGCAGGCCGCAACAGCCTGACCATCACCCCGCGCATCGACAGCGACGGCAGCCGCGGCATCGGCAACATGGTCATCTTTTGCTTCGATCTCACCCTCGCTGTCCTGGCTCACCGACACGGCCGCGGCCCCGACTTCCTGATCCACGACAGCCATCTCTACGACGGAGTCGACGACCGGCAGGTCGCCGCCGCCCTACAGCTCGCCGCCGAAGTCACCGAAGAAGAGAACCTGCAGTACATCGTCACCATCAACACCGATCACTTGGGCATGGCCTCACAACGCGGATTTGATCCTGGGCCCTACATCCGCAGCCCCCGCCTCACGGACGAGCACGAAACCGGTGGTCTCTTCGGCTTCCGCTTCAAAACTGCGGGTAAGGGGTAGATCGCAGCGAAGGGGGACAGGGGGGGTATCGGCCCAGCCCGCCTCGCCTGGCCTCTGCCTCACCCAGATCACCAGCTGGGCATCGTCTACTACACATTTCCCGTGTTGAACCCCGAGGTTACGGTCGCCACGGCGGCTTCGCTCACCGCCCTGTCTGGGGGACGGCGGTCTCACCGTCGACCAAGGTGCATTCCGATGCCTCCATAGAGTGATGATCTGATACGGAGAGTGATCAGACCCATGGTTGAAACAATGAGTGTCACCGTGGTCACGGTGTCACTGTGTCCGTCCGAGACGGACCGGCATGGCCGCTGCGCACCGCTCCACCCCCCATATGGTTCAGCCCGCCAGGTCCCCCTCCTGACATCCATCGCAGACATCAACATCAGCTGACATCGGCTGCCGTCACCTGCCCTGCACGCCCGGTGACCACCGCAAACGGCCTAAAGATCCACTGCTGGCCGAGTCGAGCAAAGCCCGCGGACCGACCTGATAAGGAAGAGGCCACAGGTTCAAGTCCTGTTAGCCCCACCGCGGTGATCAGGCCCGGACGGAGAATTCTCCGCCCGGGCCTGATTCGTCGGCGGGGCCGGGAAGTTGGCTCCGGTGTAGGTCACCGATCGGTATCGGTCGGTGTGTATAGTCGGGCGGCAGAGGTCCCCTACGTCAAAGAAAGACGAGGTCGCGCGGTGAAGAAGCTTCTCCTGGTCGCACTGGCCGCCATCGGCGGGCTCCTCGTGTACCGCCAGATCCAGGCGGATCGCGCCGAGCAGGATCTGTGGACGGAGGCGACCGACTCCGTGCCCGCAGGTTCGGGTGTGTGAGCTGACAAGTCCTGACAAGCCCCGGCTGCTGTGCAGCCGGGGCTTCGTGCTGTTGCGGGGACATGACGCATGACTCTTGATGTTTGCCCAAGCAAAGCAATACCTTGCAGGAGCAAAAGTTCAAGAGGGTGCGGAGGGGACGTACGACATGGCACGACCGCATCGCCGAACAGCTCGGGGTCTGCTGGGGGGTGTTGTGTTGGCGGGGGCCTTGGTCTCTCTCCCACCGGCTGCCGCGGGAGCCACGGGAGCCACGACGGCGACGACAGCGGCGACGGCTGGAAACGGCCGCGGCAGCATGGTGATGGTGCTCGACTCCTCGGGCTCGATGGCCGATGACGACGGATCCGGGAGGACCCGGATCGCCGCTGCCCGCAGCGCGGTCGGCACGGTCGTGGACTCGCTTCCCGACAACTACCCGACCGGCCTGCGGGTCTACGGCGCCGACAAGGCCCGGGGCTGCGACGACACCCGGCTGGCGCAGCCGGTGGAGCCGCTTGACCGGGCCGGGATCAAGCGGGCCGTGGCGGCGGTGAAGCCCAAGGGCGACACCCCCATCGGCCTGTCGCTGCGCAAGGCCGCCGCCGACCTCCCGGAGCACCCCGCCGGGGCGATCGGCAAGCGCACGATCCTGCTGGTCTCGGACGGCGAGGACAACTGTCAGGCCCCGCCGTCGTGCGAGGTCGCCGAAGAGCTCGGCAGGAGCGGGGTCGACCTGCGGATCGACGCGATCGGCTTCCAGGTGCGCGGCAAGGCGCGCAAGCAGCTCGAGTGCATCGCCGGGGCCGGAAACGGCCGTTACTACGACGCACCCGACGCGAAGGCCCTCACCCGGCAACTCCAGCGCGCGGGACAGCTGTCGGCCGACGGCTACCGGTTCAAGGGCCGGAAGGTCACCGGCACCCCGGACACGGGCGGAGCTCCACGGCTCACGCCGGGGCAGTTCCTGGACACCATCGGTCCGAACGAGAAGCGCTATTACGCGGTCGAGCTGGAGGGGAGGTCCACCGCGGGCTTCTCCGCCACCGGAGTGCCGCAGCCCGGTGCGGCCGTGGACCGCACCGACGCGCTGACCGTTCAGGTGGAGTCCGGGTCCGGCAGCGTCTGCATGTCCGAGACCGAGATGTTCGGGCAGAACGAGGGCGCGGCCCCGATCACTTCGGGGGTCAGCCGCGTCCCGTCCGAGAGCGGCGACGGCCTGTGCGACGGCAGCGGCCGGTACCGGCTGTCGGTCGAGCGCAGGGACGCCGAGGGGTCGGACTCCGCGCGGTGGCCGCTGGAGCTGACCTTCGACGTCGAGAAGCCGCTGGCCAAGGGCGTCACCCCGGCCCAGTCGCAGCCGGACTACGGGGCGGCTGCCGAGGACGGCAACCTGCCGGACACCGCCCCGAAGGACGTCACCGGAGGGACGGGGTTCAACGACGCACGGGCGATCGGCCGGGGAGTCTGGCGGGACAGGATCCTCCCCTCGCAGACCCTTTGGTACAAGGTGCCGGTGGGCTGGAACCAGCAGCTGCGCTACGACGTGGAGTTCGCCAACGAGCCCACGGTGCGGGGATTCGGCGGGCGGTTCTCCTACGGCCGGACGGAGGTCCACACCCCCGCCCGGCACCCGGTGGGCGGAGGCACCACGGAGTTCGGGCAGCAGGAGATCTACACGGGGCGGCCCATGGCGCTCCGGATGGCCACCGTGCCGGTGGCCTGGACCAACCGCTACGAGAACCATCCCAACGTCATCCCCGTCCATCACCGCGGCGACTTCTACATCGCGGTGACGTTGGGCGCCGGCGCTGCCGAGATCGCCGAGAACCCGCGGATCGGTGTCACCCTGCGCGTCGCACTGCTCGGCAAGGAGAAGTCGGGACCGCAGCACCGCGCGCCCGTGGTGAAGGCCGGTGCTCCCGGCGCCGCGGCCGACACCGGTGACGGCGGCAGTGGAGGATGGCCCTCCCGGCCGGTGATCGCCGCTGTCGCGGGCGGTACCGGCGTCGCGCTCCTCGCCGGCCTGGCGGTGGCCTACGGGCGGGCGCGCAGGAAGAACAGGACCGATCCGATGAGGAGTGGCTCGTGGTGACGCGGGATGTGAGGACGCGGTGCCTCGCCGCGCTGGCGGCGCTGTGCGCGGTGGCCGCGGTGCCCGGCACCGCCGTGGCCGACGGTGCGCAGGGGCTCGCGGAGTACCGGACCGCCGAGGGTGCCCAGGCGGTCGAGGGCACTGCGAGCAGCGCGAATGCCGAACGCATCGAGCCGGGCATCTACACCGACTCCATCGGCCGCGGTGAGACCAGGTACTACAGCGTCACGCTGGACGCCACGTCCACCGCCTTCGTCTCGGCCGTGGCGGTGCCGAAGCCCGGAACCAGGGTCGAGGACTACAGCGACAGCCTCGACGTGGTGCTGGAGGACAACGACGGCAACGAATGCGGCAGCGGCGAGGTCAGTTTCACCGGGAACGGCATGGCCTATCCCATGGGGAACCACGCCACCCGGCGGATCGGTGCGGACGTTCTCCAGTGCCAGCGCCGCGGCCCCTACTTCCTCAAGGTGGAGCGTGGCGGGAAGGCCACCTCGGATCCGGGCCGCTGGCCGATCGAGATCCGCTACATGTCCGAGCCGGGGCTGAAGGGCGGCGCGTCCGCCGGTCAGGAACCGGGAAGTTGGAGCACGGCGACACCCGCACCGCTCACCGGCACCGCGGCCCGGAAGGAAGCCAGGGGCGGAACGGGCTTCAACGACGCCCGTTCGGTCGCCGAGGGCATCTGGAAGGACCGGATCCGGCCCGGGGAGACCCGCTTCTTCCGGGTCCCCGTCGACTGGGGACAACGGCTGAACCTGAGCGCGGAACTGCCGAACGCCGCGGGAGGGCAACAGGGCGTCTCCGCCCCCTTCATCACGGAGGCGCTCGGTCTGACCGTCTACAACCCGGCGCGCGGGCTGGTGGACGACGACAACTTCGCCGCGTACCAGGGGAAGCAGACGGCGGCCACGCTGTTCACCGCGCCGGTGGAGTACGGGAACCGCTTCCGCACCGAGACCGGGGTCCCACCGATGTGCGTCGCGGGCTGGTACTACCTCGCCGTCTCGCTGCACCCGAAGACCGAGGCGTTCTTCCCGAAGGGCGCGGATCTCACGCTGCGCGTCGACGTCAAGGGCGAGCCGAAGGCGGCGCCCCGCTACCGGGGGGACGCGGTCAAGGCGGGCTTCGGGGTCAGTGACGAGGACCGCGAGATGGCGGAGCAGGGGCAGACGGCTGCCGAGAGCGAGCGGAGCGACTCCCGGCAGCTCGTCGCCGTCGCGGGGTTCGGCGCCGGAACGGTCCTGCTGCTGGGGCTGGGAGCGTGGACGCTCGCCGCGCGGCGGCGCGCCACCCGGGCGCCCGCGGGGGCACCGGACCCGGTGCCCTCAGCGGTGGGTACAACGGGCGCTCAGCAGGCCCACGTTCCCCATCAGTCGCCTCCGCACCACCAGCCGCCGGCGCATCCGGAGCACTCCTCGTTCCCCCGTCCTCAGCAGCCGGGCGGGCCGGGTGGGCCGGGTGGGCAGTCGGGGCCGCAGCAGCCGGAAGCACCGCAGCAGCCGGAATCGCCGCCGTACGGTTCGCCGCCGGTCTGGTGATTCAGCTCGTCGCCAGCGCCCAGATGCCGACCGCGAAGCACAGCAGCGCAAGAGCCAGCACCGGGACCGCCACCTTCGGGGGCGGTCCCGGTCGGCGTTGCGGGGCGAGGGCCGGGGGCGTCGCGGAGGAGGCCGGAGGCGGGGCGGGAACCTGCGGGCTCCCCGCGGTGTATGGACGGGTGGGAGTGTGCTGAGCGAGCACGCCGGACACCGAGGCACCGGAGGAGTCCGGAGCCGCCATGGGGGAGGGAGTCGCCGGATGTTGGGGCCGAGGTACCGGAGCGGTGGGCGTGGCCGGAGGCTGGGCGGGCACCGCTGGATGAGCCTGCGTCGGCACATGAGGGGGCGATGGCGCAGGGGAGTGCGCTGCCGGAGGGTGAGCGGGGGCCGGAGCGTGAGCCGATGCCGGGGAGTACGGCCCGCCGCTCGGCACGGGATCGGGCGTCGGCGGAGTGCCCGGCTGCTCGGGCAGCGGTCCGGGAGGCTGTGGGGCAGTGGACTGTGGTGCGGTGTGCTGCGGGACGACGGACTGCGGGGCGACGGACTGCGGGGCGACGGACTGTGGGGCGACGGACTGTGGGGCGGGTTGCGCGGGCGGCGCGAGCGGGAAGCTGCCGGTCGCCGACATCGACGCGGACGCCTCGGCGGGTGTGGCACCGCCGGCCGGTTTCCCGGAGGCGGGCCCCTCCGGGCCGAACCCCGCGGGCAGCGGACCGATGTGGTCGAAGACCTCGACGGCCTCCTCCTCGAGCGTGGTGTCCGGCAGCATCTCGATCGCGGCGGTGAGGGCCTTGCGGGCGCCGGTCGCCGTCCGGAAGCGAGCCTGCGGATCCGGCTGCAGCAGGCCCGCGAGCACCTGCCACAGCGGCTCCGGCACGCCCTCCGGAGCGTTCGGCACCCCGTGGGAGGTGAAGCGCTCGACCAGGGCCTGGGAGTCCGGCTTGGTGCCGGTCAGCAGGAACACCGAGACCAGACCGACCGCGTAGAGGTCCGCGGTGAAGTCCGGCTCCGCCCCCAGCATTTGCTCGGGAGCGAAGTAACCGGGCGTCCCCACGACGTAGTTGGTGTCCGTGAGCCGCGGCTCTCCCTTGCGCATCGAGATGCCGAAGTCGGAGAGCCTCAGATGCGGGCGCCCGGTACCGGTCGCCTCGAGCAGGATGTTGGCGGGCTTGATGTCGCGGTGCACCACGCCTTCGGCGTGCACGGCGGTGAGGCCCGCGAGCAGCTGGTCGAGCAGGGTGCAGACGAAGCGGGGAGGCAGCGGTCCGTAGTCGCCGATGAGGTGGGCGAGGGAGCCGCCGCGCACCAGCTCCATGGTGAACAGCACCTTGTCGTCGTCCGCGGCCCAGCTCGCCGGAGCCAGGACGTGCGGGTGGTCGATCCGCAGCGCCTGTTCGCGCACGAACCGCAGCAGCGTGTGCGCGTCGCTCTGCTGGAGCACCTTGGCGGCGACGTAGCGCCGCCGCCGCTGGTCCCACGCGCGCCAGACCGCGCCCACCCCACCGCGTCCGATCGGATCGATCAGCTCGTACCGGCCGGCGAAGACCTCACCCATTGCCCCGTGTCAGCCCCTTGCCCGTCAGCCTTGGTGCGCCTCGTAGTGGGCGACCGCTTCAGCCGTCCGCCCGGCGCCGTACACCCGGAGGAACTCTGCCAGCTCCGGCTGGGTGGGGGCGAGAGCGTCCGCGGCCTCGATGATGTCCCCCGCCGCGGCCACGGACCGCAGCAGCGACTGGATCTCCCGGACCACCCGCCGCACGGTGGGAGCACCCGAACTGGGCGTCGACTGCGCGGTGGTGCTCAGTACGGAGCCGCCGGAGGTCTTCTTGATCTCCTCCATCCGGTCCGCGGCCTCGGCGGCACTCACGCTGCCGTCGGCGACGAGCCCCGCGAGCTCCTGGAGGGCCTGGACCCGCTGCACGACCGCGGGATTGCCGATCTTCGCGCGCTGGCCGCTCATGAGCTGCGACAGCATGGGGGCGGACAGTCCCAGCACAGCGGCCAGCCGGGCCTGGTTGAGGCCGAGGTCGTCGATCAGCCGACGGAACAGCGCGCCGAGCGGCTCGCCGTACCAGCTGCGCTGCAGCTCCCGGGCTCTCGCTGTGGCTTCCTGCTGTGCTGCATCCATGCCGACTCCCCTTCGCTGCTGCGAACCTCGCGCGACATCCTACGGAGCGTGATTGCCGATCGGGAGTCCCTTATCCTTTTGCAGGGTTCCCCCGAACACCCGGTACTCTGGTCTGCGGCAGTCGGCGGCGCGCGATGCGCAACGTCCGGCTTTCCCACCCTCGGGGCCTTAGCTCAGTTGGTAGAGCGCTGTCTTTGCATGGCAGATGTCAGGGGTTCGACTCCCCTAGGCTCCACTCCCGAGAAACCCCCTGACCTGCGCACGAGACGGTCAGGGGGTTCTTTGCGCTCTGGTGCCAACTCGGCCGCCCGCCCCCTGTGCGCGCTGCTCTGCGCGGCCGGCCCGCGCGCGCCCCTGAGGTTCCTCGGGCCGCCCTCACGGACGGTCCGCCACGGACGGTCGTCCAGGGACGATCGACCGTCGCGGTCTGCCTACTGCTCGGAGAATGCCTCCTGCATGGGCGGAAGCCCCTTGCAAGGAAACGTGGTTGATCCGTCCCGGGTCCGCAGCGGCGGAGCAAGCAGCAGGGCGGCCTGGCGACCCCGGACGACTGATGGCGGGGGACCAGGAGTGGTCCCCCGCCATCCGAGGCGTCGCGTGGGCACAGCCGCAGCCGCGGTCGTCACGGGCCGGACCGACCACGCTCCGAATCGGCGCCGACGATGCGCCGGCCCCGATCCGCACCGTCGCCGCCGCGGCCCGCACCGTCGCCGCCATGGCCCACGCTGTCGGCGGCGCCGACCGGAGCCGGTACCGACCGGAGCCGGTACCGACCGGGGCCGGTACCGACCGGGCCGCCGACGGCTCAGCCCTGTTCGCCGCGCTTGCGCTGGTCCGCCTCCGCCTGCTTCGCCTGCACCTCCGGGTCCAGGGCGGTCTGCTCGCTGCCGTCCACCGAGGTGAGCGGCGGACGGTCGCCGAGCTCCGTGGCGGCGGGCGGTTCGACCAGCCAGTCCGGGTTGGCCTGCCGGTCCCACCACTTCCAGGCGGCCACGGCCGCTCCGGCGACGGCGCCGATCACCAGGAGGCGCTTGGTGGCCCGGCCACAGGTGGCGCGGCGCCGGCGCTTGCGCACCAGCTTTTCGACCTCGGCCCGGGTCACCTGGCCGCGCAGCGCGGCGAGGGCGGCGGCACTGCGTTCCACCGCTTCCTCCCGCACCGGTTCGGCGGCCGCGACCGCCTGCTCGACCCGGGGCACGGTGTACTCGGCGGCCTGCCGCGCGGCCTTGCGGGCGCGCTTCGCGGCCCGGGTGGCGGCGGCGTCGACCTTGGGCGGCAGCGATTCCCGGGCCTGGTGCAGCCCGTGCTGGATACGGGGCTGGAGGTGGGCGTCGTACTGGACGAGCGCGGTCTCACGGGCCTGCTGAGCGGCCTGGGACACCTTGGGCGCCAGCCGTGCGCGGGCCTCGTGCGCGTACTGCACGGCCTGGTCCTTCGCCGTGCCGGCGTATGGCGCCACCACCTCCGCGGCGTGCAGCACGCTGTCCTTCGCGGTGCCGGTCGCGGCGCGCACGCTGTCGATGCGGGTCACAGGAACCTCCTCCTCGGTGGCGGTACGGTTTTCGCCTTTCCACCCGATAAGAGATCATGCCCCTCCGGGGTCCGTACGGCATGCGTGGACAGGCATCCGGGTCACGTTCCCCGAAAGGCGGGACGGCTTCCCCGGGACGGCATCCCCGAAAGGCGGGACAGCTTCCCCGAAAGGAAGGACCGAGGCGCCACCACGGAAGGACAGGCGCGCCACAGAGGCCTCTCCCGTCACGGGCGGGCGGGCATTCCGTCACCCGCCAACGGTCCGGCGGCTACTCGTCGCGACGAAGTCCGTGCGAGGATCGGTGGACGTCAGTGAGAACTACGGAAGGCAGATCGTGGCTGAGCAGCTCTACGCCACCCTGAAGACCAATCGCGGCGACATCGTGGTCCGGCTCCTGCCGAACCACGCGCCGAAGACGGTCAAGAACTTCGTCGAGCTTGCCGAGGGCACTCGCGAGTGGACCCACCCGGAGACCGGCAAGCGGTCCCAGGACAAGCTGTACGACGGCACGGTCTTCCACCGGGTGATCAGCGGCTTCATGATCCAGGGCGGCGACCCGCTGGGCAACGGCACCGGCGGCCCGGGCTACGAGTTCGGTGACGAGTTCCACCCGGACCTCGCCTTCGACCGTCCCTACCTGCTCGCCATGGCGAACGCCGGCCCGGGTACCAACGGCTCGCAGTTCTTCATCACGGTCTCGCCCACGGCGTGGCTGACCGGGAAGCACAGCATCTTCGGTGAGGTCGTCGACCCGAAGAGCCAGCAGGTCGTGGACGCCATCGCGACCGCCGACACCAACCCGCGCACCGACCGTCCGCTGCAGGACGTCGTCATCGAGTCGGTCGTCGTGGAGACCCGCGAGGGCTGACCCGAACGGGAACCGAACTGCCCCGCCCGTCCGTATGACGGGCGGGGCAGTCTTTGGCACGCCCCCGGCGGGCACACACCCGGTGGGCAGGTGTCCGGTGGGCAGGCGTCCGGGCCGAGAGGCACCGGGCAGGCCTGTGTCATCCGGTGGCAGCCTGCCACCCGGCGGGACCGTGCCACCGGCAGGACGGAGACGAGGGAACCGATGGATCAGGCGCCAGGAAGCTCGGACGCTCCCGAGGCCGCGGGCGGCCTGCCCGGCTGCTACCGGCACCCGGACCGCGAGACGGGCATCAGCTGCACCCGCTGCGAGCGGCCCATCTGCCCGGAGTGCATGGTCAGCGCGTCCGTCGGCTTCCAGTGCCCCACCTGTGTGAAGGAGGGGTCGGGGACCGGCCACGCCCCGCAGGCCTCGCGCCCGCGGACGATAGCGGGCGGCTCGGTGGCCGACGATCCGCGTCTGGTCACCAAGATCCTGCTGGGGCTGAACCTGGCGCTCTGGTTCGCCGTGCTCGGCGCCGGCGACCGGCTCGTCGACGAGCTCGACCTGGTCGGCCGGCTGCAGTACTACTACGGCGGCCCGGTCGAAGGCGTCGCGGAGGGCCAGTGGTACCGGCTGCTGACCGCGATGTTCCTGCACCAGCAGCTGATGCACATCGCGTTCAACATGCTCTCGCTGTGGTGGCTCGGCCCGCCTCTGGAGGCCGCCCTCGGCCGGGTGCGCTATCTCGCGCTCTACCTGCTCTCCGGGCTCGGCGGCAGCGCGCTGTCGTACCTGCTCGCGTCCCCGGGCCAGCCCTCGCTGGGGGCCTCCGGCGCCGTCTTCGGCCTGCTCGGCGCGACCGCCGTGCTGATGCGCCGGATGAACTACGACATGCGGCCGGTCCTCGCCCTGCTGGTGCTCAACCTGATCTTCACCTTCACCTGGGGGAACATCGCCTGGCAGGCCCATATCGGCGGGCTGGTGGTGGGGGCGGCGGTTGCTTACGGCCTGGTCCACGCGCCGCGTGAGCACCGCGCCCTGGTGCAGCGCGCCACCTGCCTGGCAGCGCTCCTGGTGATCGTCGCGATGGTGTGCGTACGGACCCTGCAGCTCACCCCCTGAGGGGCTCCCGACGGCCCGGACGGGGCCGTTGTCCACAGCGGGTGGCGGATCTTGTGCGTGCTGTGCGGAGATGGCTACGGGAATCGCACTGACCTGCGTTTTCCCAGTACCGCGCAGGGGTGACGGGTGAGTGGTAGGACGTACCACCAGTCACACCGGCGTCAATGCTCAAGGGGTTATCCACAGATCGTCTGACCTTTTCCCCATGTGGACAGGGCTGTGGATAACTCTGTGGGCAACCTTGGGGCAAGGCTTGCGGCGGACTGCGCCGGGCGGTACGTCGAGCGGTGCTCCGACCGGCGCGCCGACCGCTACTTCCACTGGGTGGAGACGACGAATCCCGCGGCGATGAAGCCGAAGCCGACGACGATGTTCCAGTTGCCCAGGGAGCCGACCGGCATGTCGCCGGCGGTCACGTAGAAGACCACGATCCAGGCCAGCCCGATCAGGAACATGGCCAGCATCAGCGGCGCGACCCAGCTGCGACTGGTCAGCTTGATGTTGGTCTGCTTCGCCGGCGGGGGCGTGAAATCGGGCTTCTTGCGGATACGTGACTTCGGCACGAGGGTCTCTCCTGTCGATGCGCTGCGTGACCGCGCAGTGATCTGGGTCTGTCGCCGGGGCGAGGCCCGACGGGGCGTGCGTTCACCCCGGGGGCGTCCGTTAGCGTAGTCCTTCCGCGGCGCAGAAGGAGATAAGGGTACGGTGAGCAATTCTGCCGACACCGACGCCGGCCGGGCCGGGCGGTTCCGCCGGTTCCGTCCGGTGCGACTTCTGACCGCCGCCGTGTTCGCGCTCGCCGGGCTCATCTTCTGGACCAGCTTCAACACGGCCCAGGGTACAAACCTCCGCTCCGACGACTCGATGCTCCGGCTCTCCGACCTGATCCGTGAGCGCAGCCGGAAGAACGCCGAGCTCACCGACGAGGCCGCCACCGCCCGGAGCCAGGTCGACCGGGTCGCCGAGCGGGACGACGGCAGCACGGAGGCCGAGAAGGTCAAGCTCGACGCCCTGGAGCGGATCGCGGGCACCAAGCCGCTCAAGGGGTCCGGGGTGAGCGTCACCCTCACCGACGCGCCCCCCAACGCCACCGCCCGGATCCCCGGCGTCCCCGAGCCGCAGCCCAACGATCTCGTCATCCACCAGCAGGACCTCCAGGCCGTCGTCAACGCTCTCTGGCAGGGCGGCGCCCGCGGGATCAAGGTCATGGACCAGCGGCTCATCTCCACCAGCGCGGTCCGCTGCGTGGGCAACACCCTGATCCTGCAGGGCCGCGTCTACTCGCCGCCGTACAAGGTGACGGCCGTGGGCAACACCGAACGGCTCCAGACGGCGCTGGCCGAGTCCCCGGCCATCCAGAACTACATGCAGTACGTCAACGCCTACGGGCTGGGCTGGAGAGTCGACCAGCAGCAGGCGGTGACTCTGCCCGGCTACTCCGGCACAGTGGACCTGCACTACGCCAAGCCCGTGAAGTAGCCCGGGACGGAGGGGCCGCCGTTGCTGGTGCCGGTGACCGCGCGACTGATCGTCAGAACCCTGAGCGAGTTATGCGTGACCGTCGGCAGCGTTATCGTGCTGTTCGTCACCTATGTGCTGTTCTGGACGGGAGTCCGTGCCGACAGCGCGATGCACGGTGAGATCGACCGGCTCCAGGAGCGGTGGTCGGACGGCCCGGTCGCCGGAGCGCCGGCCGGACCGGAACCGGACGGCGCCGGAGCCCCGCCCACCGCTGCGCCCTACGTGCGGGGGAAGGCGTTCGCCGTGATGTACATCCCTCGTTTCGGGGACAGTTGGGCCAAGCCGGTGCTGGAGGGAACGGGCCGGGACACCCTCTCCCGCGGCCTCGGCCACTACGCACGCACCGCCCCGCTCGGCGCGCGCGGGAACTTCTCCGTGGCCGGCCACCGCCGCACCCACGGGGACCCGTTCAAGGACTTCCCGAAGCTGCGCCCCGGGGACGCCGTGGTGCTGACCGACGGCACGACCTGGTTCACCTACCGCATCGACCGCCGGCCGTACCGCACGTTGCCCACCGACACCGGGGTGATCGACCCGGTTCCGCGGAAGTCGGGATACGGCGGGCCGGGCCGCTATCTCACCCTCACCACCTGCGACCCGGAGTGGGGGCACAGCCACCGGCTGATCGCCTGGGCACACCTGGACGACACCCGCCGCGTCGGAGCGGGGAAGCCCGACGCATTGCGCAGCTGACCCACCTTCCCCGCGCTCCGACCCTTACTCTGGAGCTGCAAGCGGCTTCAACATCGGCAAGTAGGGACAGCATGTACGGCTGGATCTGGCGGCATCTGCCGGGGAACGCCTGGGTACGGGCGGGGATCTCGCTCGTGCTCGTACTGGCGATCGTCTTCGTTCTCTTCCAGTACGTCTTCCCGTGGGCGGAGCCCCTGCTTCCGTTCAACGACGTGACAGTCGACAACGGCGGAGGACCTTCAGCCCGATGAGCGCACGCATTCTCGTCGTCGACAACTACGACAGCTTCGTCTTCAACCTCGTCCAGTACCTCTACCAGCTCGGCGCCGAGTGCGAGGTGCTGCGCAACGACGAGGTCGCCACCGCCCACGCCCAGGACGGCTTCGACGGCGTCCTGCTGTCCCCGGGCCCCGGAACGCCGGAACAGGCCGGGGTGTGCACCGCCATGGTGCGGCACTGCGCGGACACCGGAGTCCCGGTGTTCGGCGTGTGTCTGGGCATGCAGTCGATGGCGGTCGCCTACGGCGGGGTCGTCGACCGCGCCCCCGAACTGCTGCACGGTAAGACCTCCCTGGTCACGCACGGGGGCAGCGGGGTCTTCGGGGGTCTCCCCTCGCCGTTCACGGCCACCCGCTACCACTCGCTCGCCGTCGAACGCGGCACCGTCCCGGACGAGTTGGAGGTCACCGCCTGGACGGAGACCGGTATCGCCATGGGCCTGCGCCACCGCGATCTCCCGGTGGAGGGCGTGCAGTTCCACCCCGAGTCGGTGCTCACCGAGTGGGGCCACCGGATGCTCGCCAACTGGCTGGTGGTGTGCGGCGATTCCGGCGCCGTCGAACGATCCGCGGGACTGGCGCCGGTGGTCGGCAAGGTCGGCGCGTGACCGCACTCCGCCCCGAACGCGACACCGGGTCGCCGTACGGAGAGCCGTACGGCGAGTCCGGCACGTTCGAGGCGGCTGTCGGACGGCTCCACGATCCGCTGAACGATCCGCTGCCCGGCCAGGCCCACGATCAGGCCCCCGGCCACGGCACGGGCAGCCGGGCGCTGGGCCATGTGCCCCACCAACTCCCGCGCCACGAACCGGAACCGCAGGCCGTTGCGTGGCCGGGCGCCCAGCCGGAGCACGGCCCGCCGCCCGGCTCCGAGACGCCGTCCACGGCGTACGGCCAGGGGTACGCCGACCCGCACGCCCGGGCGTACGGCCCGCCCCAGGGGCCCGCGCAGGCGCATCTGCCCCTCCCGCCGGAGAACCCGCCCTCCTACACCCCCGCCGACGCGTGGCGGGTGCTGGAGCAGACCCCCGCCCCGGAGGACTACGCGGCCGCGCAGGAGCCGACGATGGGCCGTGCCGCCCGCCGGGCGGCGGCCCGTCGCCGCGCCGCGGGCCCCGCCGGAGACGCCCCGTCGCCCGCGGACGGCCGGGAACCCGCCGCCGGTGCCGGCGGGCTCGGCGACGAGCGGACCGTGGCGCTGCGCGTGGACGAGCTGCGCAACGTCGCGGGCGGCTCCGCCGCGACCGCCGGAGCACCGTCCGCGGGGGCACCGGCCGGGGGAGGCCGGGCCGCCCGGCGCAAGGCCGCGCAGGGCGGCGGACGCCGCCGGGCCGGGCACGGACGGCGCGCGGCCGGACCGGCCGCCTCCGCCGTCTCCGCCGCGTCCGGGACGGCCGCCTCGGCTCCGCTCTCCCGGGTGGAGGCCCGGCGGCAGGCGCGAGCGCGCAAGGACCCGCCGAGCGTGATCGCCAGCCGCGTCGTGGGTGAGACGTTCATCACCATCGGTGTGCTGATGCTGCTGTTCGTGACGTATCAGCTCTGGTACACCAACGTCCTCGCCCAGCAGGAGGCCGGCGGCGCCGCCAGCAATCTGCAGAAGGAGTGGGACGGCAAGGGCGCGCGCAGCGCCGGCGCGTTCTCGCCCGGGCAGGGCTTCGCCATCATGTACATCCCGAAGCTGGACGTGAAGGTCCCCATCGCCGAGGGCATCGACAAGAACAAGGTGCTGGACCACGGCATGGTCGGCCACTACGCCGACGGGAAGCTGAAGACGGCGATGCCCTGGGACAAGAAGGGGAACTTCGCGGTCGCGGGCCACCGGAACACCCACGGTGAGCCCTTCCGGTACATCAATCGCCTCAACCCCGGCGACGAGATCATCGTTGAGACGCAGCGCACGTTCTACACGTACGAGATGGCGAGCATCCTTCCGCAGACGCCGCCGTCCAACACCGATGTGATCAAGCCGGTTCCCCCGGGTTCGGGCTTCGCCGGACCGGGGCGCTACATCACGCTGACGACCTGCACGCCCGAGTTCACCAGCACGTATCGAATGATCGTCTGGGGAAGGATGGTCGACGAGCGGGCCCGCAGCCAGGGCAAACCGGACGCACTCGTCGGCTAGACCCCGCGCTCCGCAGGGCCGGAGCCGCTGAGAAGCACCGAGAACCCGAGCAGCACCGAACCCGAGCAGCACCGAAGAAGCAGCACCCGAGCACCAGAGCACACGGAAAACTGAAACGGAGTACGACGCGGTGGCAGCGACCCATCACGCAGAGGACACCGAGGCACAGCCACCGCGACCCCAGCGCCCCCGGCGGCGGGCAGCTGCCGTCGTCAGCGTCATCGGCGAACTGCTGATCACGGCGGGCCTGGTGCTCGCCCTGTTCGTCGTCTACTCGCTGTGGTGGACCAATGTGCTGGCCGACCGGGACGCCTCGGAGAAGGGCCACCAGATCCGGGACCGCTGGGCGGACGGCCCCGGGCCCCTGGACACCAAGGACGGCATCGGCTTCCTGCACGTGCCGGCGATGAAGAACGGTGAGGTGCTCGTCACCAAGGGCACCGGTTCCGACGAACTCAACCACGGCGTGGCCGGCTACTACACCAAGCCGGTCAAGTCGGCGATGCCCTGGAAGCGGACCGGCAACTTCTCGCTGGCCGCTCACCGCGACGGCCACGGCGCGAAGTTCCACAACATCGACAAGGTGGACGAGGGCGATCCGGTCGTCTTCGAGACCCGCGACACCTGGTACGTCTACAAGGTCTTCGCGAAGCTCCCGGAGACCTCCAAGTACAACGTGGACGTCCTGGACCGGATCCCGAAGGAGTCGGGACGGAAGAAGCCGGGCCGCTACATCACCCTCACGACCTGTACTCCGGTCCTCACGTCGAAGTACCGGTACATCGTCTGGGGCGAGCTGGAGCGCACGGAGAAGGTCGACGCGGACCGCACGCCCCCGAAGGAACTGAGCTGACCCCGCGCCGCAGAGCCGGAGGCGGGGGCAGGGGCAATGACAGGGACAGGGACAGGGACAGGTACAGGGGCGCCGGGCACACGGCGCCGCTGAGGAGCCCATGAGGCGTACCTGAGGGCCGCCCGGTGAAAGCCGGTCCGCGCACGGACGGCTCCACGGGCCTCTCCGCCGCTCTGAGAGCCCCGGAGCGACCCGGCCGCAGTGTTGCGGTGGCCGGCGGCGAACCGGGAAGCATGACAGAGGGCCCCTGACACCCGCGAAGGTGTCAGGGGCCCTCTGTCATGCCGTGCAGCGGCGTCACGCCCTGCGGCGGCCTCTCAGTTCTTCTTGCCCTTCTCGCCGGCCGTGCCGCCGAAGAGGACTCCGCCGTCGTCGCCGCCCTGGGGCGGCGAGGTGACCAGGCCGACCTGGTCGCCCTTCTTCACCTGGGTACCGGCCGCCGGGTTGGAGGCGACCACGGTGGCGTCGTCCTCCTGCGCCGGACCGGCGGACTGCACGACCAGGCCGGCGTCCTCCAGGGCCTTCTTGGCGTCCTTGAGCTTCTGGTTCGTCACGTCCGGCATGGCGAACTGTTCGGCCTGCTTCGCCACGACCAGGGTGACCGTGGTGGACGGGTCCACCTCGCTATTGCCGGTGGGCGTCTGGGAGACCACCGTGCCGGGAGCGGCGTCGTCACTCTCCGTCTCCTGCTTCTGCACCGTGAAGCCCAAGCCCTCGAGCTGCTGCTTCGCCGCGTCGAAGGGCTGGTTGGTGACGTCCGGGACCTGGGTCTTCGTCTTCTCCTTGGCCACGGTGAGCGTGATCGTGGCGGTCTTCGCCCGCTCACTGCCCGCGGAAGGAGTCTGCTCGATCACCGTGCGCGGGGTCCGGTCCGACTCGACCTGCTTGGTCAGGATCTTGTCGAAACCCTTGCGCTGGAGGCGGCTCCGGGCGTCGTCGAGCGGCAGGTCCTCGACGTCCGGGACGGAGACCAGCTCGGGACCCGAGCACAGGGTGACCTTCACGGTCCCCTTCTTCTCGACCTGGGCGCCCTGCTCCGGATCCTGCTTGGTGACCTGGTTCTTCTTGACGTTGTCGCAGGACGTCGAGCCGTCCTTGACCACGCTGAAGCCGCCGTTCTCACCCTGCGCCTTGGCCGCGGACAGGGAGTCGCCGACCAGGTTGGGTACGTCCACCTGATCCTCCGGCCGGTCGCCGGCGAAGATCTCCCGGCCGATGAAGATCGCTCCGACCAGCACGAGTATGCCCGCGACCACCAGCAGCACCGTGGAGGTGTTGCTCTTCTTGCCGCCGCCGCGGCGGCCGCCCCGCTCGTCGTAGCCGAAGCCGCCGTCGTCGTCCCGCATCGGCGGCAGCATCGACGTCTGCCCGTTCCCGTCCTGCGGGCGCAGGGCGGTCGTCGGGTGGTCGCCGCCGTACGCGCCGTAACCGACCGACCCCATGGCCGCCGTGGCCGCCACGGGCTGGCCCTCGAGCGCGGCCTCGATGTCGGCTCGCATCTCGTCGGCCGACTGGTAGCGGTAGTCGGGGTCCTTGGTGAGCGCCTTGAGGACGAT
The DNA here is from genome assembly GCF_057709105.1 of Streptomyces sp. bgisy100. Lineage (NCBI taxonomy): Bacteria > Bacillati > Actinomycetota > Actinomycetes > Kitasatosporales > Streptomycetaceae > Streptomyces > Streptomyces sp. bgisy100. The sequence goes on from NZ_JBYITE010000001.1 coordinate 244,830, forward strand.
GGCGTCCATCTCCGGAGCGATCTCCGGATCGAAGGTGCTCGGCGGCTGCGGCTCCTCACGGACGTGCTGGTACGCCACGGCGACCGGCGAGTCGCCCACGAAGGGCGGCCGCACGGTCAGCAGCTCGTACAGCAGACAGCCGGTGGAATAGAGGTCCGAGCGGGCGTCGACCTGCTCGCCCTTGGCCTGCTCGGGCGAGAGGTACTGCGCGGTGCCGATGACGGCCGCCGTCTGCGTCATGGTCATGCCGGAGTCGCCCATGGCGCGGGCGATGCCGAAGTCCATCACCTTGACCTGACCGGTGCGCGTCAGCATGACGTTCGCCGGCTTGATGTCCCGGTGCACGATGCCCGCCCGGTGGGAGTACTCCAGCGCCTGGAGGATCCCCACCGTCATCTCCAGCGACCGCTCGGGCAGCAGCTTTCTGCCGGAGTGCAGCAGCTCACGGAGAGTCGACCCGTCCACGTACTCCATGACGATGTACGGGATCGAGACCCCGTCGACGTAGTCCTCGCCGGTGTCGTACACGGCGACGATCGACGGGTGGTTGAGCGATGCGGCCGACTGGGCCTCTCGGCGGAACCGGGCCTGGAACGACGGGTCACGGGCCAGGTCGACCCGCAGCGTCTTCACAGCCACGGTGCGACCGAGGCGGGTGTCATGGGCGAGGTACACCTCGGCCATGCCTCCGCGCCCGAGCACCGAGCCCAGCTCGTACCGGCCGCCGAGGCGACGCGGCTCTTCCATAGCTTTCTCCAGCCCTCTCCGTCTTTCCCGGCGCACCGGTGTGGGTCCGGCAGTGTGCTGTTCGGGCCTACCGTACCCGGCACGCCGTGGGGGTCCCGGACACGACCGCTACCTGATACCGGACCGGTACGGTCTCGTGGGCGGTTCGGTTCAGACCGTGATCCCGGTCACTTGTCGTCGTTGACGACCGCCTCCATGATGTTCCGCGCGATCGGAGCGGCCAGACCGCCACCCGAGATGTCGTCCCGGTTGGCGCTGCCGTCCTCGACGACGACGGCCACCGCGACCGGGCTGCCGTTGTCGGTCTTGGCGTACGAGATGAACCAGGCGTACGGCTTCTCGCTGTTGTCCACACCGTGCTGCGCCGTACCGGTCTTGCCACCCACGGTGGTCCCCGGGATCTGGGCGTTCTTGCCGGTGCCGTCCTGGACGACCGTCTCCATCATTTCCTGGAGCTTCTGGGCGTTCTCCGGCTTCAGCGGCCGGCTCATCTCCTTGGGAGTGTGCTGCTCGACCTTGGTGAGGTTGCGCGCCCGCAGCTCGTCCACCATGTACGGCTCCATCAGCTTGCCGTCGTTGGCGACCGCGGAGGCGACCATGGCCATCTGGAGCGGGGTGGTGGCGGTGTTGAACTGGCCGATGGAGGACAGGGCGTTGCCCGGCCGGTCCATCTTGTCGTCGTAGACGCTCTTGTCGGCGCGGACCGGGGTGAAGACTTCCTTGTTGAAGCCGAACTTCTCGGCCTGCTCCACCATCTTGTCCCGGCCCACGTCGTCACCGAGCTTGCCGAAGACGGTGTTGCAGGACACCTTGAGCGCGTCCCGGAGCGTGGCGTTCTCGCAGGGGATGTTCCCCTCGTTCTCCAGGTTCCGGGAGCTGAGCGGCAGCTGCCAGGGCAGCGGGGACTTGGTGTTCGCGTCGATGTCGTCGACCACGCCGTTCTCCAGCGCGGCGGCGGCGGTGACGACCTTGAAGGTCGAGCCGGGCGGGTAGGTCTCCCGCAGCGCCCGGTTGACCATCGGCTTGTCCTTGTCCTTGTTGAGCTCGACCCAGGCCTTCTCGTCGTCCGTGCCGTTGCCGGCGAAGCTGGACGGGTCGTAGCTCGGGGTGCTCGCCAGGGCGAGGATCGCACCGGTCTTCGGGTCGAGCGCGACCGCGGCGCCCTTCTTGTCGCCCAGCCCCTTGAAGGCGGCCTTCTGCGCCTTCGCGTTGAGGGTGGTGACGACCTGTCCGCCCTTCTTCTCCTTGCCGGTGATCATGTCCAGCGTGCGGTTGAAGAAGAGCCGGTCGTCGTCGCCGGTGAGGATGCCGTCGTACAGCTCCTCGAGCTGGTTGGCGCCGAAGGCCTGCGAGGCACGGCCGGTGACCGGGGCCCACATCGGCCCGTTCTTGTAGGTGCGCTTGAACTTGAAGTCGCTGCCGGTCGTCTCGCGGTGGCCGGTGATCGGCTTGCCGTCGACGATGATGTCGCCGCGCTCCTGGCTGTAGCGGCCGATGGCCACCCGGCGGTTGTTGGAGTCGGTGGAGAGCTCCTCGGCCTGGACGAACTGGACCCAGTTGACCCGGACCAGCAGGGCGAGGACGAGCAGGCCGCAGAAAATGGCGACCCGGCGTAGAGGCTTGTTCACGGTCGGACCACCTGGGTCATCTCGGCGTCGGTGGACGGAGCAGGGGCCGGGGCCGGCCGGCGCGCGGTGTCGCTGATGCGCAGCAGAACGGCGACGAGGGCCCAGTTGGCGATGACGGAGGAGCCACCCTGCGCGAGGAAGGGCATGGTCATACCGGTCAGCGGGATGAGCCCGGTCACGCCGCCCGCGACGACGAAGACCTGGAGGGCGAACGCGCCGGAGAGGCCGACGGCCAGCAGCTTGCCGAACGGGTCACGCGCGGCCAGGGCGGTGCGCACGCCGCGCTCGATGAGCAGGCCGTACAGCACGAGGATCGCCATCAGGCCGGTGAGGCCGAGCTCCTCGCCGACGGTGGCGAGGATGTAGTCGCTCTTGGGGGCGATGCCGCCGATGAGACGGGAGTAGCCCTGACCGAGGCCGGAGCCGAAGATGCCGCCGGAGCCGAAGGAGTACATCGCCTGGGCGGTCTCGGTGACACCGCCGTTGACCAGCCGCAGCGGGTCCAGCCAGTCGTCGACACGGCGCTGGACGTGGCCCGCGAAGGAGGCCACGGCGACGGCGCCGGCCCCGCTGAGGGTGAGGCCGAAGACGACCCAGCTGGTGCGCTCGGTCGCCACGTACAGCATGATCACGAAGAGGCCGAAGAACAGCAGCGAGGTGCCGAGGTCGGTCTCGAAGACCAGGATCAGCAGGCTGAGGGCCCAGATCACCAGAATCGGGCCGAGGTCACGGCCGCGCGGCAGGTAGAGGCCCATGAACCGGCGGCTGGCCAGCGCCAGCGCGTCCCGCTTCACCATCAGGTAGCCGGCGAAGAAGACCGCGATGACGATCTTCGCGAACTCACCGGGCTGGAGGGAGCCGACACCGGGAATGGTGATCCAGATGCGTGCGCCGAACCGGGCCGGGAAGAACATCGGGAGGATCAGCAGGACCAGCGCCACGACCATGGAGATGTAGGTGTAGCGCTGCAGGACGCGGTGGTCCTTCAGGAAGACCAGCACCCCGAGGAAGAGCGCGACACCGAGGGTGGACCACATCAGCTGGCCCGGCGCCATGGCACCGCCGAGCGTCGGTGTGCTGATGGACGGCTCCAGGTCGAGCCGCCAGATGAGGACCAGACCCAGACCGTTGAGCAGGGTGGCGATGGGCAGCATCAGCGGGTCGGCGTACGGGGCGAACTTGCGCACCATCAGGTGCGCGACGCCCGCGAGGAGGCCGAGCCCGACGCCGTAGCCGAGCATGCCGGTCGGCATCGTGCCGTCCTTGGCCAGGCCGACGTTGGCATAGGCGAAGACCGGGATCAGGATCGCGAAGACGAGGAGCGCGAGCTCGGTGTTGCGACGGCTCGGCGCTCCAACGGAGCTGATCGTGGTCGTGTTCGTGGTGCTGGTCATGGTCCGGATGGCCCCCTACGGCTACTGCTGGGTGCTATCGCACTGCTTGGCCAGCTGCTTCTCTTCCTCCGACAAGCTGGGGCCGGGCGACGGAGTGGCGCTGCTGGACGGGCGGGTCGTATCGGTCGTACTGCGGGTCGAGACATTGCTGCCCGAGGCACTGCTGCTCGGGCTGTTGCCGGGCTTGGACTGACGTTCCTCGGCCTTGCGGCGTTCCTCGGCCTGCTTGCGGGCGTTCTCGGCCCGCTCGGAGCTCTTCTGGCACGCCGAGGCCTGCTTGTTCAGCTCCGAAACCTTGCCCTTGGCCTGGTCGAGGCTGCCCACCGCGATCGTCTCCTCGACCTGGTTCCGCTGGTAGGCGGGGAGGTACTTGAGTTCGATCTCGGGGTGGTCCTCATGGACCTCGTTGAGGCTGATCCAGGCCAGATCCTGGCTGATGCCCTGGTACAGCGCGATGTGCTGGCCCTTGGTGCCCACGTAGTACTGGGTCTGGGTCCAGGTGTAGCCGCCGTACAGCGCGCCGCCGAGGGCACCGAGCGCCAGCGTGATGATCAGCGAACGCTTCAGCCACCGGCCGCGGCGACGGGGCTTGGTGAAGTCCTCGTCCGTGTACGCGCCGTAGCCGCCGTCGGCGAGATCGGCGATGTCACCGCTGCCGGGCGGACCGAAGCCCCCCGCGCCCGAGGGGCTCTGCGGCGGTACGCCGCGGCCCAGTTCGGCCGCGCGGCCGGCCGGGGTCTCCATGGCGCCGCCGTCGCCGAGCTGGTGCTGGTTCTCGGCGACCGCGCCCACCACGACGGGGGTGTCGTTGAGCTGCCCGGTGAGGGTGTCGCCCACGTCCACGTCGAAGACGTCGGCGACGATGCAGGTGATGTTGTCGGGGCCGCCGCCGCGCAGCGCGAGCTGGATCAGGTCCTGCACGGTCTCGTGCGGGCCCTGGTACCCGGCGAGGGTGTCCTCGAGCGTCTCGTGGCTGACGACGCCGGAGAGGCCGTCGGAGCAGATGAGATACCGGTCACCGGCCCGGACCTCGCGGATCGAGAGGTCGGGCTCGACGTGGTCGCCGCTGCCCAGCGCCCGCATCAGCAGCGAACGCTGCGGATGCGTGGTGGCCTCCTCCTCGGTGATCCGGCCCTCGTCGACCAGCCGCTGCACCCAGGTGTGGTCCTGGGTGATCTGGGTGAGGACGCCGTCCCGCAGCAGATAGGCGCGGGAGTCGCCGACGTGCACCAGGCCCAGCCGCTGTCCGGTCCACAGCAGGGCGGTGAGCGTGGTGCCCATGCCCTCGAGCTGGGGGTCCTCCTCGACCATGACCCGCAGCTGGTCGTTGGCCCGCTGCACGGCCGTGCCCAGGGACGTCAGGATGTCGGAGCCCGGTACGTCGTCGTCGAGCTGGACCAGCGTGGAGATGACCTCGGAGCTGGCGACCTCGCCGGCGGCCTGGCCTCCCATCCCGTCGGCGATGGCGAGGAGGCGGGGACCGGCGTAGCCGGAGTCCTCGTTGCCCTCGCGGATCATGCCTTTGTGCGATCCGGCGGCGAAGCGCAGTGACAGACTCATGCGCACCTCGCCCGTCGGCTCCGGGTACATCCGCACGGTGCCCACCCTCCGGTCGGGAGCTTGCCGTGGCCTGTTGACAACGAGGCCACGGCTCGCTCGCTCCGCTCGCTCATGTCGTACTACTTCCGCAGCTCGATGACGGTCTTGCCGATGCGGATCGGCGCGCCCAGCGGAATGGGGGTCGGGGTGGTGAGTCGGGTCCGGTCGAGGTACGTGCCGTTGGTGGACCCGAGGTCCTCGACGATCCACTGGCCGTCACGGTCCGGGTAGATCCTGGCATGCCTGCTGGACGCGTAGTCGTCGTCCAGCACGATCGTCGAGTCGTGGGCCCGGCCGAGGGAGATGGTCTGGCCCTGGAGCGAGACCGTGGTGCCCGTCAGCGAGCCCTCGGAGACCACCAGCTTGGTGGGTGCTCCGCGGCGCTGGCGGCCGGAACCGCGGCCGCCGGACTGGGTGCGCTGCTGCGGCGGTTGTTGCTGTTGGCGGCCGGAGGCCGGCTGGCGGTTCTGCTCGGAGGCGTTGCGGCGCCCCGCGCGTTGGGTCACCCGCGTTCCGAACAGGTCGCTGCGAATGACCTGCACGGCCACGATGACGAACAGCCACAGTACGGCGAGAAAACCCAACCGCATGACCGTCAGGGTCAGCTCTGACATTGCCCCCGCTTCACCCTTCGGCTTGCCGGTAAACGATGGTGGTACTGCCCACGACGATCCGCGAGCCGTCGCGGAGCGTAGCGCGGGTGGTGTGCTGCCCGTCCACCACGATGCCGTTGGTGGACCCCAGATCCTGGATCGTCGAGGGCGTTCCGGTCCGGATCTCGCAGTGCCGGCGGGAGACACCGGGGTCGTCGATCCGGACGTCGGCCTCGGTGCTGCGGCCCAGCACCAGGGTGGGCCGGGAGATCTGGTGGCGGTTGCCGTTGATCTCGATCCAGCGCCGGATCTGGGCGCCCGGCGTCGGCCCCCCGCCCGGACCGGGCGGTCGGGTCGCCGTGGAGGAGCCGCCCTGCGGACGGCCGCCGGGCGGCGAGGTGGGCATCGGCGGTGCGCCGGCGGGCTGCGCCGGGTATCCGCCCGGATGCGGGGCGGCGGCGGGGCGCCGGCCCGCGGGGCTCTGGGACTCACTGGAGGCCAGCGTCCGGCTCCGCACGCGGTACAGACCGGTGTCGAGGTCGTCGGCCTTCTCCAGGTTGACCTTGATCGAGCCCATGAAGGTGTAGCGCTGCTGCTTGGCGTAGTCGCGCACCATGCTGGCCAGCTCGTCGCCGAGCTGGCCCGAGTACGGGCTGAGCCGGTCGTAGTCCGGTGTGCTCAATTCGACAATGAAGTCGTTGGGGACGACCGTCCGGTCGCGGTTCCAGATGGTCGCGTTGTTGTCGCACTCCCGCTGGAGTGCCCCCGCGATCTCGACGGGCTGGACCTCGGACTTGAACACCTTGGCGAAGGTGCCGTTGACGAGACCCTCGAGTCGCTGCTCGAAGCGCTTCAGTACTCCCACGGGGCACCTCCTTCCCTGATGCTCTTCCTTGAAGTCGTCCAAGTACTGCTTACTGATCGTATCCACGAGCCGCAAACACAGGTGGTTCCACTTCCCGCCATCACCGTCGAGTGTCGCCCCTCACAGGGGCCCGCCCGGAGCGGTTCGCGGGAGTGCTCGTGGGGCCGTCCCCACCGGATCGTAGAGGCGACCACCACGACAGTGTCCCGCAACCGGCGAGGTGCCCGGCCCGAGGGCGAGGAATACGCGTGTGAACCCACCCCCGCCAGCGTGCTAATCTTCTGGATGTCGGAAGGCGCTCACCCCAACGACACGGGCCGCAAGGTCCGGTTCCGGCGGGGAGAGTCGAACGGCAACACCCATGCGCGGGTGGCGGAATAGGCAGACGCGCTGGATTCAGGTTCCAGTGCCCGAAAGGGCGTGGGGGTTCAACTCCCCCCTCGCGCACCATGCGAAAGCGGGCCTCTTCGAGGTGACGATAGTCACCCGGAGGGGTCCGCTTCGTTTTGCCCTTTGTCATTGCTGAGTGTGGTCTTGGCGTGGCGTTCGGTCATGGAGTCGACGGGTTTCCGGTGGCCGGGCGATCCGCGGCTCAGGCCGTGGGCGGCTGGGGCCGGATCCGTTCGTCCCGGCGGCGCTGCTTGTCTCCGCTGCGCAGCCGTGCGGGTCTCTGCCTCGTGCGGGGAGGCCGCGGGTCGGCGTCGGGTGGGTCGAATCCGGTGGGTCGAATCGGGTGGGTCGGGTGGTTCGAAGAAGAGTTGTCGAGCCGATTGCCCGGAGTTCGCCGGGGGTTGCCCCGAGGTTGGGGTGTCCCCGACGCCGAGTTGTCGACGAGGTTCGGGGCGCGGCGCTCGGGCGGTGCGCGGAGCGGTGCGGTGCGTGTTGGGGCGGGGCGCGGGTGTGCGGTTCTGCAGGGAATGCGCGGACCCGACCGACGCGTGGGCGGTGAGCGCACCCAGTGGGCCCCGCCGATCGACGGGGCCCGCTGTCGGGGCGTCGGGTGCCAATGCGTGGCCCCGGGGGGCCGGGACTGCTCGTCGGGCGTCGCTGCGTTGACGCCCGGCAGGCTGTCCGGCGGTCCTGGCCTGTTGTTCCGATGGGTTGTTGTTCCCGGAGGGCCTGCCCACCGGTCGGGCCGGCCCTCGCCGCCGGAACGGCCCGACGGGGCGGCTTCGGTCCGGGGGTCGACGGTCCGGGGTCCGGGGGCCAGGGGCGGGGGGTGTGAGCCGGCCGGGTTGGAGATCCGGGCCGGTTCCCCAGGGTTGGTGCGGGGGTGTGGGTCCCGGCCCTGTCGCGGGCCGGTTCAGGCGGCGAGGCGGGCGGCGAGGGCCTCGGCCTTCTCCGTCGCGTCCTCGTGCGCCTTGGTGCGGGACGCGTCGGCCAGCCCGACCAGGTCGGCCATGGCCGGGTTGCTCCGGGCGAGCGTGAGCTCCGGAACGATGAAGTCGACCTCGAGCCCGAGCATCCCGCCGAGCACCTTCTCCAGGTAGGTCTGAACGAACTCGAAGCCCTCGCGCGGTGTGCCCGGGGCGTACGAACCGCCCCGGCTGGCGATCACCGTGACCGGCGTGCCCGCCGCGGAGGGGGCGTCCCCGGCCGTCCGGCCCATCACGATCACGTGGTCGAGCCAGGCCTTGAGGGTCGAGGGGATCGTGAAGTTGTACATCGGGGCGCCGATGAGCACCGCGTCGGCCTGCTCCAGCTCCTTCGCGAGGGTGTCGCGGAGGGCGAAGGCCGCCTGCTGTTCGGCGGAGTGCCCGGACGGGTCGGCGAAGGCCGCGGAGATCCCCGCGGCGTCGATGTGCGGCAGCGGATCAGCGGCCAGGTCGCGGTGGATGACCGTGCCGTCGGGGTGCTGAGCCTCCCAGGCCTTGCGGAAGGTGGCGGCGACGTCACGGGAGGAGGAGCCGCCCAGCGGGAAGGCGGAGGAGTCGAGGTGGAGCAGCGTGGGCATGGGGTGCCTCCGGCATCGAGAGAAGTTGAAATCCGTACGTAGCTATTCTTAGCATAGTCACTTACTTTTCTGCAGTCCCGTACGGATGGCTAGTACGCTGGAGCCATGACGAACGGCGACGAGCAGGCGTGCAAGACGGTCGATGCCGGCATGACGCGGGTCTTCGAGCTGTTCGGGAAGCGCTGGACCGGCCTGATCGTGTCCGTGCTGCTGCAGCGGGCAGTGCACTTCGCCGAGCTCCGCCGGGCGATCCCGGGCATCAGCGAGCGCATGCTGTCGGACCGGCTGACGCAGCTCGCCGGGGCGGGCCTGGTCGTGCGCGAGGTCGACGCCGGGCCTCCGCTGCGTGTCTCCTACCGGCTCACGGAGGCCGGCCGGGCTCTGGAGCCGGCGCTGAAGGAGCTGGGGCGCTGGGCGGAACTGCACCTCTCGGACGGGGGCGACTGCCCGGAGCGCTTCCGCGGCTGAGGGGTGCGGGGTGCAGGACCGGCGCTGACGGCGCTGAGGCCGGGGCTGAGTGCTGACGGCTGACGGCTGGGGGCTGACGGCTGGGGCCCGGTGGCTGGCGCCCGGCGGCCTGTGCCCGGCGACCGATGGCCGGCGTCCGGTGCGCGGGACTGCCGGCGCACAGCGGTGCGGAACGGTGCGTCCTCGTTCTCGCCCTCGTCCTTGTTCTTGTCCTCGGTCCTCGGTCCTCGTCCTTCCGTCCCTCCTGCCGCTCCCCCGCAGGTCGCGCCCGGTGCGAGCCGCTCCCACGCCGACCGCCGGGCCGCCGTCCGCCGGGGTTTTCCACAGGGTCTGCGCCGGCCGGGAACCGGCGGTACGGTCATGGCCCAGTCGTAGTGGGTGGTTACGGGGAGGCGGCACATCATGGCCGAGGCCGAGGCGGACACGGGACGGGCGGGGCAGCCGGGCAGGCGGATTCCTCATGTGCCGGGGTTCGCCCCGTGGCCGGAGGGATCCCCCACGCCGAAGGAGCGGGGCAAGGCGCTGCGGGAGCGGGTGCCGCGCTCCGCGCACGCCGAGGCGGCGCTCGGGGCGGGGCGGCCGGATGCCCTGACGGCCGTCGAGGAGTCCAACGCCGGGCGGCTCCCGGAGCTGACGCCGATCCGGGTCGGCCGCATGGCCGCGAACCCGTTCGCCTTCCTCCGCGGATCGGCGGGGCTGATGGCGTACGACCTGTCGGGCACGCCTGTCACCGGGGTCGGCGCGCAGATCTGCGGTGACGCGCACGCCGGGAACTACGGCCTCTACGGCGATCCCCTGGGCAATCTCGTCATGGACATCAACGATTTCGACGAGACCGTGCACGGTCCCTGGGAGTGGGATCTCAAGCGGCTGGCCACGTCGCTCGTGCTGGCGGGCCGGGTGACGGGCGCGGACGAGGACACCTGCCGGAAGGCGGCACGGGACGCCGCGGGGGCCTACCGCCGCACCGCCCGGCTGCTCGCGAAGATGCCGGTACTGGACGCCTGGAACGCCATCGCGGACGAGGAGCTGGTCTCCCACACCGACGCGCGCGACCTGATCGGCACCCTGCAGCGGGTCTCGGAGAAGGCGCGGCGCAACACCAGTGCGCGATTCGCCGCCAAGGCGACCGAGAGCCTCCCGGACGGCGGTCGCGGTTTCACGGACGCCCCGCCGGTGCTCCGGCGGGTCCCCGATGCCGAGGCCGCCGCGGTGGCATCCGCGCTGCCCGGCTATCTCCGGACGCTGCCGCCGGACCGGCTGCCGCTGCTCGGGCGGTACGCGGTGCACGACGTCGCCTTCCGGGTCGTCGGCACCGGCAGTGTGGGCCTGCGGTCCTATGTGGTGCTGCTGCTCGACCACCTGGGCGAGCCGCTGGTGCTCCAGGTCAAGGAGGCGCGCCCCTCGGTGCTGCTGCCCCATGTGGAGAAGGCCGGATTCGGCACGCACCAGGAGCGCCGCGGCGGGCACGAGGGACGACGTGTGGTGCTCGGCCAGCAGCGGATGCAGGTGGTGAGCGACCTCCTGCTCGGCTGGGCCACCGTCGACGGGCATCCGTTCCAGGTCCGGCAGTTTCGGAACCGGAAGGGCAGTGTGGACCCGGCAGCCCTCGCCCCCGACCAGCTCGACGACTACGGGCGGATGACCGGCGCGCTCCTGGCGCGGGCGCACACGCACAGCGTGGATCCCCGGCTGATCGCCGGCTACTGCGGCAAGAACGAGGCGCTGGACGACGCGATCGCCGCCTTCGCGGTCGCGTATGCGGACCGGACCGAGGCGGACCACGCCGAACTCGCCACCGCGGTGCGGAACGGCCGGATAGCTGCTGAGCCGGGGGTCTGACCGGGCTGATCCGGCTGATCGGCTGGGCCTGCTGACCCGGCCGGGACGGCTGGGCCTGCGGGCCGGGCAGGGTGCCCTGGGTCCGCTCCCGTGCCGGGCATCCTGGGTCGCTCCTGCGCCGGCATCCCGGGTCCGCTCCCGGGCCCGGCCGTCACCGTTCCGGCGTCCCGTGCCTGCCGTCCCGTGCCTGCCGTCCCGGGACGGCAGCGGTCCGGCCGGTACCGGTGTGCGGCAGCTCACGAGCCGGTGGTTCGGCGAACGGCGGTCGGCGAACCGGCGGCTCGTGAACCGGAGTGCGGCACCGCTCCGGCGAGGCGGCAGTCCTTTGCCGGGCCACCGTTGAGGCCCTACCGGAACCACCGGGGAAGAACGGCCCGTAGGCTGGCCGGGTGACAAATCCGGAAGCCGAGACGAACCCTGAAGCGGAGCGGACGGAGCCCCAGGGCGGTCCGCGGCCGGAGGCACGCCTGGAGCAGGCGGTGAGCGCGGCCGAGCAGGCGTTGATCGAGTTCGAGATCGCCGTGGAGACTTTCCGGGTCGAGGTGGAGAACTTCTCCCGGCTGCACCACCAGCGGCTCGGCCCGATGTATGCCCGGCTCGACGAGCTCGACGCGAAGATCGCCGAGGCGATCGCCGCCCGGACCGGTGACCCGGAGGACCTGCGCAAGGCACAGCAGGCCCGGGGGCTGGTCCTGCCGATGCCTGCCGTCGAGGAGCTGTTCAACGGCTGGATCGACTCCGACGGCCTGTCGCCCGAAGCCTCGGCGATGCTCACCGAGCGCCCGGTGCAGCCGCCGCGGCGGGTGCGGCCGAGCGAGGAGGCCCGGCGGATGTACCGCGAGCTGGTCCGCAAGGCGCACCCCGATCTGGCACGGGACGAGACGGAGCGGGAGCGGCGCAGCGAGTTCATCGTGCGGGTCAACAAGGCCTACGCGGCGGGCGATCAGGCGGCGCTCGGCGACCTCGCCGAGGAGTGGGAGGCCGGTCCCCGCGGCGAGGAGCAGCGGCCCAGCAGGAGCGAGGAGCTGTACGCCCGCCTGGAGTGGCTGGCCCAGCGCAAGGAGATGCTGGCCGCCGTCGCGGCCGAACTGGAGTCGAGTGCCATCGGCGCGATGCTGAAGATGGCTCCGGAAGACCCGGACGCCCTGCTCGACGAGATCGCCGAGCAGCTGCTGGCGCAGGTCTCCGAGCGGGAGGCGCGGCTGGCGGAGCTGGTTGGGTAACGTGCGGGGAGGGCCGATCCGGCCCGACGACACCGAGAGAGGCTGACCTCATGCACTTCGCCCAGCTGCCCGCCGTGGATGCCGGGGCGGTTCCGTCCGACGGCTTTCTGCTGGACGTCCGTGAGGACGACGAATGGGCCGCCGGGCACGCCGAGGGCGCGCTGCACCTCCCGATGGGCCAGGTCGTGGCACGGTTCGGCGAGCTGACCGAGGCGGCCGCCGACGGCCGGCGGGTGCACGTGGTGTGCCGGGTCGGAGGCCGGTCCGCACAGGTGGCGCAGTACCTGATCGCCCAGGGCCTGGACGCGGTGAACGTCGACGGCGGCATGCTCGGCTGGGAGGCCGCGGGACGCCCGCTGGTCGCGGAGACCGGCGCACAGGCCTACGTACTCTGAGCCTCCCGCCCGTGCTCTGAGCCTCCCACCCGGGCTCTGACATCTCTGTCCGGTTCGGCGCTTCCCGCTGTTGCGTCGCCCCGGCTTTTCCGTCCCGGTCCCCAGCGGTCCGGATGTCCGGGGGCCCCGGTGTCCGGGGGCCCGGCGTCCGGATGTCCGGCGCTCGGGTGGCCGTGGAGGCCGACCGGTTCCCGGGCGGCGTCTAGGAAGCGAGAGGGTGGGCGGCGAGGAGCGTGCCGAGGGCTTCCTCGTGCGCCGCGGCCGGGCCGAGCGACAGCTCCAGCTGTTTGGCCCAGGCGTGGTAGCGGTGCAGCGCGTAGTCGGTGTCCGCCCCGAAGCCCCCGTGCAGGTGCTGGGCCGTCTGCACGACTCGGCGTACGCCCTCGGAGGCCCAGATCTTCGCCACCGCCACGTCGCCGCTCGGGGGCAGCGCCCCCGGTGCTCCGCTGGTGAGCCGCCAGGCGGCCTGCCAGAGGGTCGCCTCCATGGCGCGCAGATCGATGAAGCGGTCCGCGGCCTGGACCGCCACCGCCTGGAAGGTGGCCACGGGGAAGCCGAACTGCTCCCGCTTGGCCGTGTATTCGCCGGTCATCCCGAGCACACCGAGCCCCAGGCCGAGCGCGAGAGCGCACGTGCCGGTGGCGAGCACATCGCGCAGCCGCTCCCAGACGCCCTCGCCGGACAGGGTGTCGCGGCCGGCGATCCGTACGGAGTCCAGACAGACCTCCGCGTAGCGCTCGCCGCTGGTGGACACCTGCTCGGCCAGGGACACCCCGTCGTGGAGGCGGGGGACCAGAGCGACCACCGTTCGACCGTCCCCGGCACGGGCCGGTACGAGAATGAGGTCCGCGACCTGTGCCCAGGGCACGGCCGTCTGCACCCCGTCCAGCAGCCAGGCGTCACCGTCCCGGTGTGCGGTGACCGAGAGCGGCGCCGCGTCGTGGCCGGTACGGCCGTTGGAAGCGACGGTCAGGACGAGTTCACCCCGGCCGACCCGGGGGAGAAGGTCGTCACGGAGCCCGGTACTGCCGTGGGCCCGCAGGGCGAGGGCAGCGGCGCCGGTTTCCAGCAGGGGAATCCGTGCCAGAACCTTCGCGGACTCCCGCAGTACGAGGCAGAGCGCCATGAGGTCGAGGCCCGCCCCGCCGTGCCGGGGTTCGAGGACGAGGCTCAACAGGTCGGCCCGGGCCAGCTTGTGCCACAGCGCACGGTCGAAGTCCTCGGCGACGGCACCGGGCACGAGGGCCGGGCTGGGCACACCGTCGGGTGCCACCCCGGAGAAGACGGCCTGTGCTGCCTCGACGGCCGCCTGCTGCTCTTCGGTGAAGGTGAAGTCCACTGCCCGTCCTCCCGCACACACCCGCAGAGTTTCTGACGGTGCGTCAAGGTAGAACATGTTGCAGGAATTGGGAATGGTGTCCGCACTCCCACCGGACAGCACGCTGCATTTCTCCGCCGGGAAGACCCCGCAGGCAAGGGCCCGCAGGCAGGGCTCCGCAGGCAGGGCTCCGCAGGCAAGGCTCCGCAGGCAAGGCGGAAGTCCCCCGGAGCGTGGCTTCCCCGGAGCGAGGGCCCTGCGGAGCGAGGCCACCGGAGCGTGGCACCCCCGGATCGCCGCTGGCGGCGCCCGGCCACGGCTACGTCCCCCCGCCGATAACGCCCGGGGCGGCCGGCGGTGACTCCGGCGCGCCCGCGCACCCGACGCCGCACGCCGACCCCGGCGCCGGGCACTGCATGATGCCGTTCGGCGCCCGGGCCGGCCACCCCCGGAGCGACGCGTCCGCAGGTCAGCGGTCGAAGTCCAGCTCCACCCGCTCGGTGACCGGGTGGGACTGGCAGGCCAGGACATAGCCCGCGCCGACCTCGTCCGGCTCCAGCGCGAAGTTCCGGTCCATACGGACCTCGCCGGAGACCACGAAGGCCCGGCAGGTCCCGCACACGCCCCCCTTGCAGGCGTACGGAGCGTCGGCGCGGTTCCGCAGAACGGCCTCCAGCAGCGACTCGGCGTTCCGCACCGGCCAGCTGCCGGACCGGCCGTCCAGCGTTGCCGTCACCGTGCTGTGCGCCGGTGCCGACGCCGGCGCGGCCGACGCGGACGAGTCGTCCGCCACATGGAAGATCTCCTCGTGGACCCGGGCGCGCGGTACGCCGAGCGCCCGCAGGGCCCGCTCCGCACCCTGCACCAGTCCGTAGGGGCCGCACAGGAACCAGCCGTCGATCGAGTCCACGGGCAGCAGAGCCGGCAGCAGTTCCCCGAGCCGGGCCTCGTCCAGCCGTCCCGACGGCAGACCGGCCTGTTGATCCTCGCGGGACAGAGTCTGGACGAGTTGCAGCCGGTCCGGGTACCGGTCCTTCAGGTCGGCGACCTCGTCCAGGAACATCGTCGAGGCGGCGGTGCGGTCGCTGCGGATCAGACAGAAGCGGGCGCTGGGTTCCCGGGCCAGCAGGGTGGAGACGATCGACAGCACCGGGGTGATACCGCTGCCCCCGACCACGGCGGCGAAGTGCCCCGCCGTGGGTTCCAGGACGAATCGCCCGGCCGGCGCCATGACCTCCACGGTGTGGCCGGCCTGCAACTCCTTGAGGGCGAACGTCGAGAACTCCCCGCCCTCGACCAGCCGTACCCCCACCCGCAGCGTCTCCGGCCCCCCGGAACTCCCGGCGGGTCCGCAGATGGAATAGGTGCGGCGGATCTCCGAGCCGTCCGTGCTGCGGCGCCGCAGCGCGAGGTGCTGCCCGGGGGTGAACCGGTACGCCTCGCGCAGCTCGGGCGGAACCGCGAA
The DNA here is from genome assembly GCF_057709105.1 of Streptomyces sp. bgisy100. NCBI lineage: Bacteria > Bacillati > Actinomycetota > Actinomycetes > Kitasatosporales > Streptomycetaceae > Streptomyces > Streptomyces sp. bgisy100. The sequence goes on from NZ_JBYITE010000001.1 coordinate 260,321, forward strand.
GGTGACGGCGACCGAGTCGTCGGTGAGCCGGTCGACCGCGGCCACCTGCAGCTGATGGAAGGCGCCATGACGAGCCGCGGCCATCTACAACTCCTTGAAGTGGTCGAACGGTTCGCGGCAGGACTCGCAGCGGCGCAGCGCCTTGCACGCGGTGGAGGAGAAACGGCTCAGCAGCGTGGTGTCGGTGGATCCGCAGTTCGGGCAGCGCACGGACAGCTCCACCATGACCGGACCGCTCGGGCCTCCCGGGCGCGGTGGTGCGATACCGAACTCTTCGAGCTTGCGCCGGCCTTCGGAGCTGATGGCATCGGTGGACCACGGCGGGGAGAGGACCGTGCGGACGGCGACGTCGGGTATGCCTCGCTCGTGCAGTACCCGCTCGATGTCCGCGGTCATGGACTCGATGGCCGGGCAGCCGGTGTACGTCGGGGTGAGCTCCACTTCGACCCGTCCAGGGCCCAGGACATGCAGTCCGCGCAGGACCCCCAGCTCCTCCAGGGTGAGCACGGGGAGTTCCGGGTCGGGCACCGAACCGGCGAGCCGTCGGAGCTCCTCCTCGAGGAGGGTCGGGGCGGCCGGGGACGCCGTGTCGGGGGTCACCATGCCGCCCCCGGGTGGCTGCGGTGCAGATGCTGCATTTCCGCGAGCATCCGCCCGAACGATTCGGTGTGCAGGCCCTGACGGCCCGCGCCCGCGGCCCATCCACCGCGCTGCGGACCGGTCGGCAGCGTCAGGGTGGCGCGCTCCACCACGGACGCCACGGATGCCGTCCACGCCTCGCGGAGGGATTCCCAGTCCACGGCCGGCCCCTCGACCGGCTGGAACAGCTCGCCGGTGAAGCGCCACAGCTCGTCGAGCGCGCGCTGCATCCGGGCGTGGCTCTCCGCCGTGCCATCACCCAGGCGCAGGGTCCAGTGCTCGGCGTGGTCGCGGTGGTAGGCGACCTCCTTGACCGCCTTCGCCGCGAGCGGGGCGAACGCGCTGTCCCCCCGGGCCAACTGCCCGTACAGCAGCTCCTGGTAGGTGGAGAAGTAGAGCTGCCGGGCCATGGCCTGTGCGAAGTCGGCACAGGGCTGTTCGACGAGCTGCACATTGCGGAAGGCGCGCTCCTCGCGGAGGTAGGCGAGTTCGTCCTCGTCGCCCTCCATGGACAGCAGGACCCGCGCCTGGCCGAGCAGGTCGAGGGCGATGTTGGCGAGAGCGACCTCCTCCTCGAGCACGGGGGCGTTACCCGCCCACTCCCCCAGCCGGTGGGAGAGCACGAGGGCGTCGTCGCCGAGTGCCAGCGCTGCGGTCACAGGTGCTGCACCCCTTCCGGGATCTCGTAGAAGGTCGGGTGCCGGTAGGGCTTGTCGGCGGCCGGTTCGAAGAAGGGGTCCTTCTCGTCGGGGGAGGAGGCGGTGACGGCCGCGGAGGGCACCACCCAGATCGAGACGCCCTCGGCCCGCCGGGTGTAGAGGTCACGGGCGTTGCGGAGCGCCATGGCGGCGTCGGGGGCGTGCAGGCTTCCGGCGTGGGTGTGCGACAGGCCCCGCCTGCTGCGGACGAACACCTCCCACAGCGGCCAGTCCGTAGAGCTCATGCCGATGCCTCCCCGTGTTTGGCGGCGTACGCCGCCGCTGCCTCGCGCACCCAGGCGCCTTCCTCGTGCGCCCGTCGGCGCTGGGTGATCCGCTGTTCGTTGCACGGGCCGTTGCCCTTGAGGACCTCGCGGAACTCGTCCCAGTCGATGGCCCCGAAGTCGTGGTGCCCGCGGTCCTCGTTCCACCGCAGGTCCGGGTCGGGGAGGGCCAGCCCGAGGGCCTCTGCCTGCGGCACGCAGATGTCCACGAAGCGCTGCCGCAACTCGTCGTTGGAGTGCCGCTTGATCTTCCAGGCCATCGACTGGGCGGAGTGCGCGGACTCGTCGTCGGGCGGGCCGAACATCATCAGGGACGGCCACCACCAGCGGTCGACCGCGTCCTGTGCCATCGCGTGCTGTGCCTCGGTCCCCTGGCTGAGGGCGAGCAGCAGCTCGTAGCCCTGCCGCTGGTGGAACGACTCCTCCTTGCAGATCCGCACCATGGCGCGGGCGTAGGGCCCGTAGGAGCAGCGGCACAGCGGCACCTGGTTGGTGATCGCGGCACCGTCGACCAGCCAGCCGATGGCCCCCACGTCCGCCCAGGTCAGCGTGGGGTAGTTGAAGATCGAGGAGTACTTCTGGCGACCGGAGTGGAGCTTGTCGAGCAGTTCGTCCCGTCCGGTGCCCAGGGTCTCGGCCGCGCTGTACAGGTAGAGCCCGTGGCCGGCCTCGTCCTGGACCTTCGCGATGAGGATCGCCTTGCGCCGCAGGGACGGCGCGCGGGTGATCCAGTTGGCCTCCGGCTGCATGCCGATGATCTCGGAGTGGGCGTGCTGGGCGATCTGCCGCACCAGCGTCGCGCGGTAGGCGTCCGGCATCCAGTCACGTGGTTCGATCCGTTCGTCCGCCGCCACCGCCGCGTCGAACGCCGTTGCGTACGCGCCCGCGCTCTCGGCTGCAACCACCGTTGTCACCAGGCGCCCCTCTCATCCGACGAGCCCGGACCGACCGGCCGCCTACCGACCGATCGTTCGGTTCAATGGTGCGGTGGGGGATCGTAAGGTGTCAAGGCTGTGGATAACCGCGAGACGCTGTGCCGGAAGGGGCGCTCTGAGTACCGTTCCACGGAGATCCGGACTCGGGAGGGGCGGAATGGAGCGTCACGAGGAGGGGACGGCGGTGCCGGGCGGCGTCGCCGCGCTCTCGCTGCCCTCGCGCATAGTGATCGCGGTGGCGTTCGCCGTGGTCGTGGTCGCCGCCGCAGTGCATCTCGGGATGGTCTTCCTGCACCTCGCTCCCGCCAACACGATCACCAAGCAGCACGCGACGACGATCGACGACTACATCTATCCGGAGTTCGAACAGAACTGGAAGCTGTTCGCCCCGAACCCGCTCCAGCAGAACATCGCCGTCCAGGCCCGTGCCGAGATACGCACGGCCGAGGGCGGCACCGCGACCACGAAGTGGACCGATCTGTCCGCCCAGGACGGTGCGGCGATCCACCACCGGCTCCTCCCCAGCCACACCGAGCAGAACGAACTGCGCCGCGCCTGGGACCTGCTCATCGGTTCGCACGACACCGAGAACCGGCCCAACGGTCTGCGCGGACAGCTGTCCGAGCAGTACATGCGCCGCATCGTGATGCTCCGGTTCGGCCCCGAGGAGTCCGGAGGCAAGGTCCAGCGGATCCAGCTGAGGTCCGCCACCACCCCGATCGCCCCGCCGCCGTGGAGTGACGAGAAGGTCGACACCAAGACCGTCCACCGGGTCATGCCCTGGTGGACGGTCTCCCCGAAGGACGTTCCGGAAGGGGCCGGCCACCGATGACCCCGATCTCCGTCCCGCGCCGCGCCGAACGGGCGCTCGCCCAGGGCATCGCCCGCGTCACCGGCAGCGCCCTCGGGCCGTACCAGACCGCAGTGATCCGGATCGGCTTCTCCTTCACCTGGCTGGCCTTCCTGCTCCGCGAGTGGCCGCACCGTCATGAGCTGTACGGGCCCGACGGACCGTGGAACTGGGACATGGCACGTCGGCTGATCGACGAGAACGGTGCCCTCACCGCGCTGATCTGGTCCGACGGCAGGCTCTGGTTCGAAGCCGTCTACTTCTTCGCCATCGCCGCCGCCGCGCTGCTGCTGCTCGGCTGGCGCACCCGTGCCACATCGGTGCTGTTCATGACCGGGGTGCTGTCCCTGCAGAACCGCAACATCTTCGTCGGCGACGGCGGCGACAACGTCATCCACCTCATGGCGATCTACCTCGTGCTCACCCGCTGCGGCCAGGTGTGGTCCCTGGACGCCCGGCGTCGCGCGCGGACGAGGGACTGCGGCCGGGACCGGGGCGGGATCGTTCTCTGGGCCGTGCTCGGCGCCGTTCTCCTCCTCGCCACCGCACTGGACCGGCTCAGCGCGGGCTGGCAGGCGGTCTACTGGGGCCTCTGGGCCGCGCAGGGCGTGTACGGAGCGGTGCGCCGCCGCGTCTCAGGCGCCGGCCGGCCGAGGCCCGGGGACACGAGCGCACCGAGTGTGCCGGGGCAGCGCGGACCGGCCGCCGCGCCACTCGCACGGACGGCACCAGCTCTGGCTGCGTCTGCCGGTGCCGCACTGACGGAACCCGCACCGGCCGAGCAGACGACGATGCAGCAGGCGGGCGCAGCGGGCGCGGGGGCGGCCGCGGGGAGATCGCCCCGGGAGGTGCGGCCGGAGCGGACCGTGAGCCGTGAGGCGGCCACCGTCCTGGAGGCCATCACCAACCTCGTCCACAACGGCGCCCTGTTGGTGATCATGGCCGAGGTCTGTCTGATCTACGCGACCGCCGGCTGGTACAAGGTCCAGGGCACGCGCTGGCAGGACGGCACCGCCCTCTACTACCCGATGCACCTGAACTACTTCTCGCCCTGGCCCGAGCTGTCCGATGTCCTCGCCGGCAGCGGGGTGCTGGTCATGCTCATCACCTACGGCACGGTGATCGTCCAGGTCGCCTTCCCGTTCACCCTTTTCAACCGCGGGGTCAAGAACGTCCTGCTCGTGCTGATGATGGCCGAGCACCTGGCCATCGCCTTCGCGCTCGGCCTGCCCTTCTTCTCGCTCGCCATGATCGCCGCGGACGCGGTCTTCCTGCCGACCGGTTTCCTCCGGTGGGTCGGGGGCCGGGCCGCCCGGCTCCGGGAGCTCCGCCCCGCCCGCTCGGCAGGGGAGGCCGTCGGAAGCGACGGCAGGCGGCCGGACCGTACCCTCATCGGGTGAGCAGCGACAGCATCGAGACCGTTCAGTACGACGACGGCTACGGACCCGCCGAGGTCGGCGTCGGCCCGCACCCCCTGCCGTGGCCGGAGGGCGACCGCTACGACCCCGAGCTGCTCGCGCACGGTGACCGGCGCAACGTCGTCGACCGCTACCGCTACTGGACGCGTGAGGCGATCGTCGCCGACCTCGACACCCGCCGCCACGACTTCCACGTCGGCGTGGAGAACTGGGGGCACGACTTCAACATCGGCTCCGTGGTGCGCACCGCCAACGCCTTCCTCGCGAAGGAGATCCACATCGTGGGGCGGCGGCGCTGGAACCGGCGCGGCGCCATGGTCACCGACCGCTACCAGCACGTCCGCCACCACCCCGACACCGCGGAGCTCACCGCCTGGGCGGCGGCCGAGGGGCTGCCGATCATCGGTATCGACAACCTCCCCGGCTCCGTTCCCCTGGAGACCACGGAGCTGCCCCGCCGCTGTGTGCTGCTGTTCGGCCAGGAGGGCCCGGGGCTGACCGAGGAGGCCCGCCGGCACGCGGCCATGGTGTGCTCGATCGCGCAGTTCGGCTCCACCCGGTCGATCAATGCGGGCGCGGCGGCCGCCGTCGCCATGCACGCCTGGATCAGCCGCCACGCCCGTATCGAGAACCCGTAGCCCCCTGCCCCTCCCCCGGCGCCGGAGGGATCCGCGGCGCCGGGGGAGCGCGCACTACGCCGGGCGGCGGACCTCGACCGTGCGGAAGCGGTTCGCGACGAATGCCCCGTCACAGAGCACGGAGTTCGCCGCCGGGTTGCCGCCCGAGCCGTGGAAGTCCGAGAACGCCGCGGTCTGGTTGACGTACACGCCGCCGGTCAGATTCAGCGACAGCTGGGCGCACTCCTCCAGACAGGCCTCCTCGATCAACTGCTCGACCTCCGGGGAGGTCGTGTACGCGCCGACCGTCATGGCGCCCTTCTCCCGGACGGTGCGGCGCAGCAGCTCCACCGCGTCCGGCGAGGAGTCGACCGCCACCGCGAACGACACCGGTCCGAAGCACTCCGACAGATAGGCGGCGTCCGGCTCCGCCCCCTCCCAGACCTTCCGCGCCCCGTCCGCCTTCACGATCACGGGCGTACGGACCGTGGCTCCGGGGAAGTCCGGGTGCGCCACCTTCCGGGACTCCAGGGCGACCTCGCCGTGCCCGGCGGCGGACTCCAGACGCTCCCGCACCTGGGGGTTGACGATGGCGCCCAGCAGGGCGTTCGCCCGGGCGTCGTCGCCCAGCAGGCCGCTCACCGCGCCCGCCAGGTCGCTGACGAACTCGTCGTACGACTTGTGGCCGGCGTCCGTGGTGATGCCGTCGCGCGGGACGAGGAGGTTCTGCGGAGTGGTGCACATCTGGCCGCTGTAGAGGGACAGCGAGAAGGCGAGGTTGCCCAGCATGCCCTTGTAGTCGTCGGTCGAGTCGACGATCACCGTGTTGACGCCGGCCTTCTCCGTGTACACCTGCGCCTGCCGGGCGTTTGCCTCCAGCCAGTCGCCGAAGGCGGTCGAGCCGGTGTAGTCGATGATGCGGACCTCGGGCCGCACGGCCAGGGTCTTGGCCAGCCCCTCGCCGGGCCGCTCGGCGGCCAGCGCCACCAGGTTCGGGTCGAACCCGGCCTCGGACAGCACCTCGCGCGCGACCGCCACCGTCAGCGCCAGCGGCAGGACCGCCCGCGGGTGCGGCTTGACCAGCACGGCGTTCCCGGTGGCCAGGGAGGCGAACAGGCCCGGGTAGCCGTTCCAGGTGGGGAAGGTGTTGCAGCCGATCAGCAGGGAGATGCCGCGCGGCACGGCGGTGAACGCCTTGCGCAGGTTCAGCGGGTCCCGCTTCCCCTGGGGCTTGGACCAGTCCGCGGCCTCCGGGGTGCGCACCTGCTCCACGTACGCGTACGCCACCGCCTCCATACCGCGGTCCTGGGCGTGCGGCCCGCCCGCCTGGAACGCCATCATGAACGCCTGGCCACTGGTGTGCATGACCGCCTGGGCGAACTCATGGGTCCGGGCGCTGATCCTGGACAGGATCTCCAGGCACACCATCGCGCGGGTCTCGGGCCCGGCCTCCCGCCACCCCGGCATGGCCGCCCGCATGGCCGGCAGCAGCACGTCGACATCCGGGTGCGGATACTCCACGCCGAGCTCCGGCCCGTACGGCGAGACCTCGTCGCCCACCCAGGCGTCCGTCCCCGGCTGGCCGAGGTCGAGGCGCTTGCCGCGCAGTGCCTCGAAGGCGGCCAGGCCGTCGTCGGCCGCGGATTCGCCGTACGCCTTCGGGTGCTCCGGGTGGGGAGACCAGTACGCGCGGGTGCGGATGGCTTCCAGCGCCTGGTCGAGGGTCGAGCGGTGCTTCTCGATCAGCTGGAGAGCGGTGAGATCGGCGGCCATGGCTGACCAACTCCTCGTTGAGCCGGGCTGGGAATCGAGTATCCGGAGTGCGAGGGGCCCGGGGGCTCCCCCCGGGAGATACTGTAACCGAACGATCGGTCGGGACAAGGGGGCCTCGGGTCCTGTGGACAACTCGTCGGGGAGGATCTTCACCATGACCGCAATCGACCGCACCGGCACCGTCGCCGTCGTCGGCACCGGCACCATGGGCCAGGGGATCGCCCAGGTCGCGCTGCTGGCCGGGCACCCGGTGCGGCTCTACGACGTGGCGCCCGGCCGGGCCGGGACGGCGGTCGACGCCATCGCGGTGCGTCTCGACCGGCTCGTGGAGAAGGGCAGGCTCACCGCGGAGGAGCGGGACGCCGCCCGCGGCCGGCTCGGCGCGGTCACCGAACTCGGCGGGCTCGCGGACGCCCGGCTCGTCGTCGAGGCGATCCTCGAGGAGCTGGGTGCCAAGCAGCAGCTCTTCACGGCCCTTGAATCCGTGGTCTCCGAGGACTGCCTGCTCGCCACCAACACCTCCTCGCTGTCCGTCACCGCGGTCGGCGGGGCGCTCTCCCGCCCCGGGCGCCTGGTCGGGCTGCACTTCTTCAATCCGGCGCCGCTCCTTCCGCTGGTGGAGGTGGTGAGCGGGTTCGCCACCGACGAAGCCGCCGCGAGGTGTGCCCACGACACGGCGGCGGCCTGGGGGAAGACGCCCGTCCGCTGCGCCGACACCCCCGGTTTCATCGTCAACCGCGTCGCCCGGCCGTTCTACGCCGAGGCCTTCCGGCTGTACGAGGAGCGGGCGGCCGACCCGGCCACCATCGACGCCGTCCTGCGGGAGTCCGGCGGCTTCCGGATGGGCCCGTTCGAGCTGACCGACCTCATCGGCCAGGACGTCAACGAGGCCGTCACGCGGTCCGTCTGGGAGTCCTGCTTCCACGACCCGCGGTTCACGCCCTCGCTCGCTCAGCGCCGGCTCGTCGAATCGGGTCTGCACGGCCGGAAGTCGGGCCGCGGCTGGTACCCGTACGGCGAGGGGGAGTCCAGGCCGGAGCCGCACACCGCGGAGCCCCGCAAGGCACCGGCCACGGTCGGTGTGCACGGCGACCTCGGGCCCGCCGCGGTCCTGGCCGAGCTGATCGCCGAGGCGGGCATCGAGGTCACCCGCGACCGCACCTCCTTCGTGTCGGAGGGGTTCATCGCGCTGCCCGGCGGCACGCGGCTCACACTCACCGACGGCTCGGCCGCCACCACCGATCTGTCCGGCACCCACATCCGCTTCGATCTCGCGCTGGACTACCGCACCGCGACCCGGATCGCCCTCGCCCCCTCCGACCTCGTCTCCCCCGAGGCCCTCAGCGACGCGATCGGCCTGTTCCAGGCGCTCGGCAAGCAGGTCAGCGTGATCGACGACGTCCCCGGAATGATCGTCGCGCGCACCGTCGCGATGCTCGCCGACTTCGCCACCGAGGCGGTCGCCCGGGGCGTCGCCGGCGCGGAGGACGTCGACACCGCGATGCGGCTGGGCGTCAACTACCCGCGCGGCCCGCTGGAGTGGGCCGACGAGCTCGGCGCCGGCTGGGTGCGCAGGGTCCTGTGGGGCCTCGACGACGCGTACCCTACTGGCCGCTACGTCCCGTCCCAGCCCTTGCTCCGTCGTGCGACGGCCGAAGGAAAGCTGTTCTCATCATGACCATGGCCAAGCGCGACACCTATACGCCCGAATCGCTGCTCGCGGTCGCCGTCGAGGTGTTCAACGAGCGGGGCTACGACGGCACCTCCATGGAGCACCTCTCCCGTGCGGCGGGGATCTCCAAGTCGTCCATCTACCACCATGTCCGCGGCAAGGAGGAACTGCTGCGACTGGCGATACGCCGCGCCCTCGACGGGCTCTTCGCGATCCTGCGGGAGCCGGGGACGTGCGAGGGCCGGGCCATCGACCGTCTCGAGCACGTGACGCGGCGGACCGCGGAGGTGCTGATGGCCGAGCTGCCGTACGTCACCCTGCTGCTGCGGGTGCGCGGCAACACCGACACCGAACGGTGGGCCATGGAGCGCCGCCGCGAGTTCGACCAGCAGGTCGCGGAGCTGCTGAAGCAGGCCGCGGCGGAGGGCGACCTGCGCGACGACGTGGACCTGCGGCTCGCCACCCGGCTCCTGTTCGGCATGATCAACTCGATCGTCGAGTGGTACCGGCCGCACGGCAGCGGCCACGCGGACGGCGAGGACGTGGCCGAAACAGTGGTGCGGATGGCCTTCGCGGGCCTGCGGACGTCCGCCTCTTCGTAGACCCTTCTTCTGGGCGTCGGCCTTCCTCCGGGGGTGACGCTCCGGTCAGGTGCCGGCGGGCCGATGACCCCGGCGGCGCTCCGGGCTTCCCCCGCGCCGTCCCGGGCCGGTTCCGTCCCTGCCGCGGTTCAGGCCTCGGCCGGATCCTCCGGCCAGAGGTCCGTCTCCTCGAACACCAGCAGCGTGCGCGTGCTCAGCACCTCGGGGATCGACTGGATCCGGGTCAGGACGAGTTCCCGGAGCGCGCGGTTGTCCTCGGTGTGCACCAGCAGCAGGACGTCGAAATCGCCGCTGACCAGGGCGATGTGCGCGGCGCCCGGCAGCTCCTCGAGCTGCTCGCGGACCGTGCGCCAGGAGTTCTGCACGATCTTCAGCGTGATGTACGCGGCGGCGCCCTGGCCTGCCCGTTCCATGTCGACCCGGGCCCCGAAGCCCTGGATCACGCCGTCCTCGATGAGCCGGTTGATGCGCGCGTACGCGTTGGCCCGCGAGATGTGCACCCGCTCGGCCACGGAGCGTATCGAGGCGCGCCCGTCGGTGCGGAGCATCCGGAGGATCGCGCGGTCGATCGCGTCCAGCGGGCGCGGGGGCGGCATCCGGCTCTCGTCGGCCATCCGTTCAGTTGCCATCCGCCTATGCCTCCCCACGGTGGACGTCCTGCCTTCATCTCAGGCTGTGGAAAACCGTTTGTCCACAGGCTGAGGCCGCATGTAGCCAAAATGTGCCGTCGACCGAACAATCGGTAGGTGAGACGTGCCACACCGCGTCGCGCTAAGCCCTGCCCGTCGCCCCGGCCAGCAGGCCCCAGGCCCCCACGCCGAAGCCCAGGGGCGAGTCCCAGGAGGTGCTCGAATGACGGTCCTCGAACAGCCCGGGTCGTACCACCCGGCCCCGCCGCCCGCCTGGCGGCCCCGCACCGACCCGGCGCCGCTCCTTCCCGACCAGGAGCCGTACCGCCTGCTGGGTACCCCCGCGGGGCGGGACACCGACCCCGCCCTGCTGAAGCGGCTCCACGCCGAGCTGGTCCGCGGCCGCCGCTACAACACGCAGGCCACCGCCCTCACCCGGCAGGGGCGGCTGGCCGTGTATCCCTCCAGCACCGGCCAGGAGGCCTGCCAGGTCGCCGCCGCCCTCGTGCTGGAGGACCGGGACTGGCTCTTCCCCAGCTACCGCGACACCCTCGCCGCCGTGGCCCGCGGGCTCGACCCCGTACAGGCGCTCACCCTGCTCCGCGGCGACTGGCACACCGGGTACGACCCGAGGGAGCACCGCGTCGCGCCGCTGTGCACACCGCTCGCCACCCAGCTCCCGCACGCCGTGGGCCTGGCGCACGCCGCCCGGCTCAAGGGGGACGACGTGGTCGCGCTCGCCATGGTCGGCGACGGCGGCACCAGCGAGGGCGACTTCCACGAAGCGCTGAACTTCGCCGCCGTCTGGCGCGCCCCCGTCGTCTTCCTCGTCCAGAACAACGGCTTCGCGATCTCCGTGCCGCTCGCCAAGCAGACCGCCGCGCCCTCCCTGGCCCACAAGGCGGTGGGGTACGGCATGCCGGGCCGGCTCGTCGACGGGAACGACGCGGTCGCGGTCCACGAGGTGCTCGGCGAGGCCGTCCGCCGTGCCCGCGCGGGCGACGGTCCGACGCTCGTGGAAGCCGTCACCTACCGCATGGAAGCCCACACCAACGCCGACGACGCCACCCGCTACCGGCCGGACGACGAGGTCGAGGAGTGGCGGGAACACGACCCGATAACTCTGCTGGAGCGCGAGATGCGGGACCGGCACCTGCTGGACGACAAGGAGGCCCGGGTGGTCCGCGAGTCCGCCGAGGAGATGGCGGCCGACCTGCGGGAGCGGATGAACCAGGACCCGGCCCTGGACCCGATGGACCTGTTCGGCCACGTGTACGCCGAGCAGACGGAGCAGCTGCGTGAACAGGCCGCTCAGCTGCGCGCCGAGCTCGACGCCGCCGACCACGAGGGAGAGAGCGGGAAGTGACCACCGCACCAGCCGCCGCCGGGCCCGCCGCCCCGGTGCGCAAACCCGCCACCATGGCCCAGGCCCTGGGCCGCGCCCTGCGGGATTCCCTGGCCGAGGACCCGTCCGTGCACGTCCTCGGGGAGGACGTCGGCACGCTCGGCGGCGTCTTCCGGATCACCGACGGCCTCGCCCGGGAGTTCGGCGACGACCGCTGCACGGACACACCGCTGGCCGAGGCGGGAATCCTGGGCACGGCGGTCGGCATGGCGATGTACGGTCTGCGGCCCGTTGTGGAGATGCAGTTCGACGCCTTCGCGTACCCGGCGTTCGAGCAGCTCATCAGCCATGTCGCACGGATGCGCAACCGGACGCGGGGCGCGATGCCGATGCCGATCACGGTGCGGGTGCCGTACGGCGGCGGGATCGGCGGCGTCGAGCACCACAGCGACTCGTCCGAGGCCTACTACATGGCCACCCCGGGCCTGCACGTCGTCACCCCGGCGACGGTGGCGGACGCGTACGGCCTGCTGCGAGCCGCCATCGCCTCCGACGATCCCGTCGTCTTCCTGGAACCCAAGCGGCTGTACTGGTCGAAGGCCGACTGGTCGCCGGACGAGCCCGAAACGGTCGGCCCGATCGGTCGCGCCGCGGTCCGTCGGACGGGCCGCAGCGCGACGCTCATCAGCTACGGGCCGTCCGTGCCGGTGTGCCTGGAGGCCGCCGAGGCCGCCCGCGCCGAAGGCTGGGATCTGGAAGTTCTCGACCTGCGGAGTCTGGTGCCGTTCGACGACGCGACGGTGTGCGCGTCCGTCCGCCGGACAGGGCGGGCCGTCGTGGTCCACGAGTCCAGCGGGTTCGGCGGTCCCGGAGGGGAGATCGCCGCGCGGGTGACGGAGCGGTGCTTCCACCACCTGGAGGCCCCGGTGCTCAGGGTCGCGGGCTTCGACATCCCGTATCCGCCGCCGATGCTCGAACGCCATCATCTGCCCGGGGTCGACCGCATCCTGGACGCGGTCGCCCGGCTGCAGTGGGAGTCGGAGTGGACACCGGGGGAGGTGCGGAGCTGATGGCCGTGGTGCGGGAGTTCAAGCTGCCCGATCTCGGCGAGGGCCTGACCGAGGCCGAGATCATCCGCTGGCTGGTGCAGGTCGGCGACGTCGTCGCCGTCGACCAGCCGGTGGTCGAGGTGGAGACGGCGAAGGCCATGGTGGAGGTGCCCTGTCCCTACGGGGGCGTGGTCACCGCACGCTACGGCGAGGAGGGCACGGAGCTGCCGGTCGGGGCACCGCTGCTGACGGTCGCGGTCGGCGCGGATGCGGGCGCCCCCGGTGGTCCCGAGCCCGGCACCTCGGTACCGGGAACCACCCCGTCCTCGGCCGGCGCGGACTCGGTCGCGCCGGGCGTCGGGTCCGCGGGCGGTGTCGACGGCAGGGCCGACGCGGGCGGGGCCGAGGGCTCGGGCAATGTGCTCGTCGGCTACGGCACCGGTGCGCCGGTGGCCCGTCGGCGCAGGGTTCGTCCCGCGGGCGGTTTCTCCCCGCCTTCCGCGCCCGCGGCCGACGGACCGCGAGGGGGAGCCGCCGTCCGCGCGGCCCCGCCGCAGGACGTGAGCGTTCCGGCGGACGGCCGTGCCACGACAGGCGCCACCTCCGGAGCCATGGCAGCCGGCGGCTCCGGACCGGTTGCCGTGATCTCGCCTCTCGTCCGGCGGCTGGCCAGGGAGAACGGGATCGATCTCCGCGAGGTGCGGGGCAGCGGGCCCGAGGGGCTCATCCTGCGGGCCGACGTCGAGAGCGCCGCGCGGACGCTCACCGAGCCGCCCGCCCGGCCGGCGCCGAGCGACACGGCTCCCTACGCTTCCGGAGAGGCGACCGCCACCGATCGGGGCAGGCCCGAGGTGGGCAGGCAGCCGGCCACCGGCGGGGCACCGGTGGCGGAACGCATCCCGCTGCGCGGGATGCGCGGAGCCGTGGCGGACAAGCTGTCGCGGAGCCGGCGGGAGATCCCCGAGGCGACATGCTGGGTGGACGCCGACGCCACCGAACTCATGGCGGCCCGGTCCGCCATGAACGCCGCCGGTGAGCCGAAGGTGTCGCTGCTCGCGCTGCTGGCCCGGATCTGCACGGCCGCACTCGCCCGCTACCCCGAACTGAACTCCACGGTGGACATGGAGGCCCGCGAGGTCGTCCGGCTCCCCGGCGTCCACATCGGATTCGCGGCGCAGACGGACCGGGGCCTGGTCGTGCCCGTCGTCCGGGACGCGCACACCCGGAACGCGGCCTCCCTGTCCGAGGAATTCGCCCGGCTCACGGAGAAGGCGCGGGCGGGCACGCTGACACCGGCCGACCTGACCGGCGGTACGTTCACGCTCAACAACTACGGCGTCTTCGGCGTGGACGGTTCGACGCCGATCATCAACCACCCCGAAGCGGCGATGCTGGGCGTGGGGCGCATCGTGCCGAAGCCGTGGGTCCACCGGGGCGAGTTGGCGGTGCGGCAGGTCGTTCAGCTGTCGCTCACCTTCGACCACCGGGTATGCGACGGGGGCACCGCCGGGGGTTTCCTCCGGTACGTCGCCGACTGCGTCGAGCAGCCGGCGGTGCTGCTGCGCACCGTGTGACGTCGCCTGTCCCCGGCGGCCGGCGCCGGGGACAGGGCCGACCTTCCAGGAGTGGGGCGCGCGCCCATGCGGGCGGGGAGCCATGAGGCTGCCGCGACGTCCCACCCGCCCGGGATACTCGATGCATGACTGCGCAGGGGTACGACGCGGTGGTGCTGGCCGGTGGCGCCGCGAAGCGAATGGGTGGGGCGGACAAACCGGGCCTCCGCGTGGGCGGGCGCCCTCTCCTGGACCGCGTGCTCGGGGCGTGCGCCGACGCCACCACGACCGTTGTCGTCGGTTCCCGGCGACCGACCGCGCGTCCGGTGCGCTGGGCGCGCGAGGAGCCACCCGGCGGCGGCCCGCTGGCGGCGCTCGCCGCCGGCCTCGCCCACGTCACGGAGCCGGTGGTACTCGCCCTCTCGGCGGATCTGCCGTTTCTGTCGGCCGAGACGGTGCGGGCGCTGATCGGAGCGCTGGACGGGGAGAAGCCCGGGCCCGGCCCGGCCCCCGCGGCACGGCGGGACGCCGGCCCGGATGCCGACCGGGCCACCGCGGACCGGGCCACCGCGGACCGGGCCACGGCGGACCGGGCCACCATGGACCGGGCAGGCGCGGATCGGGATACCCGGGCCGGCGGCGCGGCCCGGGCCGAGGCGGCCGACACCTCCCGGGCGGCGTGGGACCCGGCCACGGCCAGGGCAGGTGAGGCCGACGGCACCGCGGGAAACGAGCCGGCCGACGGGGTGCTGCTCGTCGATTCCGATGGCAGGGATCAGCCGCTGGTCGCCGCCTACCGAACCGAGCCACTGCGCCGTGAACTCTCCCTGCTCGCCGCCGAGCACGGCGGCCTCGCCCATCTGCCGCTGCGCCTGCTCAGCGCCGAACTCACCCTCCGGCGCATATCCGGGCCCGTCCCCGCGGCGTCCTTCGACTGCGACACCTGGGAGGATCTTGCGTCCGCCCGCGCCCGCATCAGGGAGCATGGAAACGTGCTGGACGAATGGATGGCCGCAGTCAAGGACGAACTCGGGATCGAGCTGGACGTCGACACCGGCGTTCTGCTGGACCTCGCCCGCGATGCCGCGCACGGCGTGACCCGGCCGGCGGCGCCCCTCACCACCTTTCTGGTGGGGTACGCGGCGGGCCGGGCGGGTGGCACTCCGGCCGAGGTGGCCGAAGCCGCGCGCCGGGCGGCGGCACTCGCCGCGCGCTGGGCGGCGGAGTCCGACGAGGGACCGGCCGACGGTGGAAAGACCGACGGATGACGAGGCAGGGCGCGGACCGATGACGAACCGTGAGACGGACTACGACACCGACCGGGACGCGGACCGCGACGCTCTGTCTTCCGGCGACGGCCGTGTTCTCGGTGACGGCCGCGCCGGCGGGGATGTCCGGCACGGGCGTGCCCACCGCTCCGCACCCGGCTGCGGGGACAACGAGGGGACGGTCGCCAGGGGGAGCGAGGCACATCGGAACGCCCAGCGGAATGACGTCTCCGGCCCCGAGGCCACCGGACCGGGCCGGAAAGCCCGGTCGGTGGCGGACGGGAGGTCCCGGCCGACGGTAGCCGGGAGGGACGTCGACCAGGCGGTGGACGAGGCCCTGGCCATCGCGAACGAGGGGCGTCGGCCACTCACGGGACGGCGCTCGACCGACTCCGTCGACCCTGCCGCGCCTCGTCCCGGCGGGCGCACCACGGCGACCGCCCAGGGGCATTGCCCGTGCTGCTGCACGGGGGAACTGCACGGTTCGCCGGTGGCCGGCGCGGCGCCGGGACAGGCCGCTTCCGGGTGCCCCGATGGACCGGACAGCGTGCGGGCGGAGCCGGACACGCGCGAATCGGCGGTTGGGTTCGAGGCGTACGAGGAACTTCCTACCGGTGAGTGGGCCCCCGGGGCGGCCGCCCCCGCGTCCGAGGGCGCCGGGGGGCCCGCCTCCTGTTCCGGCGCGCGCGCTCAGGGCCCGGGGGCGGCCGGGCACTCGCCGTCCGAGGACGACGTGTGGCCGTCCGTGGCGGACATCCTCGGCGTGCCGGAACGATTCGCCGGGCCGGAGCACTCGCGGCCGGAGCGCGCCGCGGCCTCCGTGCCGGTCACGCGTGCCGGCCAGGTCCGGGAGGGCAGGCCTCTGGACGGCAGCCTTCTCGACAGCAGCGGTTTCGAGAGTAGGGCTCTCGACGGCAGGTCTTTCGCCGGCAGGCCTCTCGGCGGACGTGGGCAGGGCTCGGGGCCGGTGTCACCGCCCGGAACCGGCTGTCCGTCCGAAACGGACAGCCACCGTGACCAGGGGCGAGGCCCGGGGCCCGATGGTCTTGCTGGTGCCGAAACCGTCGCAGCCACCGGGTACGGTCCCGGTTCGGACCGGTCCTGCAATCCCGGCCCCGACCTCTCTTCCCGCCCTGATCCCGATCCGGACCTCCCCTCCGACTCCGGTCTCTCCTCCTGGGCCGACGTCCTTGCCGGGACTTCCTCTGCACGTGACGGCTCGGACGTTGCCCGAGGTTCCGGCGCAGCCCAGGGGTCCGGCGCTTCTCGAGGTTCCGGCGCTGCTCGCGGATCCGATGCTGCTCGGGGTTCCGGCACGGCTCCGGACACGGACGCGGGCCGTGGAGCCGATGCTGCCCGTGGCGTCGGCCGGATGAGCGGTCGTCAGTCATCCGGTGGCCGTGCCCGTCACGGGGCGACTCCATGGCCCCATGCCAGGGAACGTGCCGCCCGTGCCGCGAACGGTCCGCTGCCGACGGCGGTCCTGGGGCTGGACGACTCGCTGGGACGCATCCTCGCCGAGCCGGTTCCAGCGCTGACCGATCTGCCCTCCTTCGACACCTCCGCGATGGACGGCTGGGCCCTCGCCGGCCCCGGCCCCTGGACGGTCGACGACTCCGGTGACGCTGGCATTCTCGCCGGTCAGGACGGTCCCGCGGCGCTGCCCGACGGGCACGCCGTCCGCATCGCCACCGGTGCTCCCGTACCCGCCGGAACCACCGCGGTGCTGCGTACCGAGCACGGCGAGACCCGAGGGCGGGCCGGCTCCCCCGGTGAGCGCCTGCACATCGCCCCCGGCCGGAACATCGCCCCTGGCCAGGACATCCGTCCCCGTGGCCAGGAGTGCCGCCGCGGCGACCGGCTGCTGCCCGGCGGGACGCTCGTCACCCCTGCCGTCCTCGGCCTCGCGGCCGCCGCCGGCTACGACGAACTGCCGACCGTCACCCGCCCCCGGGTCGAGGTCCTCATCCTCGGCGACGAGCTGCTGAGCAGCGGACTTCCCCGCGAAGGCCGTATCCGGGACGCGCTCGGACCGATGCTCGGCCCCTGGCTGCGGGCGCTCGGGGCGGATGTGGTGTCCACCCGTCGGCTCGGCGACGACGCCGGCCTCCTGCACCGGGCCGTCGCCGACTCCACCGCCGACCTCCTCGTCACGACCGGTGGCACCGCCGCCGGACCCGTCGACCACGTCCATCCGGTGCTGCGCCGGGTCGGTGCCACGCTGCTGGTCGACGGCGTCGCCGTGCGCCCGGGGCACCCGATGCTGCTCGCCCGAATCGCCCCGGAACGGCACCTGGTGGGGCTTCCCGGCAATCCGCTCGCGGCCGTCTCCGGCCTGCTCACGCTTGCAGAACCGTTGCTGCGGACGCTGTCCGGCCGCGGCCCGAACCCGTACGCCGTCACACTGCCGTTCGCCACCGATGTGCAGGGCCATCCTCACGACACCCGCCTCGTCCCGGTCGCCCTCGACGGCGAGGCCGCCAGGCCGCTGCACTTCACCGGTCCGGCCATGCTGCGGGGCATCGCCGCCGCTGACGGGCTTGCCGTCGTACCGCCGGGCGGAGCCGAAGCGGGAGCGGATGCGGAGATCCTCGAACTGCCCTGGCCCGACCGGTTCGACGCGGCCGCAACTGCGGCCGGGGACGGCTTCCGGTGAACCGGTCAGGGGCGAGCGGATGGCAGTACCGTACGGCGACCGTCCGTCCGCGAACGGCGCGCTGACGGACCGGCCGGCGCCGCGGCACGGCGCCGGCCGCTGTTCCGGGCCGCGTGATCGTCGTGCCGTACGGGGGCGGAGTAGCCTCGCGGCCATGTCAATGAACGCGATCACCATCCCCGAACCCGGCGGACCCGAGGCCCTGGTGTGGGCCGAGGTCCCGGAACCCGTCCCCGGCGAGGGAGAAGTCCTGGTCGAGGTCGCGGCCGGCGCGGTCAATCGCGCCGATCTGCTGCAGCGGCAGGGCTTCTACGATCCGCCGCCCGGCTCCTCCCCGTACCCCGGCCTGGAGTGCTCCGGGCGGATCACCGCCCTGGGGCCCAACGTGTCCGGGTGGGCCGTGGGCGACGAGGTGTGTGCGCTGCTGGCGGGCGGCGGGTACGCGGAGCAGGTCGTGGTCCCGTCGGGCCAGCTGCTGCCGGTGCCCGAGGGCGTCGACCTGGTGACGGCCGCGGCTCTGCCGGAGGCCGTCTGCACCGTCTGGTCCAACGTCTTCATGGTCGCCCACCTGCGCCCCGGGGACACCCTGCTGATCCACGGCGGCTCCAGCGGCATCGGCACGATGGCGATCCAGCTGGCCAAGGCCATCGGCGCGCGTGTCGCGGTGACGGCGGGCAGCGCGGAGAAGCTCGAGCGCTGCCGGGAGCTGGGTGCCGACATCCTGATCGACTACCGCGAGCAGGACTTCGTGGAGGAGCTCCGGAAGGCCACCGATGGCAAGGGGGCCGATGTCATCCTCGACATCGTGGGCGCCAAATATCTGAGCCGGAACGTGAAGGCGCTCGCGGTCAGCGGCCGCCTCGCGATCATCGGCATGCAGGGCGGCCGCAAGGGAGAGCTGGACCTCGGTGCGCTGCTGGCCAAGCGGGGGGCGGTCACGGCGACGTCGCTGCGCGGGCGCCCGCTCTCGGAGAAGGCCGCGATCGTCGCGGCGGTGCGTGAGCACGTCTGGCCGTTGATCGCCAACGGGCGGGTCCGCCCGGTGGTGGACCGGGCCCTGCCGATGCGCGATGCGGCCGAAGCCCACCGAGTGCTGGAGGGGAGCGGCCACATCGGGAAGATCCTGCTGACCGTCTGAAGAGGTCGACCGGCGGCGGTGGCACCGGCTGCGCGGCTCCGGAACAGCGGGCGGACGGCCGCACCATGGCGGTGAATTGCATCAAATGCCCGAGATGCCAGATTCTTCCGGTCGTGTGACGCTGAACACGGTCACTTCACGGCTCGGCACGGGAGGGGGTCACAGCCGTGGCTCCAGCGCTCCGCCTACGTTTCGCCATCGGCCTCCTTGCGGGGGCCGTGCTGCTGCCGGCACCTGCGGCGTTCGCTCTTGAGGACCGGTCCGCCCACACTTCGGGCCGGGCGCCCGACACCTGGTCCAGGGATCACTCCATCGGACGGACCCCCGACCTCTGGTCCGGCCCGCAGCCGGCGCTTCCCGTGATCGGACTCCCGGCTCCACTGCTCGCCGAGCTCGACGAACGAGTCGCCGAATGGCAGCGGAGCAGGGACCCGGACGGGCCCTTCGCCGGGCGTCTCGCCGGGGAAGGGCGGGCGCGGCCGGGCCGGGGTCCGGGCCCGGCGGCCCGCCCCGAGGTGCCGCCGGGAATCCCGGAACGGCCTGGTCTGCGAGACCCGAGCGCACCGGCCGAGGCGCGCCGCCCGGACCGTCCCGCCGCCCCTCCCTCGCCCGGCGCCGGCATCTCCAGGCCACCGGAACCCCACGGTTCCCCGAAGCCGGACCCCTCCCGGACGGGTCGCGACCTCGGGGAGGCCGAGCAGTCGCCCCGTCCGGCAGAGAGCGGTGCCGCGGAACCGGACGAGCCCGTCACCTCGGCGACCGGTCCGGACGACCCGAGCGCGACCGGCGAGAGCACCGGGCAGACGGTCGCCCAGCACTCCGGACGGATGCTGCGGGTGCTGCCGCTCGGCACCGGGCTGGCGCTCATGGGGATCGGCCTGGCCTTCATCGGCTTCCGGCTCCGCCGGCGCTGACCGGCGCTCGCAGAGCTGCGGGGCGCCGCATGGCTGACCGTCGCAGTCGCTGACAACCCACCCGCCCCGGAGCCCGGTGTTCCGTGACGACAGCCGCCGACAACCCGCGCTTACCCCGGCTTCCCGCCCCGCCCCTCCGTGCCCAGCCGGCCGCCGGGCACGAGGCCCGGTCGCCAATGCCACCGCAGGCGCCGCGGCAGGGGGGATCACGCCCTGGCAGGGGCACAACGCCTTCGAGGCAGGGGTGCGAGAGAATGGGCGGCATGGAGATGCCGAGGAACGAACGGTCGCAGGAGAGCCCCCACGTCCTGGTCGTCGGACCCGACGGAATGGCTCTCGGCAACGCCAACCCCGGCAGCGGGGAGGGCGACGACGAGTCGCGCGAGGTCCCGGTGACGGAGATGGTCGAGCAGCCCGCGAAGGTCATGCGCATCGGCAGCATGATCAAGCAGCTTCTGGAGGAGGTCCGGGCGGCTCCTCTCGACGAGGCGAGCCGGGTACGGCTCAAGCAGATCCACGCCAGCTCGGTCAAGGAGCTGGAGGACGGCCTCGCGCCGGAACTCGTCGAGGAGCTGGAGCGGCTGTCGCTTCCCTTCACCAACGAGGCCATTCCGACCGAGGCCGAACTGCGTATCGCCCAGGCCCAGTTGGTCGGCTGGCTGGAGGGTCTCTTCCACGGCATCCAGACCGCGCTGTTCGCACAGCAGATGGCGGCGCGGGCGCAGTTGGAGCAGATGCGCCGGGCTCTCCCGCCCGGCGTGATGGGCGCCGAGGACGGCGAGGACGTGCCTGCCCACGGCGGTGCCCGCTCGGGGCCGTACCTCTGATCTCCGAAGCTCATCCGGCGGGCCATCGGCACCTCAGCCGCTGATCCGGGTGCGGGGATGGCTGCCGTCGGCTCGGGATCGAGGGTCTTTGCCCGGAGGGAGCCCGCAGCCGTCCCGTGACCGGCGTCAGCGCTCAGCGTCACGAGTCGACCGATGGAGCACGGAGTGCTGCATCGGGCCGCACCCGCAGTTCCGTTGAACTGATACCCGGAGGCAGCCCCGGCGCACATCGCGCGCCGGGGCCTCCGGACGGACGGCACGGTGCGCCGGGCGGATCCTCTGTCGTGCTCACTCCGCCATCCGCACCCCGCAGCCCTGGCGTGGTGGGCGGCGTCCCCGTACTGCCCCGAGGACCCGTCGGCCCACCGGCCGGCGTCAGGAGGGCTTGCCCGTGGAGATGGTGAGGACGAACTTCGCCGTCTTGTCGTTCGGGTCGAAGGGGTCGCCGTCCAGCGGAGTCTGACGCAGCACCAGGTCCTTGCCCCAGGTGTTCTCGTTCTCGCGCACCACCTCGTACTTCCACCCGGCTGCGCGCAGGCAGTCCTTCACCGAGGTGATGTCGCGGTACTGGAAGTCCGGCGCCGTGAGCTTCGACTTGTCGTCGTAGTACTCGTACGCCTCGGTGCACGCCTCGCGCTTGACGGTCTTCGTCTTGTCGCCGGGGTTGAACGCCTCGTCGTCATCGTCGTCGTCCGGGTCCGGCTTCTCCGACTGGGACGCGTTTCCGGTTCTCGCCTGCTGTCCGCCGCTGTCGTCGCCCTTGCTCACCACGATCGCGGTGATCAGTCCGCCGATCGCCAGCAGTGCCACGAGGGTCGCGCCCACGATCACCGACGCGCTGTTCTTCCCCCCGCTGCCGCCGGTCGACGGCGTGACGGGCGGCGTCGAGTACGGCGGCGGAGTCTGGGGGCCGCCGGCGTACGGGGACGGCGGCGGGCTCGGGTAGCCCTGCTGGAGCGGGTGCGTCGGGGGCGGCGGGGTGGACGGCCCGAAACTGCCCATCTGACCACTGGACGGGTGGGGCTGGTACGGGGTCTGCACCTGCGGCGCCGGCGGAGTGGGCTGGTCCACCGGCGGGAAGACCGCGGACCCCACGCCCGCCCCGCTGCGGGCCGCCGGGCCGCCGGCGATGATGATCGGCGCGGCCCCGGTCTGCCCGCTCCCCGCCACGCGCGCGCACTCGTCGCGCATCGACTCGGCCGTCGGGAAACGCTCGTTGGGGTTCTTCTTCAGGGCCCGCGCGACCAGTGCGTCCACGGCCGGAGGGATCGAGCTGTTGATGCTCGACGGTGCGGCCGGCTCCTCCTGGACGTGGGCGTAGGCGATGGCCAGCGGCGAGTCCGCGTCGAACGGCAGCCGCCCGGTCAGCAGCTCGAAGAGCATGATGCCCACCGAGTACAGGTCGGACCGGGCGTCCACACCGCGGCCCAGCGCCTGCTCCGGCGACAGATACTGCGGAGTGCCGACGACCATGCCGGTCTGCGTCATCGACGTGACCCCGGACTGCATGGCGCGGGCGATGCCGAAGTCCATGACCTTGACCACATTGCGCTTGGTCATCATCACGTTGCCCGGCTTGATGTCCCGGTGGACCAGGCCCATCTCGTGGCTCACCTCGAGCGCCGCCAGCACATCGCCGGTGATCTTCAGTGCCTTGTCGGCGGGCATTGCGCCGTACTGCGCCACATCGGCGTCGAGCACCGAGCGCAGCGGCTTGCCCTCGACGTACTCCATGACGATGTACGGCATCACCGCGCCGCCGCCCTGATCGTCCGGCAGCGCGTCCTCGCCGGTGTCGAAGACGGAGACGATATTGGTGTGTGAGAGTTTCGCCACGGACTGCGCCTCGCGGCGGAACCGCTCGCGGAACGACTGTTCCCGGCCGAGTTCGGTGTGCAGTGTCTTGATCGCGACCTGTCGGTCGAGCACGGTGTCGTAGGCCAGGTGCACGGATGCCATGCCGCCGGCGCCGAGCAGGTCGCGCAGCTGGTAGCGGCCGCCGCCGACCGCACGGCCCTCGTAGCGTCCCTGAGCACCGTCCTGACTCATTTTCCTGCTCCCCCCGTGGCACGCAGCCTGGCAACGCGGCCCGGTGTACCGATTTCGGCAATGCTGCGATTGTGATTCTCGCCAAAGTCTGCCGCAGGGGTCGGACACGTCAAGCCGCATGCCCGTTCCGTGACTGGTTGCGCAGGAAGAGTTCATGAAGCGTTACGGGCTCACCACGGGATTTGCGCCGCTCCTTCCGGAGCGGGTTTGATGGCCTGTCCATCACGGGACGGCGCGCCCTCCGGACCCTGTAGCGTGCCTTAGCGGAAGACCGTAGGACCGCAGCCATTCGAGCCGCGGACAGAAATGACGGCGAGGACCGATGGCACAGACGCAGCGCGCCCAGGGCCCGTCCGAACCCGAGGCCTCCGGCGGGGGAACCCCCGACGCACCGGAGCAGTGGGGTAGCGGCGGACTTGTGGGCGACGGCCGCTACCGCCTGACCCACCGCCTCGGCCGCGGAGGCATGGCCGAGGTCTTCGCCGCGGAGGACGTGCGGCTCGGCCGCACCGTGGCCGTCAAGCTCCTCCGCGCCGACCTCGCCGAGGACCCGGTCTCGAAGGCCCGCTTCACCCGCGAGGCCCAGTCCGTCGCGGGCCTCAACCACCACGCCGTCGTCGCCGTCTACGACTCCGGCGAGGACGTCGTCGGCCCCAACACCGTGCCGTACATCGTCATGGAGCTGGTCGAGGGCCGCACCATCCGCGACCTCCTGCTCAACGCGGAGGCACCGCCGGCGGACCAGGCGCTGATCATCGTCTCCGGTGTGCTGGAGGCGCTGGCCTACAGCCACCACCACGGCATCGTGCACCGTGACATCAAGCCCGCCAACGTGATCATCACCAACAGCGGTGCGGTCAAGGTCATGGACTTCGGCATCGCCCGCGCCCTGCACGGCGCCCAGTCCACCATGACCCAGACCGGCATGGTCATGGGCACCCCGCAGTACCTCTCCCCCGAGCAGGCCCTCGGCAAGGCCGTCGACCACCGCTCCGACCTGTACGCCACGGGCTGCCTTCTCTACGAACTTCTCGCGCTGCGCCCGCCGTTCACCGGCGAGACGCCGCTCTCGGTGGTCTACCAGCACGTTCAGGACACCCCGGTGGCGCCGTCGGAGGTCTCCGACTCGGTGCCGCCGGAGCTCGACGGTCTCGTCATGCGCTCCCTGGCGAAGGACCCGGACGACCGGTTCCAGAGCGCCGAGGAGATGCGCGGGCTGGTGCAGTACGCGCTGCAGATGCTGACCGACAAGGGCGGCCACACCGGCGTGTGGGACACCGGGCCGGTCGAGCACGCGGGCATGGGGTCCCCGGCGATGGGGCTGGCCGGCACCAGCGTGCTGCCGCACCCGAGCCACGGCGACACCTCGCAGATGGGCGTCGGCGGTCCGATCCTGCCGGGTGGCCGGGACGACGACGGCGGCTTCGACGGAGGCCACCGGCAGGGCGGCGGCAACGGCAAGGGCGGCCGTGGCAAGGCGTGGCTGCTCGCCGCACTCGCGGTGATCGCGGTCACGGTGGGGGTCGTGGTGGCGGTCCAGAACATGAAGACCACGACGAAGGACGACCCCAAGCAGCGCCCCAGCAGCTCGCAGACGACGAAGGAAGAGTCGAGCGAGCCCTCGGACGAGGAGACGACGGAGGACACCGACACCGGCGACAGCTCGGTGGGCGGCCAGGACGACTACACGCCGTCCTACACTCCGTCGTACACGCCCAGTTACACACCGTCCTCGACACCGTCGGTGTCGCCGAGCGAGCAGCCCAGCGAGAGCACCTCGAGCGGTACGAGCGACGGCGGTACGGGCGAGACTCCGGTCCCCTCGGAGGACGACACCGCGACCGACGGCGGCAACGGGGACGACGAGGGCGCCATCGGCAGCCCCGGCACGGTCGGAGAGCCGACGGGCTGAACCTGGCCCGAGTTGCCTTGTCGGGGCCGCCCGCCCGGGCTGTCGGCCCCGCCCCGGTCGCCTGTCCGGCCCGGTCCACCCGGACCGGGCCGGTTCGCTCAGTCCGCGAAGGCGTCGCGCACGGCCTCGTATTCCCGGGTCCACCAGACCGACAGCGCGGCCGCCGCGGGGAACTGCGGGTCCGCCCTGCCGTCGCGCAGCTGGTAGCGCCAGCGCAGCATCCAGAAGTCGTTGAGCCGCTCCCACCAGACCCGGTGAACGGCCGCCGCCAGCTCCTCCGGTGCGGCGCCGGTGGCCCGCCGGTAGGCGCGGGCGTACGGCCGCACCTTGGACAGCTCCAGCGTTCCCCGGGGGCCGACGAAGAAGATCGCCGCGGCCCGGACCGCCTCCTCGGCGCGCGGCTGGACGCCCAGCCGGTCCCAGTCGAGGATCGCCGCGGGCTCGGCGCCCCGGTAGAGCAGGTTCAGCGGATGGAAGTCGCCGTGCACCCAGCCCGTCGCGGGCTCGGCACCGGCTTCCGGGCGGTGGTGGGCGTGCCGCTCCAGTAACGCCCGCCGTTCGACGAGCCGGTGCTCGGCCAGTTCGTCGAAGGCGTCCCGGGGCCGCCTCGCGCGGGCGAGCGCCAGCAGCTCCTCGATGAGTTCGAAGGTGTCCGACGGGTCGGCGCTCTCCACCCGGGCCTCCGCCTCGGGGACCGCGGACTGCTGCATCACCCGCTCCAGACAGGTGTGCACCAGCCCCAGCAGGGACCCCAGGCGCCGTGACTGGGCGGCGGTCAGCTCGCCGCCGCCGCGGTGCCGGCCGTCCACCCAGGGGTGCAGCGCGTAGCAGCGGCCGCCGATCACGGCGACGGTGCGCCCCTCGGCGTCCGCGACCGGCGGGGCGACCGGCAGGCCCAGCACGGCGAGCCGTGCGGTCGCGCCGTGCTGGCGGGTGATGGCGGCGCGGTCGCCGTCGAGGTGGTGCTTGAGGAAGTACCGGCCGCGCGTGGTGGCCAGGTGGTAGCCGCGGTTCAGCAGGCCCTGTGTGAGGCGCTCGCAGGACAGCGGTTCGCCCGCGCCCTCGTACCGGCGTAACAGGGCGCACAGGGTGCCGCCGTCCGGAGTCTCGCCGGCGGGCCCGTCGTCGGCGTCGGGGCCGCCGTCCGGCGCAGCACCCGGGCCGCCGTCGCCGTCCGGAGCGGTCCGGGGCGATGGCAGCGGGGCGCGAGAAGCCGAGGCGGCATATGAGCGCGGCACTCGCCAGATGTTAGATCACCTGGGGTCACACAGTGTGCCCGGAATGTCGCAGCGGGACGCCGGACAGGTCGTGCACGGTGATGAACCGGGGCTCGACGTGCAGATATGCCGGCTCGAAGGGGTCACTGTCGGCGGAGCGCGGCATCCGCCCGAACAGGGCGAGTTCCCGCGGCTCCGGGTCGACGCTGCGGGCTGTCCCGGTGAACTGGACGGACCAGATGTCCTCGGTGCCGTGTCCGATGTTGTCCGCCCCGTAGGCCACCACATTGCCGTCGCAGGCCCGGTGGTAGCCGTATCCACGGTGCAGCCGCAGCAGCACTCTGCCGTCCGCCACGATGTGTCGTGCCGGAGTCACGAACGGCAGGGCGCGCATGCTCACCGAGAGACGGCCGTACGCGATGCTGCGCAGCAGGTCGATCGCGCGGCTGCCGGAAGAGGGCCCGGCGGCGGGCTCGGGGGTGGTTCCGGAGGCAGGGCCGGGTGGTGTGCCGGGTGCGGTGCCGGACGGGGAAGCGGGCTCGGTGGACGGGTCGGGGGAGGAGGGATCGGGGGACATGCCCACCAGCCTGTCCGGTCGAAGCGGACAGCCCCTAGGGGCGGCGGCCCTCGAAGCGGAGGCCGTTGGTCCCGATCCGGGCAGCCGGGCCGATCGCGGGCAACTCACCCGCCGCCGCGTCTCGGCGCCGGCGTTCGGGGGCCGGGGTCAGGGGCAGGGTCAGGGCTTCTCCGCCTGCAGTCGGGCCACG
This sequence comes from Streptomyces sp. bgisy100, assembly GCF_057709105.1. Taxonomy (NCBI): domain Bacteria; kingdom Bacillati; phylum Actinomycetota; class Actinomycetes; order Kitasatosporales; family Streptomycetaceae; genus Streptomyces; species Streptomyces sp. bgisy100. The sequence continues at coordinate 287,133 of NZ_JBYITE010000001.1, forward strand.
TACGCGGCGGCCTGGGAGCGACGTTCCATGCCGAGCTTCGCCAGCAGGCTGGAGACGTAGTTCTTGATCGTCTTCTCAGCGAGATGAAGTCGTTCGCCGATGGCCCGGTTGGTCAGGCCCTCTCCGATCAGTTCCAGGATCTTGCGTTCCTGTTCGGTGAGGTTCGCCAGCCGGGAGTCGCTCTCCGGGACATTCCCGGCCCGCAGCCGGTCCAGTACCCGTGCCGTCGCCACCGGATCCAGCAGGGACTTGCCGGCCGCGACGTCCCGCACGGCGGACAGCAGCTCGTTGCCGCGGATCGCCTTCAGTACGTAGCCGGCCGCCCCTGCCATGATCGCGTCGAAGAGCGCTTCGTCATCGGCGTACGAGGTCAGGATCAGGCACTTGATGTCCTCGCTCGCCGAGCGGATCTCCCGGCAGACCTCCACTCCGCTGCCGTCCGGAAGCCGCACGTCCAGCACGGCTACATCGGGGCGGGTGGCCGGAATGCGGGCCAGCGCGTCCGCGGCGGTGCCGGCCTCGCCGACCACCTCGATATCGTCCTCAACCGACAGAAGGTCATGAACGCCGCGTCGTACCACTTCATGGTCGTCGAGGAGAAATACACTAATTCTTCCTTCTTCGGACACATAGTCAGTCTCACACACGAACTCTTCCCGTGCTCTTGCCCTCCGGGATAACGTGCCGTTGGCCCGGAGGGCTGCAAGGCTGTGACCAGTGGTTGTTCCCGAATTTCTCGATTTACTTGGAAATCCAAGCAAAATCGCAGGTCAGGAGGGGTTTCGCAGAGATGCGAAGCACTGGGTAACGTGCGTGTTGCAGGCCACTGTCCGGGCGCCTGTCACGCCCGTTCGGCCCGCCGCACCTACCCCGTGCGCCGTTCCGAAGCGGGTGAGCCCCTCCCCTGGCCGACGGCCAGGGGGGACACCAGGCCACCCGGCGGATCCCGGGGGCCGGACAGACGGAGGAGCACACCGTGACCGTGGAGAGCACTGCCGCGCGGAAACCGCGTCGCAGCAGCGGCAAGCGAGCCGGCGCCAAGAAGCCACCGGCCGGCCAGCCCGAGCTCGTACAGCTGCTGACGCCGGAGGGCGAGCGGGTCGAGCACCCCGAGTACTCCATCGACCTGACCCCCGACGAGCTGCGCGGCCTGTACCGGGACATGGTGCTGACCCGGCGCTTCGACGCCGAGGCGACCGCGCTGCAGCGGCAGGGCGAGCTGGGCCTGTGGGCATCGCTGCTCGGCCAGGAGGCTGCCCAGATCGGCTCCGGCCGTGCGCTGCGCGACGACGACTACGTCTTCCCCACCTACCGTGAGCACGGTGTCGCCTGGTGTCGCGGGGTCGACCCGACCAATCTGCTCGGCATGTTCCGCGGCGTGAACCACGGCGGCTGGGACCCGAACAGCAACAACTTCCACCTGTACACGATCGTGATCGGCTCGCAGACGCTGCACGCGACCGGTTACGCGATGGGTGTGGCGAAGGACGGCGCCGACTCCGCCGTCATCGCCTACTTCGGGGACGGCGCCTCCAGCCAGGGCGACGTCGCCGAGGCTTTTACCTTCTCCGCGGTCTACAACGCCCCCGTGGTGTTCTTCTGCCAGAACAACCAGTGGGCGATCTCCGAACCCACCGAGCGGCAGACCCGCGTCCCGCTCTACCAGCGCGCCCAGGGCTTCGGCTTCCCCGGTGTCCGGGTCGACGGCAACGACGTACTCGCCTGCCTGGCCGTGACCCGGTCCGCGCTGGAGCGGGCCCGCAGTGGCCAGGGCCCGACCCTTGTCGAGGCCTTCACCTACCGCATGGGTGCTCACACGACCTCCGACGATCCGACCAAGTACCGCCAGGACGACGAGCGGGCGGCCTGGGAGGCCAAGGACCCGATCCAGCGGCTGAAGGCCTACCTGGAGAAGGAAGGGCACGCCGACGAGGCGTACTTCGCCGCGCTGGAGACCGAGAGCGACGCGCTCGCGAAGCGGGTCCGGGAGGCCGTACGCGCCATGCCCGACCCGGACTCCATGGCGATGTTCGAGAACGTCTACGCCGATGGCCACGCACTGGTCGACGAAGAGCGCGCGCAGTTCGCTGCGTACCAGGCGTCCTTCGCCGAGGAGGGGAACTGAGATGGCTGTCGAGAAGCTCTCGCTCGCCAAGGCGATCAACGAGTCGCTCCGCAAGTCCATGGAGACCGACACCAAGGTCCTCATCATGGGCGAGGACGTCGGCAAGCTCGGCGGTGTCTTCCGCGTCACCGACGGTCTGCAGAAGGACTTCGGCGAGGAGCGGGTCATCGACACCCCGCTGGCCGAGTCCGGCATCGTCGGCACCGCGATCGGTCTGGCGCTCCGCGGCTACCGCCCCGTCGTGGAGATCCAGTTCGACGGTTTCGTCTTCCCCGCGTACGACCAGATCGTCACGCAGCTCGCCAAGATGCACGCCCGGGCGCTCGGCAAGATCAAGCTGCCGGTCGTCATCCGGATCCCCTACGGCGGCGGTATCGGCGCCGTCGAGCACCACAGTGAGTCGCCCGAGGCTCTCTTCGCGCACGTCGCGGGCCTCAAGGTGGTCTCCCCGTCCAACGCCTCGGACGCCTACTGGATGATGCAGCAGGCCATCGAGAGCGACGACCCGGTCATCTACTTCGAGCCGAAGCGCCGCTACTGGGACAAGGGCGAGGTGGACACCACCGCCATCCCCGGCCCGCTGCACAAGGCCCGGGTCGCGCAGCAGGGCACCGACCTCACGCTGGCCGCCTACGGGCCGATGGTGAAGGTCTGCGTCGAAGCCGCCGCCGCGGCGGCCGAGGAGGGCAAGTCCCTCGAGGTTGTGGACCTGCGCTCGATGTCCCCGATCGACTTCGACACGGTCCAGCAGTCCGTCGAGAAGACCGGAAGGCTGGTCGTCGTCCACGAGGCTCCGGTATTCCTGGGTACGGGTTCGGAGATCGCCGCCCGGATCACCGAGCGGTGCTTCTACCACTTGGAGGCTCCGGTACTGCGGGTCGGCGGCATGCACGCCCCGTACCCGCCGGCCCGGCTGGAAGACGAGTACCTGCCGGGGCTCGACCGGGTGCTGGACGCCGTCGACCGCGCGTTGGCGTACTGAGGGGCTTGAGGAGAGTTCGTGACGATGACTGAGACCGGTCAGCGCTTCCGAGAGTTCAAGATGCCCGATGTGGGCGAGGGACTCACCGAGGCGGAGATCCTCAAGTGGTATGTACAGCCCGGTGACACCGTCACCGACGGCCAAGTGGTCTGCGAGGTGGAGACGGCCAAGGCGGCGGTCGAGCTGCCGATCCCCTTCGACGGGCAGGTGCACGAGCTGCGCTTCGCCGAGGGCACGACGGTGGACGTCGGCACGGTGATCATCTCGGTGGACACCGCGCCCGGGGGAGCTGCTCCAGCCCCGGCCCCGGCCCCGGCCTCGTCCGAGGCGGGTGCGGCGGCAGAGCCGGGCACTGCGGCGGCCGACGCTCCGGCCGCCGAGCAGAACACCGAGCCGGAGGGCCGCCAGCCGGTTCTCGTGGGCTACGGCGTGTCCGTCTCCTCGACGAAGCGCCGGCCGCGCAAGCCGCAGCCGGGGCAGGCGGTTCCGGGGCGTTCCGTGCCGGGGCAGGCGGGTGCCGGCGCAGGCGGCAACAACGGCACGGCCGCGCCGCGGCCGACAGCCGCCGCGATCCAGGCGGAGCTGAACGGACACACCGGTGCCCCTGCGGCAGTGACCCCCACGGCGCCGTCCGGTGGTGAGCCCGGTGGGGCGCGGCCACTCGCCAAGCCCCCGGTCCGCAAGCTTGCGAAGGACCTGGGCATCGATCTGGCCGCGGTGACCCCGACGGGCCGCGACGGTGTGATCACCCGCGAGGACGTGCACGCTGCCGCGGCTTCGGCCATGGCGGCCACCGAAGCCGCGCCGGTGACGCCGCCGGCCCCGGCCCCGGCACCGGTGGCACAGCCGGCCGTCGCACCCGAGGGTGCTGAGACGTTCGCCCCGGGAGCCCGGGAGACGCGGGTGCCGATCAAGGGCGTTCGCAAGGCGACCGCCCAGGCGATGGTCACCAGCGCCTTCACCGCACCGCACGTCACCGAGTTCATCACCGTGGACGTGACGCGGACGATGAAGCTGGTGCAGAAGCTCAAGCAGGACCCGGACATGGCGGGTGTGCGCATCAACCCGCTCCTGCTGGTGGCGAAGGCGCTGCTCATCGCCATCCGGCGCAACCCGGAGATCAGCGCGGCGTGGGACGAGGCCAACCAGGAGATCGTCCGCAAGGACTACGTGAACCTGGGGATCGCTGCGGCCACCCCGCGTGGCCTGATCGTCCCGAACATCAAGGACGCCCACGCCATGACCCTGGCCGAGCTCGCCGAGTCCCTCGGTGAATTGGTGTCCACCGCGCGGGAGGGCAAGACCTCCCCCGCTGCGATGCAGGGCGGCACGGTCACCATCACCAACGTCGGCGTCTTCGGTGTCGACACCGGTACCCCGATCCTCAACCCGGGGGAGTCGGCGATTCTCGCGTTCGGAGCGGTCAAGCTTCAGCCGTGGGTCCACAAGGGGAAGGTGAAGCCCCGCCAGGTGACGACTCTTGCGCTCTCCTTCGATCACCGACTGGTCGACGGCGAGTTGGGCTCCAAGGTGCTCTCGGACATCGCGTCGGTCCTGGAGGATCCGAAGAGGCTCGTCACCTGGGGCTGAGCTGACCTGGCCGTCTTGCGGCTCCGGTGGACCGCCGGAGCCGGTCCACCGGTCGGCCCCTGGCTGTCGGCCAGGCGCTCTGGAGCGCCGATGGCTGACATGACCGAGGGCCGGCCGCAGGACGGCCGCAGCACTGACCGGATCTGTGGCCAGGAGCTGCCCGCCCCGCCCGCTCGACGGATGCCCGAAGCCGGGCGCCGGACAGCACGGGCCGATGGTCGGCGGTGGTTGGCAGCTGGGTGTTGATCGCCGGTCGCCTCGGACTTCTCCGGCTGGTGAGTGGCGCATCGGTGCCCCCGGTGGTCGATAGCTGGAGATTGCACTCTGTGACGGTGGCCCGTCTGCGTCGAGCAGGCGGGCCACCGCGCTGTACTGCCCTGTCCGGCCGGACGGGACGCACGCCGGTGCCTCTTGTGCAGGGCGAACGTGGCTCGCCCTGGCAGCCGTTCCCGACAGCCTTCCGTGCCACCTGATGGAGTGATTCACCCTGCGGAGCCTGGATTCATCACTCTCCGTGATTAAGGATGGCTTGCGAACCTCCGTACGAGCGAGAGGTTCATCGGGGATGGGGGAGACATCATGAACGGAATGTGCTGCGTGGACGGAGTGGCAGAGGTGGCAGGACAAGCCTCTTCTGCGGGAGCCGACCGGGGAACGGCAGACGCTCCCTCGGCGACTGCGACTGCGACTGCGGGTGCCGGTGTGGGTGGCGGCGGCATTGCGGGGTCTGGAGCTGCAAATCCGGTGTCGCCGGACGAACGGGCCGCCTGTCTTGCGACATGTGCGCCGGGCCCGGAGACCGCCCCACTCCTTGGAGACCTGGACCCGGCCCAGCTTTCCGCGGCGGGCCGGATCGACGCGCTGCGGGCTCTGGAGCGTCACGCCGAGTGGGTTCAGGCTCTGCAGGTACGGCTGCTGGGTGCGCTGGACGCCGACCGGGTCGACCCCGCCCCTGAGGGTGACAGCCCCGCGGAGAAGGTGTGGGATTTCACCTGTGAACAGGTCGCCTGTGCGTTACGGATCTCGAACCGCACGGCTGCCACCCGCCTGGCCACCGCCCGGCATCTGACCCGCACCTTCCGTGCCACTCTGGACCTGCTCCAAGCGGGGCGGATCCATTACATGCAGGCACACGCCGTCGTCGACGTGACGCGCAATCTGCCGCGCGCGACCGCGGCGCGGGTCGAGACGCTGGTGGTACGCAAGATGCCCGAGCAGGCCGTGTCGGCCACTCGTAAGGCGCTGCACCGCGCGGTACTGAAGGCCGACCCGGAGGGCGCGGACGGCCGTCACCGGTCGGCGCGTGCCGAGCGGAGGGTCTCTCACCGGATGGACCAGGACGGTATGGCCTGGTGGTCCGTCTACCTGCCCGCAGAACAGGCAGCGCAGTTGGATGCCGCCGTCGACGCCCACGCCCGTTGCCTGCAGGGCGCGGAGGAACACCGGCGCGCGAAGGGCGCGCGTGGCCCGGAGAGCCGGCCGGGAGTGGACGCCGGGCGAACTCTGGAGCAGCGGCGGGTGGACGCGCTGGTCGACCTGGTTCTGCACGGAGACGTCCCGTTCAGCGGTATGGAACTCCTTGAGGACGGGGCGACCCTCCGGCCGATCAGCGCAGGCGGGCGTTCGGCGCCAACCATCCAGGTGACGGTTTCCTTGGACACACTGATCGGTGTCTCCGAGGAGCCTGCGGAACTCGAAGGGTACGGCGCGGTCACCGCTGTCCAGGCGCGGGCGCTCGCCTCGGATCCGGGCTCGGTCTGGCGACGCCTGATCACAGATCCCGGGACGGGGATACTGCTCAAGGTCGATCCCACCACCTACCGGCCTACGGCCGACGTCACGCGCCATGTCACCATCCGGGACCGGCGCTGTGCCTTTCCGAGTTGCCGGATGCCGGCTCACCGCTGCGACCTCGATCACGTCGTGCCGTTCGATCACCGTGACTTCGCGTCCGGTGGGCCGACGACGCCGGACAACCTCGTCGCCCTGTGCCGTCGGCATCACATGCTGAAGCACCACGCCGGCTGGTCGGTCACGCGTGACCCTGCCACCGGGCGGACGACCTGGACCGCACCCACCGGGCACGTCTACCTCAATGAACCGGGTGACTTCACCGCGGTGGCGTGAGGCCGCTCACGAGTGTCTGAGAGCTGTGTCCGTATCTCGGACGGTACAGGCCGACGCATACGTGTTGTATCTATGCTGTGCGCATGTCTTCCGCTGCTGCCCCCGCCAAGCAACCTCCCGCTGCCGAGCGGGTGTACAGCCACGTCAAGCAGGCAGTCCTCGACCGCCGCTATGAGGGCGGCACGTTGCTCACCGAGGGGGACCTCGCCGATGCCGTCGGCGTCTCCCGGACGCCTGTGCGCGAGGCGCTGCTCCGTCTCGAGGTCGAAGGGCTCATCAAGCTCTACCCGAAGAAGGGCGCGCTGGTGCTTCCGGTCTCCGCTCAGGAGATCGGGGATGTCGTCGAAACGCGCCTGCTCGTCGAGGAGCACGCAGTTCGCAAGGCCGTTCCCGCGGGACCAAGGCTCATCCAGCGGCTGGAGGAACTGCTGGAGGAGCAGCGTCGGTTCGCCGCAGAAGGCGATCTGGCCGCAGTGGCAGCCAGCGACCGGTGCTTCCACGCCGAAATCGTTCGCAACGCCGGGAACCAGATTCTCGAGCGGCTCTACGACCAGTTGCGTGACCGCCAGCTGAGGATGGGCGTCGCTGTGATGCACGCTCACCCGGACCGGATCGCCAAGAACATCACTGAGCACGCGGAGATCCTCCGGGCCCTGCGCAACGGTGACGCGGAAGCCGCGGCCGCCGCCGTCCACCAGCACGTCAGCTGGGTGAAGAACCTGGTCCGCGGAGACGAGCGGTGAGCGGCGAGCTACGGCTTCCGGGGGACCCGCCCGGAGGACGACGTGCTGTGGCCATCTGGGGGCTCGGTGTCGCGGTTTACTTCGTGGCCATCACCTACCGGACCAGTCTGGGCATCGCCGGCATCGACGCCGCCGACCGGTTCCACATCAATGCCTCGGCGTTGTCGACGTTCTCCATCCTCCAGCTCCTGGTCTACGCCGGGATGCAGATACCCGTCGGGCTGATGGTCGACCGGCTCGGCACGAAGAAGGTGCTGTCCCTCGGTGTCGTCCTCTTCACGGTCGGCCAGCTCGGCTTCGCGTTCTCCCATTCGTACAGCGCCGCCCTCGCCGCGCGTGCTCTTCTCGGCTGCGGGGACGCCATGACGTTCATCAGCGTGCTGCGACTCGGCGCACGCTGGTTCCCCGCTCGGCGGGGCCCGCTCATCGCACAGGTCGCCGCGCTGTTCGGCATGGCGGGCAACCTGGTCTCCACGATGGTGCTCGCCCGGCTCCTGCACAGCGTGGGCTGGACCCCGACGTTCGCGAGCAGCGCGCTCGGCGGCGTCCTCGTCCTGGTGCTGATCCTGCTGTTCCTCAAGGACCATCCCGAAGGCTTCGAGCCCGGGACCGTCCCGCATGCCGGCGGCGGTTTCGTACGGAAACAGATCGCCGCTGCCTGGCGCGAGCCCGGTACGAGGCTCGGCATGTGGGTGCACTTCACCACCCAGTTCCCCGCGATGGTCTTCATGCTGCTCTGGGGGATGCCGTTCCTGGTCGAGGCGCAGGGGCTCTCCCGGGGCGTCGCCGGGGAACTGCTCACCCTCGTCGTGCTCTCCAACATGGCCGTCGGGCTGGTCTACGGACAGGTCATCGCCCGTCATCACCGTGCCCGGATGCCGTTGGCGCTCGGCACGGTCGCCACGACCGCGCTCGTCTGGGGGCTTGCCCTGGGCTGGCCGGGCGGACAGGCACCGGTGTGGTTGCTGACCGCGCTCTGCCTGGTGCTGGGCTCCTGCGGGCCCGCCTCGATGATCGGTTTCGACTTCGCCCGTCCCGCCAATCCGCCCGAGCGGATGGGTACGGCATCGGGCATCGTCAACATGGGCGGCTTCACGGCCTCGATGGTGACGCTGCTGGCCATCGGTGTCCTGCTCGACGCCACCGGCGACAACTACCGGATCGCCTTCGCCTCCGTCTTCGTCCTGGAGGCGCTGGGGCTTTCGCAGATCCTGCGACTGCGGCGCCGGGCGGACCGGCTGGAGCGTGAACGGATCGTGGCCAGCCGGGTGGAGACGGTCCACGTCCCTGCCTAGTCTTCGGGCAGCGCCCGTGACACGACCCCGTGACAGGACCCCGCGCCGCTACACCGTGATGGCGAACCGCCGCAGAATCGTCAGGGCGAGTTCCTGCTCGCCTTCGATCTTCACTGACTCCGCCACGGTGTCCGGCTTGACCCGCCCGCAGGCCAGCAGCACATAGGTTTCCCAGCCCAGCGAGAGCGTCGCCGTGGGGCCCAACGACGGGCTGCCGGTGATGGAGCCCCGCCCCTCGGCATCCACCCGGACCGTACGGATGAACTCCAGTTCCCCGCTCACGTCGAAGACAACTGCCGAATTCGGCGGCGCGTCCCCGTCCTTGGCGACGACCTTCGGCAGTGCCTCCAGCAGCAGGTCGCGGGCGACCAACGCGGCCGGCGAGTCGAGGTTGCCCGGCCTGCCCACGGCCCGTCGCAGGTCCTGCTCGTGGACCCAGACGTCGAAGGCCCGCAGCCGCAGGGCGTGCTCCAGCGTCGTCTCACTGCCGAGCGGGCCGCGGATCCTGGTGTCCGGGTCCCGGGTCTCGTTCCGCAGCTGCCGGGAGCGGCGGATGACCGTGTACTCGAGCTCCGCCGTCATCTCCGGCGCCGTGTGGCACCGCCGGACGTCGACCGGGACCTCCATGTACCGGGTGAGCTCGTTCGTCACGTGGTACAGGTCGCGAGGCAGGGTGTGGATCGGACGGGGGTCGCCGAGCATCTCGCATTCGACCCCGATGACATGGGAGACCACGTCGCGCACGGACCAGCCCGGGCAGGCGGTGGCGCGGTTCCACTCGCCCTCGACGAGCGGTGTCACCAGCTCGGATATTGCCTCGATGGAGTGGGTCCAGGCGTCGACGTAGGTCTGGAGGCTTGGGTGGACGGTCACGTGACCCCTCGGGCGGTTGGTACGTGGGCTGGGTGCTCGAGCCTCGGCTCTGCCAGTTAAGTTACGCTGCGCACGGGCACCCCGGCAGTGCTTTCACGACTGATCGTAGGGCCTGTTGACCGCCTCGATTCGAACGCTCGAACCATGAGACTGGTGATAGTGTGCGCGCCTCATTGCTCCAGATCGACGTGAATCAGCAGGAGTCGGTCGAATCCCGCCGTGAGCGAGTAGCTGCTCTCGTCCGTGCCCAGTCCGACGCCGATCTCGTGGTCCTTCCCGAGTTGTGGCACGTGGGTGCTTTCGCCTACGAGAGCTTCACCGACCACGCCGAGCCGGTTCCCACGGCGGACGGTGCGGAGTCCGCGCTCGGCCCCACTTCCGAGGCGATGGCCGCTGCCGCTGCCGACGCCCGGGTCTGGCTGCACGCGGGCTCGATCGTCGAGAAGGCGCCCGACGGCACCCTTTACAACACCTCTCTCGTCTTCGGCCCCGACGGCGCGTTCCACCGCTCCTACCGCAAGATCCACCGGTTCGGCTTCGACAAGGGTGAGGCCGTGATGATGGGGGCCGGCGACGAGATCGTCACCGTCGGCGTCCCGGACACCGTCATCGGCCTGGCCACCTGCTACGACCTCCGCTTCCCGGAGCTCTTCCGGCGGCTCACCATGGCCGGTGCCGAGCTGCTCGTCATCCCCGCAGGGTGGCCTGCCCGGCGCCGCGAGCACTGGACCCTGCTGTCCCGCGCCCGCGCCGTCGAGAACCAGGCCTACGTCCTGGCCTGCTGCTCGGCCGGCACCCACTCCGGGGTGGAGCAGGCGGGGCACAGCCTGGTCGTCGATCCGTGGGGCGAGGTCCTCGCCGAAGGGGGCACGGGTGAGGAGGTGCTCACGGTGCAGCTGGACCCGAAGCGCGTGGCCCGGACCAGGGAGGACTTCCCGGCGCAGCGTGACCGGATGCTGGGCCTGCCCGACCCCGACCGCCGCCCGTAGGCGCACCCGGCCCGCCTGTCGCGTACCCCCACCCACGCCCCCTGCCCGGGGCCGCCCGTGCGGCTCAGCGCGCGGCGCTGTGAGAGCCCCGCGCCGCGAGAGCTCCGGCAGCCCGGCCCCGGGAAACCAGCCAGCCCGGCGACCGGCCCCGAAAACCTGGACCCGCCCCCAGAAGCCGACGGCAGGCTTCAGCCGGAGGGAACCGCCGCAGGAACCAGCCGTGGCGCCCAGCCCCGGGCCGTAATGAGGCGCCCAGCCGCGGAATGAGCCGCAGGAATGACCACGTCCCGCATGTGGTTGGCTGAGGACATGGCTCCACGTGCACGCGTCCGCGCTCCCGAGCTGATCGGGAAGGGCGGCTGGCTCAACACCGGCGGCAACGACCTCACCCTCGCCGACCTGCGAGGACGAGTGGTCATTCTGGACTTCTGGACGTTCTGCTGTGTCAATTGCCTGCACGTTCTCGACGAGCTCCGCGAGCTGGAGGAGAAGCACCGCGACACTGTCGTGATCATCGGGGTGCACTCGCCCAAGTTCGTGCACGAGGCCGAGCACCAGGCGGTCGTGGACGCCGTCGAGCGGTACGAGGTCCACCACCCCGTCCTCGACGATCCCGACCTGGCCACCTGGAAGCAGTACGCGGTGCGCGCGTGGCCCACGCTCGTCGTCATCGACCCCGAGGGCTACGTCGTAGCCCAGCACGCCGGTGAGGGACACGCCCACGCCCTGGAGAAGCTCGTCGAGGAGCTGGAGGCCACGCACACCGCCAAGGGCACGCTGCGCCGCGGCGACGGCCCGTATGTCGCACCCGAGCCCGTCGCGACCGAGCTGCGCTTCCCCGGCAAGGCCCTCTTCCTGCCGGAAGGGACCTCCGGGGCGGGAACCTCAGGGGGAGGCACCTTCCTCGTCTCGGACACGACGCGGCACGCCCTGGTGGAGCTGGCCGGGGACGGCGAGACGGTGCTCCGCCGCATCGGAACCGGTGAGCGCGGGTTCACCGACGGCGGGCCGGACCGGGCGCGGTTCAGCGAACCGCAGGGCCTGGCCCTGCTGCCCGACGGCACGGTGGCCGTCGCCGACACCGTCAACCACGCGCTGCGCAGCTTCGACCCCGCCACCGGCGAGGTCGGCACCCTCGCCGGCACCGGCCGCCAGTGGTGGCAGGGCTCGCCCACGTCCGGACCCGCCCGCGAGGTGAACCTCTCCTCTCCCTGGGACGTGGCCTGGTGGGCGGACCGGCTGTGGATCGCCATGGCGGGTGTGCACCAGCTGTGGACGTACGACCCGTCGGCCGGCACCGTCGAGGCCGCCGCCGGCACGACCAACGAGGGCCTGGTCGACGGGCCCGCGGCCGACGCCTGGTTCGCCCAGCCGTCCGGGCTCGCGGCCACCGAGGAACGGCTGTGGATCGCCGACTCCGAGACGAGCGCCGTGCGCTGGGCGGAGCGCGACGGCGAGGGCTTCGCGATCCGCACGGCCGTCGGAACCGGTCTCTTCGACTTCGGGCACCGGGACGGTCCCGCCGGACAGGCCCTGCTCCAGCACCCGCTGGGCGTGACCGCGCTGCCCGACGGCTCGGTCGCCGTCAGCGACACCTACAACCACGCGCTGCGCCGCTACGACCCGGACACCGACGAGGTGAGCACCCTCGCCACCGACCTGCGGGAGCCGTCCGGAGCCGTGCTGGTGGACGGTGACATCGTGGTCGTGGAGTCCGCCCGTCACCGACTGACCCGGCTGCGGCTGCCCGAGGAGGCCGTGCGGGTCGAATCGGTCGCGCACCGGACGCAGCGGACGGCGACCGATATCGCCCCGGGGACGCTGCGGCTCGACGTGGTCTTCCGGGCCCCGGCCGGCCAGAAGCTCGATGAGCGGTACGGCCCGTCGACCCGCCTGATCGTCAGCTCCTCGCCGCCGGAACTGCTGGCGGACGGCGCCGGTACGGGTACGGACCTCAGCCGGGACCTCGTCCTGGCCGAGGGGGTCACGGACGGCGTGCTGCACGTCTCGGCGATGGCGGCGTCCTGCGACGACGACCCGGCGAACGAGTACCCGGCCTGCCATGTGCACCAGCAGGACTGGGGCGTCCCCGTCCGGGTGACCGCGGACGGTGCGGACCGGCTTCCGCTGCTGCTCGCCGGATTGGACGAGGGGTGACGCCGGGCTCCGGGCCCGTTGACATCGGGGGCAGGGCCGCACATGTGGCGGGTGGGGGGTGGGATCCGTGTGCACGGCGATGTGCACCAGCGGCAGCCCATCACTCAGGGTCGGTGGGAGGCGGAGAGCTCACCGGACGTCAGCGGCGCGGCGGTCGTGTCTCGGCACCCTGGTCCGCCCTCGGCGCCGCGCAGTCGTATGTCAGCAGCAGTGTCCTGGTGAACGGGACAGCTGTCCGGAGTCGGCTCGGCTGCTGTTGACGGTCCCCCGGTGAACGGGTGCCGCGCAGCGTTTGCCGATGGCGTCCCGGCCGACGGGACAGCTCGCGGAGGGACTGACGGTGGAGGGACCGACGGTGAGTGTCCCGCTGAAGCGGACAGCGCCGGCGACGGCCGCGGGAACGATCAGCGGTAGTAGCGGTGTTCGTCCTCGACCTCGACCACTGGAGCGCCCGGTGCCGGAGGCTGGACCCGCCGGCGCTTCAGAATGCTCACGTACGCCGCGAGGCCGATGAATCCGACCGCCATCATGATCAGGCCGGCCAGGTCGATGTTGACCCCGGCCATGTGCCAGTCGGTCGCGAAGGTGAGGATCGCCCCTACCGCGATCAGACCGATGCACCCGCCGATACCCATGGTGTCCGCCTTCGTTGTTCGTATGGCTGTTCCGTGACCGGGGCCGGCTGCTGCCGGACCTGTGACGGACTGGACCCTTTTCGGGTACCCGGGTCCGGAACGGCCATGCGGTGGAGGCCTCATGGGGCCCGCCCAGGAGAGCCGGTCGTACGGGAACCGGACGGGAATCCGGCCGGCCGCGTCTCCTCCGGGACCCGGGCCGTTCCCGGGCCGCCGTCTCAGCCGGTCCGGTGCGTCACCAGGTGAGAGCGTCGGCCATGCTGTCCAGCCAGTACGTCACCCGGGCGTGGGCGTCGGCGTGGGCCGGGCCGCCCGGGGCCCTGAGGATCACCGGACGGCCTGCGCCACGCTTCCCGTCCGTCCCGGTGACATCGACGCGGAGTTCGGAAATGACGTAGCGGCCCGACCCCTTCCCGGTGTCCGCGCCCGTGTCCGTACCGGAGAGACGGATGCCGGCGTAGACGGTGCCGCCGGGCGGGATCGTGGTGACCGACTGCGACCTGCTGGTCTCCGCCCGGTCGAGGGCGGACCGGCCGGTGCCCAGGGCCACTCGGGGGCCGGAGGCGGCGTCGCAGGCGGTCCGCGAGGTGTTGGTGGCCATCAGGACCAGGTCCCTGACGGGGCGTTCGATGGCTTTGATCCGCAGAACGGTGTTCGCGGTGGTGCAGACCGGACCCGTCCGCCCGGCGGCGTCACCCGGGGCGAAGGCGCCGCCCAGGCTGTACTCCTGACCGTCGGCCCCACCCGACGTCTTGCCGGGCTCCTGCCCGCTCCCGGCCCGTCGTTCGCCGGTCCCGGCCTCCCCGCCGGAGCCGTGTCCGTCGTTGCCCGGCCGCCCGGACCCCGGCTCCGCTCCCTCGCCCGCCTGCGCCCGGCCGGTGTCGCTCCGTGCGTCGCTCTCTCCCCGGAGACCGGAAGCCCCGCGCCCTCCGCCTGCGCGGCGCCGTTCGCCATCCGGACCCGCGCTGTCGTCGTCCCGGCCCGCGCCGGCCCGTCCCGAGGCCGTCGGAGTGGGCGACCCCGACGGGCTCGCCTCAGGTGAACCGGTCGTTTCCAGGCTGTTCGTGGAGTCGTCGGAGATCCGCACCCCGGCGCCCGAACCGTCGTTGCACGCGGTGAGTGCGAGGGCGGCCACGGCGGTCAGGCACACCGCGGCGAGACGCAGCGAACGGGACTGGCGGGGGATGGCGGACGGCATGTCGGTCTCCCGTGGGGCTGGGCGGCTGACGAGTACAGGGGGAACCCTGCCGTGGGGCGTTGCCGTGCCGCTAACTTCCGCCTAACGCTCCGCCCGGGCCGGTTCCGGCCCGGACACCCGTCCCCGCCTCGCCGGACCGTCTGCCCTGCTGGTCCGTGCCCCTACCGCTCCGCGTCCCTACCGCTCCGCGTCCCCGGGTGGTGCCGCCCCCGGGCGGTCGGTGTCGGGCCGCGCAGGACGGTCCGGCACAGCCCCGTCCGGCCCCGCACCGGCTTCCGCCTCGCGGGCGAACAGTTGCACCAGCGCGCTGATGACGTAGCGGTCCGTGGCCTCCTCGTCCACCAGATGCATCTCGGCGAGCCGGTCCAGGCCGTCCCGGGTGCGGTCGGGATCCGAACCGGCGAGGGCGGCCGCGGCCGAGGCGTCGACCTGGCGGCCGGAGCCCATGGCGAGGGTGCTGAGCAGCCGGGCGTCGTCCGCCGAGAGCCGCGCCACCGAATTCCTCAGTGCCGCGGCGACCCCGGCGTCCTCCGCGGACAGCAGGGCCAGCCGGCGCCGTTCGTCGCGGAGCGCGGCCGCCAGCCGGGCCAGCCGCCAGCGCGGGCGGGCCGTCAGTTGCGCGGCGGCAGCGCGCAGTGCGAGGGGCAGGCCGTCGCACAGATCCACCAACTCCCTGGCGGCCTGCGGATCGTCGGCCACCCGCTCCGCGCCGAGCATGGCGCCGAGCAGCGCCACCCCCTCGTCCGCCCCGAACGCCGGCACCGGGACGGGCCGAGCGCAGTCGGTGGCGACCAGTCCGTCGAGCCGGCTCCGGCTCGTCACCAGGGTCGCGCAGAACGGGCCGCCCGGCAGCAGCGGCCGTACCTGCGCTGAGCTGCGGGCGTTGTCGAGGACGACCAAGAGCCTGCGGCGCGCCGCGATGGTGCGGTAGAGCGCGGATGTCGCCTCCACCGACGGGGGGACCCGGTCGGGCGGAGTGCCGAGTCCGATGAGGAACTCCCGCAGGACCGCGGCCGGGTGGGCCTCCTCGCCCTCGCCGAAGCCGCCGAGGTCGGCGAAGAGCTGTCCGTCGGGGAACGCGCCGGCGTGCTGGTGTGCCCACTGCACGGCGCAGGCGGTCTTGCCCGCCCCGGCGGGCCCGGTGACGACGGCGACCGGGCTCTCCCCCTGCGCGGTGGCGGTGAACCAGTCGGACAGTTCCCGCAGTTGGATCTCCCGTCCGAGGAAACGGGCCGGCGGCCGGGGCAGCAGGGAGGGCGCGGTGTACTCGGTGTATCCGGAGTCTGTGGTTCCGGATGCTTCCGGTCCGGTCGTCGTGTGCCGCTGCGAAGGGTGATGGGGCGCGGGGGTGGCGGCCTCCGCGTGCAGGATGTCCTCGTAGGCGCGGGTGAGCCGCTCCCCGGGGTCGACGCCCAGTTCCTCGCCGAGGAGCTGCCGGGTCCGGTGGAACCAGCTGATGGCGTCCGACTGGCGGCCCGACCGGTACAGCGCCTGCATCAGGTCGGCGACGAGCCCTTCGCGCAGCGGGTTGGCGGCGGCTTCGGCGTACAGCACGACGGCGGCCTGCTCGTGTTCGCCGAGTGCCACGTGCGCGGTGGCCAGCGCCTCGACGGCTGCCAGCCGCCGTTCCTCCAGGGCGTGCGACGCGGCGGCGAACGGCGGGCTCGGCACGGTGCCGGTGAGCGCCGGCCCGCGCCACAGGCTCAGCGCCTCGCGCAGCAGCCCCACCGCGTCGCCGGGGGCCCTCTCGGGCCGGGCGAGGTCCAGCAGTTCACTGAAACGGTGGGCGTCCAGCAGCTCTTCGGGAAGCCGCAGCAGGTACGCCGAACCGTGCGTGGCCAGTTCGATGCCGTGCAGTTCGGCGCCGCCCTCCGCCAGAACGGCCCGCAGCCGCGACACGTGTCCCTGGACGACCGTGCGGGCGTGGGCCGGTGGCTCGTCCTCCCAGAGGCAGGTGATCAGCTGCTCGAGGGAGACGATGACGTTGGGCTGGAGCAGCATCATCGCCAGCACACTGCGCCGCTTGGCGGGTCCGAGCGGCAGCTCACCGGATCCACCCGTGACGGTGACCGGCCCGAGCAGCGAGAATTCCAACTCAGTCCCCCAGGAATGCCGAAAGGGCATTGGCGAGAAGGTACGGGTCCTCGGCGCCGCAGAGCTCACGGGCCGAGTGCATGGACAGGATCGCGACGCCGATGTCGACGGTCGCGATGCCGTGCCGTGCCGCCGTGATGGGCCCGATCGTGGTGCCGCACGGCATCGAGTTGTTGGAGACGAAGGACTGCCACGGCACCCCCGCCCGGTCGCAGGCGTCGACGAACACGGCCCGGCCGCTGCCGTCGGTGGCGTAGCGCTGGTTGACGTTGACCTTGAGGATCGGGCCGCCGCCGGGCATCGGATGGTGGCCGGGCTCGTGCCGCTCGGCGTAGTTGGGGTGGACGGCGTGCCCGGTGTCGGAGGAGAGACAGATCGTTCCTGCGAAGGCGCGGGCCCGGTCCTCGTAACTGCCCCCGCGGGCGAAGACCGACCGTTCGAGGACGTTCCCGAGGAGCGGGCCGTCGGCGCCGGTGTCGGACTGGCTGCCGTTCTCCTCGTGGTCGAAGGCGGCGAGGACGGGGATGTGGGTCAGTTCCTGGCCGGACGTGGCGACAGCGGCCAGGGCGGCGGTGGCCGCGTGCACGGACAGGAGGTTGTCCATCCGCGGCCCGGCGAGGAGCTCCCGGTCCCGGCCGAGGTAGGCGGGGGGCTCGACGCTGTGGACCATCAGGTCCCAGCCGGTGACGTCGTCGGCGGGAACGCCCGCCTCGCCGGCGACGAAGCGGATCAGATCGCCTTCGCGCGGGTCGCCGAGACCCCAGATCGGCGTCATGTGGCGCTGCTTGTCGAGCTTGAGGCCCTCGCTGTTGACCGACCGGTCGAGGTGGACGGCGAGTTGGGGGACCCGCAGCAGCGGCCGGTCGACGGCGACGAGGCGGTGGCTGCCGTCGCGCAGGGTGAGCCGCCCGGACAGGCCGAGGTCCCGGTCGAGCCAGGTGTTGAGGAGGGTGCCGCCGTAGATCTCGACGGCGATCTGCCGCCAGCCGTGCGAGCCGGTGTCCGGGATGGGCTTGACCCTGAGGTTGGGCGAGTCGGTGTGGGCGCCCACGATCCGGAACGGGGTCTCCGGGCGCGCGTTCTCCGGGACGTACCAGGCCACGATCGCCCCGCCGCGCAGCACGTACTTGCCGCCGGTGCTGCCGTCCCAGGCCGCGGTCTCCTCGACCTGACGGAACCCGGCCTTCTCCAGCCGGGCGGCCGCGCTCGCCACCGCGTGGTACGGGGAGGGGCTCCCGGCGAGAAACGTGATCAGGTCGTCGGTGTGGCCGCGGTCGAAGCGGGCGTGCGCGCTCATGCAAACAGCATAGAGAGCAGGCCGCATGCCTTTCCCGGAGCTGGAGCGGGTGTGACGCGTTCCGCGGTCCTCGCGGGTCGGCGCCGGGGCGTGGGCCGGCGGCCGCGGGGCGCACGGTGGGCGGGCCGGCCGCGGGCGGCGACGGGTGAGGCCGGGCCCGTGGCCGGGCAGTCCTGTTGGGTCGGACAGGGGAGCCGAGCAGTCTGTTGCTGCGGACAGGGCAGCCGGGCAGACCTGCTGGATGGGAGCCGGGCAGTCCTGCTGGATCGGGCACGAGAGCCGGGCAGTCCTGTTGGATCGGACAGGAGACGGGACGGGCTGGATCCGAACGGGCAGGCCGTTGTCCGAAGGGACCGGACAGAGAGCGACGGGCGGGTGCCCAGGGCGCCGGGCGCGACCGCCGGGTGTCCCGTGGCCCCGCCACCCACGACGAAGCCCCCGTCCGCATCAAGCGGACAGGGGCCCCGTCACGGCTGCACCGTCAGTGGATCACCCGGCTCAGAAGGCCGACTCGTCCAGCTCCATCAGGGAGTTGTCGATGGTCTCGGCGAGGTTGCGCTGCACGGCGACGCCCGGCAGGACGTTGTGCGCGAAGAACTTCGCCGCCGCGATCTTGCCCTCGTAGAAGGCCTTGTCCTTGGCGGACGCCGAGGACAGCTTGTCGGCCGCCACCGCCGCGCCGCGGAGCAGCAGGTAGCCGATGACGACGTCACCGGAGGCCATCAGCAGGCGGGTGGTGTTGAGGCCGACCTTGTAGATGGACTTGACGTCCTTCTCGGTGCCGGCGAGGTCGGTCAGCATGGCGCCGACGATGGCCTCGAGGTCGACCGCGGCCTTGGCCAGCTCCTCGCGGGCCTCGGCCAGGCCCTCGCCGCCGACGGCCTCGGCGAGGAACTTCTTGATCTCCTCGGAGAGGGCGGTCATCGCCTGGCCCTGGTCCCGGACGATCTTCCGGAAGAAGTAGTCCTGGCCCTGGATGGCCGTGGTGCCCTCGTAGAGGGTGTCGATCTTGGCGTCCCGGATGTACTGCTCGATCGGGTACTCCTGCAGGTAGCCGGAGCCACCGAAGGTCTGCAGGGACTGGGCGAGCTGCTCGTAGGACTTCTCCGAGCCGTAGCCCTTCACGATCGGCAGGAGCAGGTCGTTCAGGCGGCTCAGCGCGGAGGCGTCCTCGCCCGCGGCCTCCTTGACGAGGATCTCGTCCTGGACGGTCGCGGTGTAGAGCACCAGGGCGCGCATGCCCTCGGCGTACGCCTTCTGCGTCATGAGCGCGCGGCGCACGTCGGGGTGGTGCGTGATGGTGACGCGCGGGGCGGTCTTGTCGGTGAAGGCGGCCAGGTCCGGGCCCTGCACGCGCTCCTTGGCGTACTCCAGGGCGTTCAGGTAGCCGGTGGAGAGGGTGGCGATCGCCTTCGTGCCGACCATCATCCGCGCGAACTCGATGATCATGAACATCTGGCGGATGCCGTCGTGCTTCTCGCCGATGAGCCAGCCCTTGGCCGGGTGGCGGTCGCCGAAGGTCATCTCGCAGGTGTTGGAGGCCTTGAGGCCCATCTTGTGCTCGACGTTGGTGGCGTAGACGCCGTTGCGCTCGCCCAGCTCGCCGGTCTCGAAGTCGAACTCGTACTTCGGCACGAGGAAGAGGGAGAGGCCCTTGGTGCCGGGGCCGGCGCCCTCGGGGCGGGCGAGCACGTAGTGGAGGATGTTCTCCGACATGTCGTGCTCACCGGACGTGATGAAGCGCTTCACGCCCTCGATGTGCCAGGAGCCGTCCTCCTGCTTGACGGCCTTGGTGCGGCCGGCGCCCACGTCGGAGCCGGCGTCCGGCTCGGTGAGCACCATGGTGGAGCCCCAGCCCTTTTCCACGGCGATCTTCGCGATGTGCTTCTGCTGCTCGGTGCCCTCGTCGTAGAGGACGCCCGCGAAGGCCGGGCCGGAGGCGTACATCCACACGGCCGGGTTGGAGCCGAGGATGGTCTCGGCGAAGCCCCAGAGCAGCGAGCGCGGGGTGCAGGTGCCGCCCAGCTCCTCCGGGATGCCCAGACGCCACCACTCGGCGTCCATGTAGGCCTGGTAGCTCTTCTTGAAGCTGGCCGGGACGGGCGCGGTGTTGGTCTCCGGGTCGAACACCGGGGGGTTCCGGTCCGCGTCGGCGTAGGACGCGGCCAGCTCGTTCTCCGAGAGACGGGCTATCTCGGACAGCACGCTCTTGGCGGTCTCGACGTCCATCTCCGCGAACGGGCCGGTGCCGTACACCGTGTCGCGGCCGAGGACCTCGAAGAGGTTGAACTCGATGTCGCGGAGATTCGACTTGTAGTGCCCCATGGCGACGGCTCCGTTAAGGCTCGGGAGGCGGGATCCTCGTGCGCATATCAACTACGTTGCCGCCATGATGCTACCGGCCGGTAATAAGAAGCAACCCCCAACCGCGCAACTGTGACTCGTTACGCTTTGACCCATGTACGGCTACGACCAGAACGCGGGCGCCGGGCAGCAGTACGCCGCGCCACCGCCGCAGCAGGCGCCCGGAGGGTACGGCGGCCAGCCGCTGTACCCCGAGCCGTCGCCGCCCTCGCTCGCCGACGCGGTGCGTGCCTTCACCACCGGCTCGATGTCGGCCGAGGACTTCCAGGGGATTCTCTCCACGTCCAAGGTCTACTGCCCCCGCGGTGAGGGGCCGGGTTTCCTGGCGCTGCACAACACCCAGCAGCCGGTGATCCCGATGTTCACCTCGCTCAAGGAGCTGCGCGGTTACGCCGGCAAGGAGTCGAAGTACTTCGTCATCACCGGAGCCGAGGTCCTGGACCTGCTGCCCACGGGGTACGGCTTCGTGCTCGACATGGAGGGCGACCACCGCATGGTCTTCGACGCGAAGGCCGTGGAGCAGATGGTCGACTTCGCGATGCGCCGGATGTACGGCTGACCGCGCTCCCCTTCCTGCTCCGCCCCTTCTCCTCCCTGCTCCCGCCTCTTCCCGTACGCCCCGCCCGCTCCCGGAGGGCCCGCCGCACCCGTGCGGCGGGCCCTCCGGCGCGTCCGGGGCGGGAGGTGCCGGGCGCCCCGGGAATGCTCCGCGGTTGCCGGATGTTCACCATTCAACTAAATTGGGAGCACGCCCCGAGGAGGCCGACATGCCTGCTGTCACGCCCGAGAACCCGCTGACCCTGCCCCGCGTCACCGCCCCCGCGGACGCCGCGCCGCGCCCCGTGCTGGCCGTCGCCACGGCGCCGAGCGGGCTGGAAGGTGAGGGCTTCCCGGTGCGCCGGGCCTTCGCCGGCATCGACTACCGGCACCTCGACCCGTTCATCATGATGGACCAGATGGGCGAGGTGGAGTACGCGCCCGGCGAGCCCAAGGGCACCCCCTGGCACCCCCACCGCGGCTTCGAGACCGTCACCTATCTCATCGACGGAACGTTTGTGCACCAGGACTCGCACGGCGGCGGCGGGACCATCAACGGCGGCGACACCCAGTGGATGACCGCCGGCTCCGGGCTCCTGCACATCGAGGCGCCGCCGGAGTCGCTGGTGGTGAGCGGCGGCCTGTTCCACGGCCTCCAGCTGTGGGTGAACCTGCCGCGCCAGGACAAGATGATCCCGCCGAAGTACCAGGACATCGGCGGCGGCAACGTGAAGCTGCTCGCCTCGTCCGACGGCGGAGCGGTGCTGCGGCTGATCGCGGGCGAGCTCGACGGCCACCGCGGGCCGGGGATCACGCACACCCCGATCACCATGATCCATGCGTCGGTCGGCCCCGGCGCGGAGCTCACCCTGCCGTGGCGCCCCGACTTCAACGCCCTGGTGTACGGGCTGGCCGGACGCGGCACCGCCGGCGCCGAGGGACGCCCCTTCCGCACCGGCCAGGCCGTGGTCCTCGGCCCGGGGGAGACGCTGACGGTACGGGCGGACGCCACCCAGGAGTCGCGCAGCCCGAACCTCGAGGTGGTGCTGCTCGGCGGCGCCCCGATCCGGGAGCCGATGATGCAGTACGGACCGTTCGTGATGAACACCCGCGCGGAACTGGCCCAGGCCTTCGAGGACTTCCAGGCCGGCCGCCTCGGCACCGTCCCCGCCGGGGCCGCCTGACCCCGCCGTCACCCGGCCGGGCGCGCTGGGCGGGATGGCCCGGCGCGCCCGTGGTGGGCTGGGGTGGTGGCGAACGACCCGCCTCTGCTTCCGCGCGCGGCGCGCAGGACCGCGGCCTGGTGCGCCGTGGCGCTGCTCGTCGCGGGGGTCGGCGCGGTGGCCATCTGGCTCTGTGTGGTGCTGCGGGACGCCCTCGTGCCCGTGCTGCTCGCGCTGCTCGGCACCGCGCTGCTCGGGCCGCTGCACCGTCGGCTCGTCCGGCTGGGCCTCTCCCGTTCCCTGGCCGCCGGGCTGACCTGTCTCGCCCTGGTCGGCGTGGTCGGCGGCGCGGGATACATCGTGGTGAGCGCGCTGATCGATTCCGGGGACCAGATCGTCGACTCGGTCCGGACGGTCGCCCGGCAGATCGGCGACCACCTCGATCTGGCCGGCACCTCGCTCGACGACTTCGCCTCGAAGGCGAAGGAGCTGGTGGGGAAGTTCGGCGGGTCCGCCGCGTCCGGGCTGCTGTCCGGGCTCAGCGTCGTCGGGCAGCTCCTCGCGGCCTCCGTGCTCGCCCTGCTGCTGACCTTCTTCTTCCTGCGCGACTCCGACCGGGCCGCGCGCACCCTCCACACCCTCGCGCCCCGCGGGACGGGACCCCGGGTGGAGGCCGTCGCCCGCATCGCCTTCGGGGCCGTCGAGGGCTTCATGCGCGGGACCACCCTGATCGCGTTCATCGACGCGGTGTGCATCACCGCGGGGCTGCTGATCCTGAGGGTGCCCGGTGCGGTCGGCCTCGGCGCGCTGGTCTTCGTCGGCGCCTACATCCCCTATCTGGGCGCGCTGATCTCCGGCACCGTCGCGGTGCTGGTGGCGCTCGCCGACCGGGGCTTCGTCATCGCCCTGTGGGCGGTGGGCGTGGTGCTGGCGGTGCAGCTGCTGGAGGGGCATGTGCTCCAGCCGGTGATCCAGAGCCGCACCGTGCAGATGCACCCAGCGATGGTGATGGTCGCCATCACCGCGGGGGCCGGGCTCGCCGGGATCCTCGGCATGCTGCTCGCGGTGCCGATCGCCGCGGCCGCCTTCGGGGTGCTCGGTGCGCTCCGGGAGGCCTACGAGGAGGGACCGGAGCCGTCGCCGTCCGGTGAGGGGCCGTCGCCGCCGCCATCGGGTGAGGAGCCGTCGGGCGAGGGCCCGTCCGGCGAAGGCCCGTCCGCCGAACCGGGCGAACCCTCGTAGAGCTCGAACCAGATGCACTTGCCCTCGCCCCGCGGGTCCACGCCCCAGGAGTCGGCGAGGATCTCCATCAGCAGCAGCCCGCGTCCCGAGGAGGCCATCTCGCCGGGACGGCGGCGGTGCGGCAGCTCGTCGCTGGCGTCCGAGACGTCGACCCGCAGCTTCCGGGAGGAGCGCTCGCCCGCCGCCTCGGCGACCATCAGGGCGTCGCCGTCGGTGTGCACCAGCACATTGGTCACCATCTCCGAGACCATCAGCACCGCCGAGTCGACCTGCTCCGGGTCCGCCCAGTCGTGGAGCAGTTCCCGCAGCTCGTGCCGGACGCCGGCGACCCGCTCGGGTTCGGCCTGCGCGATGGTGAGGACCGTCCGGCGCAGCGGCCGCGGGGCCGGGCCCTCGGCGGGGTGGCAGCCGCAGCCCGGCGCGTTCCGGCAGAGCAGGAGGAGTGCGATGTCGTCCTCGCGGCGGTCGGCGAGCGGGCCGGTGGTGTGGTGCGAGGACGGCCCGTGCACCGCCTGGACGAGCCCGTCGGCGAGGGACTCCAGGTCCTCGCCCGCGTGCTGTTCGATGATCCCGCGCAGCCGCCGCCAGCCGCTCTCCAGGTCGTGGCCGCCGGTCTCGATCAGCCCGTCGGTGCAGACCATCATCAGCTCGCCCGGTTCCAGGGTCAGCCGGGTGGTCGGGTAGTCGGTGTCCGGGTCGATGCCCAGCGGCAGCCCGCCGGCGGTCGGCCGGACCAGCATGGTGCCGTCGCTCATCCGGGTCGCGATGTCCGGATGGCCGGCCCGGGCGACGTCGAGGGCGCCGGTCTCGGGGTCGACCTCGATGTAGAGGCAGGTGGCGAAGCGCGGGTCGGGCCCGCCCTCCCCGTCGGGCCACTGGTCGACCAGACCGGACAGGAAGCGGGAGGCCCGGGAGAGGACGGCGTCCGGCCGGTGGCCCTCGGCGGCGTAGGCGCGCAGCGCGATCCGCAGCTGGCCCATCAGCCCTGCGGCCCGCACGTCGTGCCCCTGGACGTCCCCGATGACCAGGGCTATGCGGCCGGACGGCAGCGGGATCATGTCGTACCAGTCGCCGCCGACCTGGAGGCCGCCGCCGGTCGGCACGTAGCGCGCGGCGACCGTCATCCCGGGGATGTCGGGCTGGACGGTGGGCCGCATGCTGCGCTGCAGGCCGCTGGCCAGTTCGCGTTCGGACTCCTGGACGCTGGCCCGGGACAGCGCCTGCGCCAGCATCCGGGCGACGGTGGTGAGGACCGACCGCTCGTCGGGGGTGAAGGTCACCGGGTAGCGGAACGCCGCCATCCAGGCGCCGATGGTGCGGCCGGCCACGATCAGCGGGAGGAACGCCCACGACTGCCGGTGGAAGGGGGCGGACAGCGGCCAGGTGCCGGGGAAGCGGCGCCGGTACTCCTCGGGGCTGGGCAGGTAGACGGCCCGTCCGGTGCGCACCACCTCGGCGGCCGGGTAGTCGGTGTTCAGCCCCATGTGGACGAAGGGGCGCTCGTCGCCGTCGCCGTAGCCGTGGTGGCCGATGACGTTCAGCCGGTCGCCCTCCACCCCGAAGACGGCCAGCCCGTCCGGGGAGAAGCCCGGCATGGAGAGGGCCGCGGCCACCCGCAGCACCTCGGAGGTGGAGCGGGCCTCGGCCAGTGCCCGGCCCGCGTCGAGGAGGAACGCCTCGCGGGAGCGGCGCCAGTCGCCGGTGACCCGGGTGCGGGCCGCGGCGGCGGTGCCGGGCTGCGGCTCGGCGACCTCCTGGATGGTGCCGACGATCTCGTGCTGCTGGGCGTCGGGGCGGGTCCGGGCGCGGACGGTGCGCAGCACCTTGCCGTCGTCGCCCATGATCCGCAGCCGCATCTCGGCGAGGGTCCCCTCGGCGACGGCGAGATTCACCACACCGTTGATCTCGACCCAGTCGACGGGGTGGAAGCGGGAGCGCACGGCGGACACGGAAAGGGTGGCGGGATCCGCGGGCAGGCCCAGCAGCCGGGCGGCCTCGGCGTCGACGGTCACCGTCCCCGAGGCGTTGTCCCAGCGCCAAAGGCCGGTCGCGGTGGCGGCCAGGACATCCTCGGTGCGCATTGCACCACTTTATGAGGCTTTCCAAAGCTTTGACGAGCGGCCGGGCGCCGGAGGTGTGCCGGTACCCTTGCATACGGCCTTCGCTAGGCCGACGAGTGCCCCCAGGGGCGCACACCCCGACCTGACGACTTGGATGAGCGATGCATCGGTACCGTTCCCACACCTGCGGCGAGCTCCGTGCCGCCGACGTCGACGCCGACGTGCGGCTGAGCGGCTGGCTGCACAACCGTCGGAACCTGGGCGGCATCCTCTTCATCGATCTCCGCGACCACTACGGTCTGGTGCAGCTGGTCGTCCGGCCCGAGACCGCGGCGTACGAGGCGCTGAGCGGCATCACCAAGGAGACCGTCGTCCGGGTCGACGGGACAGTCCTCGCCCGGGGCGCCGACAACGTCAACCCCGAGCTGCCCACCGGTGAGATCGAGGTCGAGGTCTCCGACGTCGAGGTGCTCGGCGCCGCCGACGCCCTGCCGTTCACCGTCTACCCGGAGGACGGGGTCAACGAGGAGCGGCGTCTGGAGTACCGCTTCCTCGATCTGCGCCGGGAGCGCATGCACCGCAACATCATGCTGCGGTCGGCCGTCATCGCCACCATCCGTGAGGAGATGACCGCGCTCGGCTTCAACGAGATGGCGACCCCGATCCTCTCGGCGACATCCCCCGAGGGCGCCCGGGACTTCCTGGTCCCGTCCCGGCTGCACGCCGGCAGGTTCTACGCGCTGCCGCAGGCGCCGCAGCAGTTCAAGCAGCTGCTGATGATCGCCGGCTTCGACCGGTACTTCCAGATCGCGCCCTGCTTCCGCGACGAGGACGCCCGCGCGGACCGCTCGCCGGGCGAGTTCTACCAGCTCGACGTCGAGATGAGCTTCGTTGAGCAGGAGGACGTCTTCCAGGTCATCGAGAAGGTGATGACCGACCTGTTCAACAAGTTCGGCCAGGGCCGTGAGGTCACCTCGCCGTTCCCGCGGATCCCGTTCCGCGAGGCGCTGCTGAAGTACGGCAGCGACAAGCCGGACCTGCGGGCCAAGCTGGAGCTGGTGGACGTCTCGCACGTCTTCGCCGGCAGCGGCTTCAAGGCCTTCGCGGGCAAGCACGTGCGGGCGCTGCCGGTGCCGGACACCGCCGGGCAGACCCGGAAGTTCTTCGACCAGATGGGCGAGTTCGCCGTCGAGAAGGGCGCGAAGGGCCTGGCCTGGATCCGGATCGGCGACGACGGCGGCATCACCGGCCCGATCGCCAAGTTCCTCAGCGAGGCCGACGTCGAGAAGCTGCTCGCCGAGGTCGACGGCAAGCCCGGCACCGCGGTCTTCTTCGGCGCGGGCGAGTTCGACGAGGTCTCCAAGATCATGTCGGAGGTCCGGGTCGAGGCGGCCAAGCGCGCCGGACACTTCGAGGAGAACGTCTTCCGCTTCTGCTGGATCGTCGACTTCCCGATGTTCGAGAAGAACGAGGACACCGGCGAGATCGAGTTCTCCCACAACCCGTTCTCCATGCCGCAGGGCGGCCTCGAGGCGCTCCGCACCAAGGACCCGCTCGACATCCTGGCCTGGCAGTACGACATCGTCTGCAACGGTGTCGAGCTCTCCTCCGGCGCCATCCGGAACCACGAGCCCGAGGTCATGTACGAGGCCTTCGAGATCGCCGGCTACTCCAAGGAGGAGGTGGAGCGCGAGTTCGGCGGCATGCTGCGCGCGTTCCACTTCGGCGCCCCGCCGCACGGTGGCATCGCCCCCGGCGTCGACCGCATCGTGATGCTGCTGGCCGACGAGCCGAACATCCGCGAGACCATCGCGTTCCCGCTCAACGGCAACGCGCAGGACCTGCTGATGGGCGCGCCGAGCGAGGTGGAGGAGGCTCGGCTGAAGGAGCTGCACCTCAACATCCGCAAGCCCGTGGTCAAGCAGGCCAAGGCCAAGGCGGCGGGCACGGACGAGCAGTCCGGCGCCGAGAAGCCCGAGGCGGACGGCGCGAAGTAACCGCGTTGCCCGGCCGGACGGATGACTGTCCGGCCGGGACGGACAGCGACGAGGGGCCCGAACCGGATGGTTCGGGCCCCTCGTCGTAGGTGCGGTACGTGTCCCGCCGTGCGGGACGCCTCACGTCCCCGGAGGTGAGGCGTGACCTGTCACTCCGCGGACTCGTTGGTCTCCGCGCCGCCGAAGCGCTCGCGGTAGGCCTCCAGGTCCTCCTCGGAGATCTTGGCGAAGAGCACCGGCGGAACGGTGAACCCGGTGCCCGCCGGGACGGAGTCCAGGGTCTTCGCCTCGTCGGCCGTCACCCAGGTCCGGGCGTCCTCGGGCAGCGCGAACGCCGACCGCATCGCCTTCGCCGACGCAGGGATGAACGGCTCGGACACCACCGAGTAGAGGTGGATCAGGTTCATCGCGGTGCGCAGCGTGAGGGCCGCGGCCTCCTGGTCGGTCTTGATCTCCAGCCAGGGGGCCTTCTCCTCCAGGTAGGAGTTGCCCGCGCTCCACAGGGCCCGCAGGGACTGGGCGGCCTTGCGGAACTGCAGCGCCTCCAGGTGTCCCTCGTACTCGGACAGCAGGCGGGCGATCTCCTCGCCCAGCCGGACCTCGGCCTCCCCGGCCTCCTTCCCGGCGGGCACCTCGTCACCGAAGCGCTTGCGGGAGAAGGACAGCACCCGGTTGACGAAGTTGCCGAGGGTGTCCGCCAGGTCCTTGTTGACCACGGACGAGAACAGCTCCCAGGAGAAGGAGGTGTCGTCGGACTCGGGGGCGTTCGCCATCAGGAAGTAGCGCCAGTAGTCGGCCGGCAGCAGCTCCAGGGCGGCGTCCGTGAAGATGCCGCGCTTCTGGGAGGTGGAGAACTTCCCGCCGTAGTAGTTCAGCCAGTTGAAGGCCTTGACGTAGTCGACCTTCTTCCACGGCTCACGGGTGCCGAGCTGCATGGCCGGGAACATCACCGTGTGGAACGGGACGTTGTCCTTCGCCATGAACTCCGTGTACCGGACGTCGTCCGCCTCGTACCACCAGGACTTCCAGTCGCGGCTCTCCGGGTCGGCGTCCGCCCACTCCTTGGTCGCGCCGATGTACTCGATCGGGGCGTCGAACCAGACGTAGAAGACCTTGCCCTCGGCCGCGAGCTCCGGCCAGGTGTCGGCGGGGACCGGAACGCCCCACTCCAGGTCGCGGGTGATCGCCCGGTCGTTGAGGCCCTCGGTGAGCCACTTGTGGGCGATCGAGGAGGCCAGCGTCGGCCAGTCCTTGCTGCCGTTGCCCTCCAGCCAGGCCTCCACCTCGGGCTGCAGCTTGGACTGGAGGAGGAAGAGGTGCTTGGTCTCGCGGACCTCGAGGTCGCTGCTGCCGCTGACCGCGGAGCGCGGGTCGATCAGGTCCGTCGGGTCCAGCACCCGGGTGCAGTTCTCGCACTGGTCGCCGCGTGCCTTGTCGTAGCCGCAGTGCGGGCAGGTGCCGACGATGTAGCGGTCCGGGAGGAAACGGTCGTCGGCGACGGAGAACACCTGACGGATCGAGCGCTCCTCGATGAAGCCGTTCTCCTTGAGGCTGCGGGCGAAGCGCTGGGTGATCTCCACATTCTCCGGCGAGGAGCTGCGGCCGAAGTAGTCGAAGGCCAGCTCGAAGCCGTCGTAGATCGCCTTCTGCGCGTCGTGCTGCTGCCCGCAGAAGGTGTCGACGGGCAGGCCCGCCTCCTTGGCGGCCAGCTCGGCCGGGGTGCCGTGCTCGTCGGTGGCGCAGATGTAGAGGACGTCGTGGCCGCGCTGCCGCAGATAGCGGGCATAGACATCGGCCGGGAGCATGGACCCCACCATGTTGCCCAGGTGCTTGATCCCGTTGATGTACGGAAGGGCGCTGGTGATGAGGTGTCGAGCCATTGCCGGCTGCTCCCAATTCGTGACGCGGAGTGAGGCCCGTAGTTCATCGGAATACAGCGTCTACAGGCTGTCAATATCGTACTGGACCCCCGGGGGCCGTCCGCGCCCCCTTTTTCCGCACGCTTTTCCCCGTGGTAAGCCCCGGTGTGCGCACCGCGGGTGCGGGTGCCCCGCTGGGTGCCCGCCGGGGGCGGGGTTCGGGTGGGCCGTGCGGATGTCCGCGGCCGGCCGGTGGTGTGCGGCGGCCGGCCGCGGACGGTTCCGCGGCGCACGTCAGCGCAGGATGCCGGCGGCGCGCGCCTCGGTCAGCCACTGCGGGAGGTCGGCCGTGAGCCGGCTGTAGAGCTCCGCGTCGGCGACGGTCAGCGGGTCGGCACCGGCGGAGAAGAAGCCGGCGTTGTCCACCGGGCGCCGGTCGGGGACGGTCAGCACATCGAGCTTCCGCAGGAAGTCGAAGCCCTTCGCGTCGGGCTCGCCGAACCCGATGAACTGCCAGAAGATCGGGAGCCCGGCGGCCTCGCAGATCGCCTTCTCCGCTGCGGGCTTGGACGTGGGGGCGCCGTCCGTCTGGAAGATCACGAAGGCCGGGGCGGTGGTGCCGGACTTCT
The DNA here is from genome assembly GCF_057709105.1 of Streptomyces sp. bgisy100. NCBI lineage: Bacteria > Bacillati > Actinomycetota > Actinomycetes > Kitasatosporales > Streptomycetaceae > Streptomyces > Streptomyces sp. bgisy100. The sequence goes on from NZ_JBYITE010000001.1 coordinate 317,089, forward strand.
GGTAGTGCTCGACGACGGTCTCGATGGCCCGGTGGTAGTTCGTCCGGCCCATGTGACCGAGACCGGAGTGAAGGGTCTCGATCCGGCCGGAGTAGTCGTCCAGGGAGACGTCCGCGGTGCCGTCGATGTCGGTGGAGAAGAACACGACGGGGACGGTGCCGTCGTCGTCGAGGTGGGCGGAGAGCGCGAGCGTCTGCTCGGCGAGGTGCTGGACCGTGCCGTCCTTGTAGTACCGGCGCATGGAGCCGGAGCGGTCGAGCACGAGGTAGACGGCGGCGCGCGTCCCGGTGAGGCCCTGGGCGCCGAGGGCGGAGCCGGCGCTCTTGTAGAGGCTGACCAGGCCGGGCGCGGACTCCTCGATCTTGGTGAGCGAGAGGGCGCCGGCGGAACCGACCGGGGCGGCCGCGGCGGCCGCGGCGGCCTCGTGGGCGACGGGCTCGGCAGCGACGGGCTCCGCGGTGACGGGCTGCGCCTCGGTGGGCTCGGCGGTGACGGGCTCGGCCCGGTCCGGGACGGCGGCGGCCTCGGGCTCCGGGGCGGCGAGGGGCTCCGGCTCGGGAGCGGTCCCCGGGTCGGTGGCGGCAGCCGGCTCGGGAGCGGCTTCGGGCTCCGTGGCGACGACGGCCTCCGGTGCCGGGGTGACGGCGGCCTCCGGCTCCGCGGTGGCGGCGGCCTCCGGCGCCGGCTCCGGCTCGGCGGCGACCTCGGGCTCGGCTGCGGGAGCGGCGACGGCTGCGGGGGTGGTCACCGGCTCGGGCGTGGTGACGTCCTCCGGCTCCGCGGCGGCAACGGTCTCCGACGCCTGGGCGTCGGCGGCCACCGGCTCGGAGACGGGCCCCGGCTCGGCAGTGGTCACGGGCTCCGGCCCGGCAGCGGCCTCCGGCTCGGTGATGGCGTCCGGCGCCGCGGCGTCCGCCTGCTCCGTGCTCGCGGCCGGGGCGGGCTCCGCGTCCGTGGGCTCGGCCTGCGCGGGCACCTGGGTGTTCCGGGGCTCCTCGACCGGCTTGGCCTGCGCGGGCACCGCCGGGGCCTCCGGCTGCGCGGCCTCCGCGGCCTCGGGCTCCGGGTCGGGCGAAGCGGCCTGGGCGGGCACGGCGGCGGACGCGGTGTCCGCGGGCGCCGCCGCACGGTCGGCCCCGGGCGTCTCGGCGGGGGCGGTGTTCTCCTGCCGACGTGCGTCGGCCCGCCGGCCCTCGGCCGCCGGATCCTGCCGGGCGGCCGGCTCCTGCTGCGGGGCCGGCTCCGTGGCGCCGCTGTCGAAGGCGGCGAGGAGGGAATCGCTCTTCTCCGGCTGCGGGGACGCGGATGCGGGTTCGGCCGGTGTCGACTGAGCCGGGACCGGCGCGGTGGCGGTGGGGGCGGCGTCCGCCGTCCCGCCCGTCGTCGCCTCGGCGCCACGCGCCTCCGGCACGGTCGGCTCATCGTTCCCGGTCGCCCGCGACCGGCCGAACGCATTCCGCAGCAGACTCCGAATGCCCATGGGATTAAGCCCTTCACACGTATCGGGTGCGATGAATGTCCGCGGTGCGGGAATTCGTCCCTGACCAGGACGGACACGTAAGGCTACCGGTATCTGTTCGTCAGGCTCCGGTTTTGACGCCGGGTGATGCGGATCGGGCCAATGAACAAGACCCGTTTGTGCTCGAAGGGGGCGTTCCCGCCGGGCGGGCGGCGCGATGCGGACCGGGAAATGGAACGCTCATGCAGAAACCGAATAGCAGGATCGGCAGCCGGAGAAATCCGCTGACGGGCGGGGCTCATCAGGTATGTTCCGGTGCCGCGCCGCTCCCCCGGTTCTCGCCTCGCCACCCGCGGTCCGGCGTCAATGTCCGGACGGCGGACGGGAATGGGCTCGAGCGAGTTCCAGCCGGGCGCGGGTGGCTTCCGCGAAGAGCCCGGCGAGTCGTTTCCCCTCCGGATTGTCCGGGGCGAAGAGACCTGCCGTGTCGGCTTGTACGACGAGGACTTCGTGGGCGTCGATCACTGCTGAGATCCCGCGCGACTCGATGACGTCCCACCACGCGTCGAGATTCCGGCCGAACCAGGCGGGCAGCGCGCAGGGCTCCCGGACGGCGTCCCAGAACGCGTCCAGCGTCCCCAGGTGCCGGCCGCGCAGATCGATCAGCAACTCGTCGGTCATGACGCCGGATCGTAGTGGCTCCCGCCAACGTCCGTGCGGAACGGCGGAATTGGTCCGTCCGTCCTCGTTCATCGCGCGTTCACCCGCAGTCCTCCCAGGAGCGGGGCCGCGCCCCTAGCGTCACCGCGGACCTATTCCGACATCATGTCGGCGCGCTGCGCCGGTGAGGGCCCTACGGAGGGGAAGAAGTGCGCAGACTGCTGCCGCTGATCAGCTCGCACCCGGGCGGACGTTCCGCGATGACCTGCCGCTACCGCTGCGGCGACGCCTGTTTCCACGAGGTGCCGAACACCAGTGGGAACGCCTACCTCGGCGATGTGGTGGCCGAGGCCCTCTCGCGCCGTTCGCTGCTGCGGGCGGGCGCGGTCGTCACCGTGGCCGCCACGGCCGGTGCCACCGCCGCCGGGCAGGCGCCGCAGGCCCGCGCCGCGGCCCCGGCGGGCACGGCCGGCGCGGCGGAGCGGGCCGGACGGGCGGCGGACCGGGCCGCCCGCGGCCTGCGGTTCCCCCTGGTCGGGCCGAACACCACGGACGCGGTCACCGTCCCCGAGGGGTACGCCGAGAACATCCTGATCCGCTGGGGCGACCCGATCCTGCGCGGGGCGCCCGCCTTCGACCCCGACCGGCAGTCGGCGAAGGCGCAGGCGGGCCAGTTCGGTTACAACAACGACTACATGGCCGTGCTGGACGTGCCGGGCGAGCGCGACCGTCAACTGCTCGTGATCAACCACGAGTACACCGACGAGCAGCTGATGTTCGCCCACTACGACCCGGACGACCCCACCCGGGAGCAGGCGGAGATCGGCTGGGCGGCGCACGGGCTGTCCGTCCTCGTCGCGGCCGAGGACAGCCGGTCCGGGAAGCTCACGGCCGTGCCCCGCCACCGGCTGAACCGCCGGATCACCGCCACGACACCGTTCGCGGTGACCGGCCCGGCGGCCGGCAGCAAGCTGCTGCGCACCTCCGCGGACCCCACCGGCACCCGGATCCTCGGCACGCTCAACAACTGCGGCGGCGGCATCACCCCCTGGGGGACCGTGCTGTCCGGCGAGGAGAACGTCAACCAGTACTTCGCCAACGGCGGATCCGTCACCGACCCGGAGACGGCGGCCCGCCTCAAGCGCTACGGCATCACCGGCGGTGCCTCTGAGCGCAAGTGGGAGCGGTTCGACCGGCGGTTCGACGTGGCCCGGGAGCCGAACGAGAGCAATCGTTTCGGCTGGGTCGTCGAGATCGACCCGTCCGACCCGGACTCCACACCGCGGAAGCTCACCGCCCTGGGCCGCTTCAAGCACGAGGCCGCCGAGCCGCGGCTCACCGACGACGGCCGGCCCGTTCTCTACATGGGTGACGACGAGCGGTTCGACTACTTCTACAAGTTCGTCTCCGCCAAGCGGATGATGCGGGGCACCGGCAGCGCCGCCCGGGAGCACAACCGCACGCTGCTGGACGAGGGCACCCTCTACGTCGCGAAGTTCACCGGCGACAGCCCGGCCGGGGAGATCGACGGCTCCGGCACGCTCCCGGAGGACGGCCGGTTCGACGGGACCGGCGAGTGGATCCCGCTGGCGACCGGCAACACCTCCCATGTGGCGGGCATGACCGCCGAGGAGGTGTACGTCTTCACCCGGATCGCCGCCGACAAGGCGGGCGCCACCAAGATGGACCGGCCCGAGGACGTGGAGCCGAGCCCGCGCACCGGACGGGTCTATGTCGCGCTGACCAACAACACCGACCGCGGCAAGCCGGGCAAGGCCGGTGCCGACGAGGTCAACCCGCGCAACGGCAACAAGCACGGCCAGGTGCTGGAGCTGGCCGAGCGGCGGGACGACCCGGCGGCGAAGCGTTTCTCCTGGCGGCTGTTCCTGGTGTGTGGCGATCCGGAGGACCCGGCCACCTACTTCGGCGGCTTCCCCAAGGAACACGTCAGCCCGATCTCCTGCCCGGACAACATCACGTTCGACGCGTACGGCAACCTCTGGATCTCCACCGACGGCAACGCGCTGGGCAGCCACGACGGGCTGTTCGGTGTGGCGACGGCCGGGGAGCGGCGCGGCGAGGTGCGGCAGTTCCTCACCGTCCCCAAGGGCGCCGAGACCTGCGGTCCGATCGTGCAGGACAAGCGGGTCCTGGTGGCGGTGCAGCATCCGGGCGAGGTCGACGGCGCCAGCGTCGAGAAGCCCGCGTCGGCCTGGCCGGACGGGCCCGGCACGTTGGTGCGCCCGTCGGTCGTCACGGTGTGGCGCCGGGACGGCCGCGACATCGGCGTCTGACCGCAAGCGGCCGCGGCGCCCCGGACGGGGGCGCCGCGGCCGGACGGGGCTCCTCCGGACCGGTCGCCTCGTCCGTGTGCGCTGCTCGGCCGTCCGGGTGGGTGACCGCCTGGGCCCGCCGCCGAACCCCGGGCCCGCCGAGGCGGGGCGCGTGCCGTGCCGGACTCCGGGTAACCGCGAGTGAGGCGACACCGGCAATGGCAGCGGCGGAATCCCGTGCCCCCACCACGGGACCCGCCCCGGACTTGGGGTACCTCATGGCACGCAGAGTGGTGCTGTTCGGCTACGAGATCGGCAAGGCTTCCGGGAAGAGCGGGACGTCCGGGAACACGGCGCCGAGGAAGGGCGCGACGTCCGGGAAGGGCAAGGCCGCGGCGAAGGGCAAGGCCTCCGGGCGGGGCACGGTCTTCGGGCGGGGCGGGGCGTCCGGGAGGAACCGGACGGGCGCGCGCGGTGGGCGGGCGACGGCGTCCCGGAGCGGCGACGCATCCCGGCGGGACGACGCCTCCCGACGGGGCGGTGCCCTCCGCGCCTGGTGGACCGGGCGCCCGCAGGGCGTGGAGCGGGAGGACACCCGGCCGGTCGCTCCGGCACCGCGTACCCCCACCGCGGTCCGGGTGCTGCTGATGCTGGTGGCGTTCGCCGCGATGGTGGGGTTCGCGGTCGTCCTGGCCAAGCTCACCCTGGTCCCGTCGTCGGCCTCGGAGCCGCTGACGCACAGCAACCTCCAGCCGGGCGACTCGATCCGCGACTACGTCTCCCAGCCCGCCTTCCGCGACACGGTGAAGCAGATCGGCGGCAACATCGTGCTGGGCGTCCCGTTCGGGCTGCTGCTGCCGGTGCTGGTGCCCCGCGCCCGCGGGCTGCTGCGGGTCGGCGTCGCCACCGCCGTCGTGATGGTCCTGGTCGAGCTGGTGCAGGGCGCGCTGGTCACCGGCCGGGCGTTCGACATCGACGACGTCATCCTCAACACCTCCGGCGCGCTGCTGGGTTACCTGCTGCTCGGGCGGCGGCTCGGCCGGGCGGTGCACCCGCGCCGCACCCACTGGTGGCACCGCTTCACCGGGCGGCCGGTCACCGGCTGAGGGCCTTGCCCCGTGCCCGCCCGGGGCGCGCGGCCCGGCACCGTGACTCGCCGCGTTGCCGAACAGCCCTGGTAGCAGAGCTACCAGGGCTGTTCGGCGCTTTGCGACGCACGGCACCGGACCACGCGACCCCATCGGGCGCTCACCGTGCAAGGACCGCTGAAACCCGGGCCCGGTCACGGCTGCACCCGGTCGCGGGGTGGTCGGGCGCGGTGCCGGGTGGCCGGTCACCGGCGTGGGCGCCGCACGGCGGCGTCGGGCGGTTACCCGTTCGAGGGCAACGTTGCGCCGACTGCCCCTCCCGCCTGGCCCGGCCGGTGCACCCGGCGGAGCGTGGTGCCGAGCCCATCCGCACACGCCGTGGGAGTCCGCACCCTCCGGGAGCCGACCACGCGTCCGAGGTACGGCGAGGTCGGTCATGCACCCAGCGAGTCTGGCCGTCGGCCCCGGCCGGCGAGGATCCGGTACCCGTCCGGGCGGCCGTCCGGCGCCCCGTCCGCTGCCCCTGCTCGCCGCCGTCGCCGCCGCGTTCACCCTCGCCCAGCTCGTCCTGGTGATGCCCGGCATCGGCCTCGGCTGGGACGAGACGGTCTACATCAGCCAGGTCAGCCCGCACGCCCCCGCAGCGTTCTTCAGCGCCCCGCGCGCCCGGGGCATCAGCTTCCTCGTCGCGCCCGTCACCGAGCTGACCACGTCGGTCACCGCGCTCCGGGTGTATCTCGCGGTGCTCTCCGGCCTGGGCCTCCTGCTCGCGCTGTGGGTGTGGCGACGGCTGCTGCCCGCCCCGGTGCTCGCCCTCGCCGGAGCGCTGTTCGCCTCGCTGTGGATCACCCTGTACTACGGCCCGCAGGCCATGCCCAACCTGTGGGTCGCGTACGGGGCGCTGTTCGCCACCGGATGCTTCCTGCGCGCCGTCCGGGGGAGGCGCCCGGCCGGGGCCGGTGAGGACGGCCCGGTCGGGACCCGCCGGGACGGATCCCTCGCGGCCCGTCAGGCCGGAGCCGGCCCGGCCGGCCCGGACCTCACAGCTCGCCCGGCCGGCCCGGGCCGCGTGGACCGCCGTGCCCTGGTCGGGCTGGGCTGTGCGGTGGCGTTCACCGCGCTGATGCGTCCCGCGGACGCGCTCTGGCTGGCCCTGCCGCTCGCCGTCGCCGCGCTGTGCGTACGCGCCTGGCGGCGTCCGGTGGTGCTGCTGGTGCTGGCGGCGGGGACGCTCGTCGGCAGCGCCGAGTGGATCATCGAGGCGTATCTCCGGTACGGGGGGCTGTTCGCCCGGCTGGAGCGGGCCGGCGAGGTCCAGGGCGGCATGGGCCTGCACCTCGCCGTCGACGACCAGGTGCGGGCCTTGGAGGGGCGCTCGCTGTGCCGGCCGTGCGAGGTGCCGTGGCGGCACCCGGCGACCGCGGCCTGGTGGTTCGCGCTGCCCCTGCTCGCCGCGGGCGGCGTCGTCGCCGCGGCCCGCGCCCGCCGCACGGCCGTGGCCCTGCTGCCCGTCGTCACCGGACTGTTCCTCGCCGTGCCCTATCTGCTGCTGATCGACTACGCCGCGCCCCGCTTCCTGCTGCCGATGTACGCCCTGCTGGCCCTGCCGGTGGCGTTGTGCCTGGTCAGCATGGTGGCCGGGGTGCGGCCGGGGCTGCGTCCGGTGGTCGTCGGCGTGCTGGTCCTCGCCCTGGCCGGGCACCTCGCCGTGCAGTACGCGGTGCTGCGGAGCATGGTGTCCCGCGCCCGCGTCACCCGCGAGGCCGTCGACCGGATCGCCGCCGGACTGCACCGGCAGGGGGTGCGGGCGCCCTGTGTGATCAGCGGGCACGAGGCTGTCCGGATCGCGTTCCGCACCGGCTGCTCCTCGCGGCAGATCCGGGGGAACGACCGCAGCATCACCCCGGCGGAGCTGCTCGACGTGGCCGGCCGCCGGCCCGTGGTCCACCTCGGGACCGGGAACGTGCCGCCGCCCTACTACGCCCGCGGGTGGCGCGTCGTCCCGCTGCCGCCGCTGTCGGGGCACGGGCGGTACCGGGCCTGGGTGTCGCCGTCCGCCAAGCCTTGAGCGGCCCGCTGCTGCGCGGCCCGCTCCTGATGTGTCCGGTTCGGTGGGACGGACTGTGATGTG